>JBQTJQ010000095.1:0-1606 GCA_052386975.1 Gammaproteobacteria bacterium | reverse complement strand
CCCTACTCCGACGCGCGGCTGGCCGAGCTGCGCGCGCAGGGCCGCATCGTGTTCGTCAATTTCACCGCGGACTGGTGCATCACCTGCAAGGTCAACGAGAAGGTGGTGTTCGAGAACGCCGGGGTGCGCCGCGTGCTGGCCGAGAAGAACGTGGCCTGGCTGACCGCCGACTGGACCACGCCCGATCCGGCGATCACCGCGGCGCTGATGCGGTTCGGCCGCAGCGGCGTGCCGCTGTACCTGCTGTATCCACCCGAGGGCGATCCCGAGATCCTGCCCCAGGTGCTGACGCCGGACATGGTCATCCAGGCAGTGGCGTGGGTGTCGAGTTTGGAGCGAAGATAGCCGACCCGCGAATCAAGTTCTGGAGAGACTCATGCGCCTCAAGACCGCTGTTGCGTTCGCCGCCCTCGTCCTCGCCAGCGGCCTGGCCCAGGCCGCGCCGAAAGTCGGCGAAGCCGCCCCCGCGTTCACGCTGCCCGGCGCCGACGGCAAGTCCTATTCGCTGGCCGACTTCAAAGGCAAGTACGTCGTGCTCGAGTGGACCAACCACGACTGCCCGTTCGTGAAGAAGCACTACAACGGCAACATGCAGTCGACGCAGAAGGAGCTGACCGGCAAGGGCGCGGTGTGGCTGTCCGTGGTCTCGTCGGCGCCCGGCAAGCAGGGCCACGTCGATGCGGCCAGGGCCACCGAGCTGACCCAGAAGCGCGGCGCGGCGCCGACCGCGGTGCTGCTCGACCCGAGCGGTGACGTCGGCCGCAAGTACGAGGCCAAGACCACGCCGCACATGTACATCGTGGCGCCGGACGGCAAGCTGATCTACATGGGCGGCATCGACAGCATCCCGAGCTCCGACGCGTCCGACATCGCCCAGGCGACGCCCTACGTGAAGGTCGCGCTGGCGGAGGCGATGAGCGGCAAGCCGCTGACCAACGCCTCGACCAAGCCTTACGGCTGCTCGGTCAAGTACCAGTAGCGCCCCAGCGCCGCTCGATCCCGAGCCGCAGCTCGGACAGGTTCTCGTCGGCGAAGGAGAAACCGGCGACGGCGCCGTGGCGGTCGAGGACCAGGTAACGGGCGTCCGCCGTGAAACGCGTGGTGCCAGCGCCGAAGGCGACGCCGGCGCGCGCCTCGTAGCCATCGGCGGCCAGATCGCCGCGCAGCTGCAGGATCGCGCCGGCGAAGTCGAACCTCACGCGCAGGCCGGCCTGCAACTCGATCCCGGCCTCGATGAACGGACCGCGGCCCTTGCCCGTGCTGCCGAAATTGTCGCGGCCATCCATTTGCACGTAACCGCCGCCGAGACGCCACTGCTGGGTCGGGCGCGCCCAGAACGCACCCAGTCGCAGGTCGCGCTGGACGACGTCTTCGGCGATGGTCAGCGCACCACCGATCGCCGTGAGCTCGTCGTACTCGATGTACGCGTAGCTGGCGCGCAGCAAGATGTCATGCCCGATGGCTGCATCGCCTTCGAGTTGGAGCGCGATGCCGGTGTCGTACTCGAGGTCGAGGCTTGCGAAACCAGTGTCGTTCTCAATGTGGCGATCCACCGCGCCCAAGCTGCCCTGGACACCAAATTCCTTGCCGGCCGCGCAGGCCAAGG
>JBQTJQ010000094.1:0-31531 GCA_052386975.1 Gammaproteobacteria bacterium | reverse complement strand
GTGTCCACCGCGATCCCGGCCACGGAGCCGCCTGCCTTCGGCACGGAGTAGACGCCGGTCGGCCCACTGCTGGTCTGGAACACGATGCGGTTGGCGGTCTGCTCGAGGTTGGTGGTCGAGCCGACGCCGGGCGATGCCACCAGCGTGACCACGTCGCCGGGACCGGTCGCGGCGTGCGGGACCCTGAAGATGCCGGTGCCGTCGGGGCTGGTGAAGTACAGGTTCACCGCATCCAGCGCCGCGTTGTCGAGGTCGCTGTTGAAGGCGGCGGCGTCGGTGACGCCGTAGTCGAACAGCTCGGTCAGCGAGTTGGTCGCCACGTTGAAGCGCAGCAACCTGTAGCTGGTATCGAGCGACGTGCGCAGTGCCCTGACATAGATGTGCTGGTCGCCGAAGCCACGAGCGATGCGGCCGTAGATGCGGCCGTTGCCGGCGATGTCGAGCGACTGCGTGAACACCGGCGTGGCGAGGTCGGCGACGTCGCGGCGGACCAGGGTGAAGGTCGAGCCGCTGCCATCGTCCTCGGCGCTGAGCACGGAGATCAGGTTGCCGTTGGCGTCGCTGATGGCGGCGATGCCGCAGCAGTTGCCGAAGCCGATCTGCGTGCCCGGCGACGCGGGCGGCGTGGTCACCGGCACCAGCCACGTCTCCGCCGTGTTGAAGTCATCGGGGGTTTCGCAGATGCCGTCGGTGCCGGCGCTGTTGACGCGCAGCAGGCTGTTGAACGGATTGCGGATGTCCTCGGCGATGTCGATGTCGCAGGCGTCGGTGATGTCCGACACTTGTATCGGCACGTGGCTCATGCCGGGCTCGAGGTCGACCAGCCGCACGGTGCGCGTCGAGCCGTTGTCGTGGATGTAGACCAGCTTCGATTCGTGGATGCCGGTGGCGGTCGTTACGGTGCCGCTCCCCAGCAGCAGCGTCTCCGCCACGAAGCCCGTCGCCGGCAGCCCGCTGGCGACGGGCACGGGGTTGGCGGGGTCGATCGGGTCGAACAGCATCAGGTCGCCGGCCGCCGTGAGGTACGGCAGCAGGGCTTCAGGCGATCCCGGCGTGACGGTGACGGTCACGGTCGCCGGCGCAGAGCTCCCGAGCTGGGTGTCCAGCGCCACGTAGGTGAAGGTCATCGTGCCGGAGAAGCCGACCGGCGGCGTGAAGGCAAAGCTGCCGTCGCCACTGAACGAATCCAGCGAGCAGGTCGCCGGCGCCGGATCCGGCACGCAGACGGGCGGGGTCTGGCCGGCAGCCGTCGGCGGCGTGCCTTCCTCCGCGTCGGTGTCGTTGAACAGCAGGCCCGGTGGCGGCACCGGATCGTCCGCCGCGTCCACGGTTAGTGTCGTGTTGCCCGCCATCACGTAGCTGTCGTCGTTCGCGACGGGCGCGTCGTTGACCGGGTTGACCGTGATGAGGAACGTCTCGACCGTGGTCTGCAGCGGCGGCGCGCCCGCATCCATGACCACGAAGTCGAAGGTGTCGGACGTGGTTTCCGAGCCGTCGTGCTGGTATTCGACGAAGCCGAGCACCAGGTCAAGCTGCGTGAAACTGCTCGCCGGGATGCTGTTGACGAGGATCGAGCCATTCACCGGCGGCGGCCCGATCGTGAACGTGAGGTCGGACGGCGCGTGGTCCGGATCGCTCGCCGACAGCTCGCTGGTCGTGAACGTCCAGCTCAAGCCTTCGTCCACGGTGAAGCCGGCGTTGACGTCGACGATCGGCGGTTGGTTGACCGAGGTGACCGTGATGGTGAAGCCCTGTGACGCCGAAGTGTCCACGCCGCCGTTGGTGGTGCCACCGTCGTCAACGGCCACGACCGTGATGTTCGCGGTTCCGTTCTGGAGGGCTGCCGGTGTGTAGGTCAGCGTGCCGACGCTGTTGATCGCCGGAGCCACCGAGAACAGCGTCGGGTTGTCGTTGCCGGTGATGTTGAAGGTGACCGTCTGGCCGCTCTCGTTGGCCGGACCTGCCGAAATCGCCGTCGCGAAACCGTTCACCGTCTGCGGCGGCGCGCCCTCGGACACCGACGGCGCCGAGGCAGGCACGCTGAACGACGGTGGGTCGTTCACCGCCGTGACGTTGATGGTGAGGCCCGCCCCGACCGCGCCGGGGGCAACCGGGTCGTCGTCGGCCAGCAGGTTGACGGTGGTCGAGCCGTTGAAGTTGCCCGCCGGGTTGAAGGTCATGCCGTTCAACGCGGTGTTGATCGCGGCGATCGTGCCGGAGAACGTCATCGTGGCATCGGCCACGCCGTCGCCTACGGTGAAGCTCAGGCCGACGGGCGACGCCAGCGTCAGCGTGCCGTTGTTCGCGTTGGCGATCATGGTCAGCACGGTGTGGTCGACGTCGGCGACGACGTAGGCGTTGGCGCCGCCCAGCGCCAGGGGCGTGTCCTCCAGCGTGCCCTGTGTCGGCGGCACCGCCGTCCAGCTCGGCGGATCGTTGATGTTGTTGATGGTCAGCAGGAAGGGCTCGGCGGTCGTGGCACTGTTGGCGTCGGTTACGGTCACGGTGATCGTGACCGCGCCGGTCGCGTTCGTCACGGGCGTGACGGTCACGGTGCGCGACGCGCCACTGCCGCCGAACACGATGTTGGCCACCGGTACGGCGGCCGGGTTGCTCGAGGCGCCAGAAACGGTCAGCGATGCCACTGGCGTTTCGGCATCGCCGATGGTGAAGGCCAGCGCGCCGGTCGCGCCCTCCTCGCTGATGACCTGGTCGGCGAACGCGGTGATCGTCGGCGCCGTGTTCGGCACCACCGCCGGCTGCGACAGCGCCGCCTCGTTCACCGCCGGCGCCGGGGTGTCACCGTACACGCCGATATTGTTGTTGCGGAAGCGCCGCACCATGTCGTCGAGGCTCGCCGCATCGAGCCGGCCATCGGCGAAGTCGTTAACGAAGGCGATGACGTCGGCGTAGCCCGGCAGGTGCTCGGGCGGCGTGGTGGTGGCGATCTGGTTGATGGTCAGCGCCGCCGCGCCCAGCAGCAGCGCGTAGGCCTGCGAGCCGCCGGCGCCGGTAGTCGGGTTGGCCGGCACCGTCGTGATCGGGTCGAAGCCGAACGCGCCCGTCGCCTGCGTGCGCACCGCGGCATAGGTGTTGGCGAAGTTCGAGCCGGCCGCCTGGTTGAACGCCTTCTTGTACATCGCCATCGAGTACGGCGTGATGACCACCGTGGTCGCGTTCGGCGGCAGCACCGCCGCGAGCGTGTCGGTCGCGCCGAAGGCGATCGTGCGGCGCAGCGCGGGGTTGGTTTGCGGGTCGGACTCGTCCACATAGCTGCCGAAGCTGGTCTCGGCCAGGACCGGCACGCCGGTCGGCAGGCCCGAGACCGTGAACGCGCCGCTGGCGTCGGTGGTGACCGGCGTCACCAGCGGCCCGCCGGTGGCATTGCCGGCGACGTCGACGGCAAAGAAGTTGACGGTGGCGCCTTGCAGCGGGCCTTTGCTGACCGTGCCCGTAACGGTGCCGGCCGGGTTTGCATCGCCTGGCGCTTCGTCCTGCCCGCATCCCGCCGCCAGCGCGGCAGCGAGGACCAGGGCGAGGCGACGCGCCGGCACGGTCATGGGAGGCCGCCGGATTCGGCGAACGCCGCCGCACCCGAGACCGTGCTGCCGAGGCCCGGGCTGGTCAGGTCGAAGGCGAGGCCGGCGCCCAGCGCGCCGCTGGTGAAGAAACCGTCGAACAGGCCCGTGCCCGTGCCGATCGGCGCGCCCAGCGCGTCGTTCACCGTCACGGCGTACGTGCCGTCGAACAGCGGAGTGCCGCTGGTGATGCTGCCGCTGCCGCTCGCCAGCCAGACCTGGCTGTTGATGCCGAGGTTCAGCGTGCTGGTGACGGTCTGGTTGGTGAAATCGGCATCGAGCGTGGCACTGCCGAGGAAACCGACGTTGCCGGCCGTGTCGGTCGGGTCGGTGTTGCCGATCAGGGTGTACGTCGCCGAGCCGGTGACGCGCAGTGCGACGTCACCGCCCGACGACGCGTAGATCCAGTGCAGGCTCTGGTTGCTCAGGTCGACCGGGCCGGTCGAGGAATTGGCCAGGCCGCCGCTCCAGCGTCCCCAGCGCAGGCCGGTCGCGTCGTCGGCGCCCTGGTTGACGTTCTGCGCGGTGCCGATGCTGGTGAAGCCGTCGCTGCTGACGCCGTCTCCGAGGAAGCCGCCCAGTGCGCCGGTGTCGTCGAGGTACAGGCCATTGTTGTTGGCTTCGGCGAAGCCCGCGCCGCCGACCGCGAAGCTGCCCGGCAGGCCCGGCCGCAATTCATACTCGCCCTCGGGCTTGGTGGTGACATCGGCGACCTCGCCGGTGAGCGTGTCGCCGCCATAGCTGCCCTCGGGCGCCGGCTCGTCCCCCGCCGCCGTTTCCTCGCCGCGCGCGCCGTCCTCGCCTTGCTCGTCCTCTTCCTCGTCCCTGTCCTCGATCGGCGCCTCGAGCACCTCCGGCGGTGCCAGTTCCTGGTCCGGCGCGGTCGAGGAGTCCTTCACGTAACCGTACTGGTCGTTGCCGAGCACCAGCTTGCCGCCGTCGTTGTTGAGCTCGACCTCGCCGTTCGACACGCCGACGTACAGCCCGTCGGGCGTGGTACCGCAGTCGGCGTTGCAGTAGGCAGCGCTGTAGTCGGTGCCGCGGATGCCGATGGTCGCCACCGGCGTCACCACGCTGTAGTTGTCGTTGGCGCCCTTGCCGATCAAGCCGGTGACCGTGCGGAACGCACCGCGCAGCAGGCGCAACACGCTGCGACCGCCCACGGCTGCCGCGCTCGGCGGCGCGGTCGCGATCGGCGTGGTGCCGGTCGCGGCCGGCGCGGCGGCTGGCAGATGGAAGTCCTCGATCACCAGGATCGAGCCGTAGCGCAGCGACAACAGGGCGCCGTCCTTCAGGCGCACCTGCGCCAGGCCCGTGGGCCCGGTGCGAATGGTGTCGCCCACCTCGACCGGCATCTGGCGCTGCGCCGAGAAGGTCTGGCTGCCGCGCTGGATCTCGACGCGGCCGAGCGCGAACAGCATCTGGCCGGCGGCAGCGTGCGCGGCGAGCGGCCCCAGCAGCAAGGCCAGCGCCAGGCCCAGGCGCAGCGGCTTCACTTGAACTCCCGGCGCAGCGACACGCCCAGGTCGACGCGGTCGTATTCGTACAGTGCGACCGTCGAAGAATTGCTGACGTAGCTGAGCTGCGCGCGCACGACCCAGCCCAGCGCGCGCCAGCCGCCCCAGTCGAAGCCAAGCGTTCCGATCAGCTGGTCGTCGCTGCGGGCCTGGCCGAACGGTGGCTGGTCGTAGTCGGCGCTCAGCATCGCCACCGACGCCAGCAGGCCGTTGCCACGGCCGAGGCCGACGATGGCGCCGGCGCGCAGGCCGGCCAGGTCGCGGCCAAACTGCGAGCCCGGCTCCACGGCGTCGTCGGTCCCGGCCGTGACGGCGCCCAGGTACTGCACCCGCGGCGTCGTGTAGCTGCCGGCCAGGCCGTAAAGCAGCGTGTCCACGTCCAGCACCTCGAGCCCTTCGGTGTAGCGGGTCTGGCCGCTGCGCAGGTTCAGCGACAGCTGCGCCCGCTCGAAATGGCGCGTAGCGGCGAGGTCGACGGCGATCACCGTGTTGTTGTCCTCACCGTCCAGTAACGACATGCCGTAGCTCGGGCGCAGGCTGAATTCGTACTGGTTCGGCCGCCACTCGACCGCACCGCCCAGGCGCAACACTTGCGAGTCGACGAAGGTGGCGTCGGGGTTGCTGCGATAGCTGGCGTTGCCGGTGCCGAGCAGCCGCCAGCCCGGCGCAAACGGGTACGACACCAGGCCGCCGGCGTCGAGGGAGTAATAGGTCGAGGCGGTCGCCTGGTTGCGCTCGTCGAGCGGAATGCCGAGGAAGGATTGCAGGTCGGGCGAACCGTTGGCATTGCTGTCGTAGCCGGTGGCGAGCTCGGCGTAACCGCCCAGCTGCGACTCGTACACCGCTGCGCGCCGGTCGATCGCCGCCTGGTACTCCTTGATGGCGCGTCGCGCTTGCGGCGGCGGATTGTCCTTCTCTAGCGCGGTGAACTCGCGCCGCGCCGACTCGTTGTCACCCTGGGCGAAGTACGCGCGCGCCAGCTCCATGCGCGCGCCGGCGAAGCCCGGCTTCGTCGCCACGGCGCGCTGCAACACGAAGATCGCCTGGCTGTAGTTGCCGGAGTCGTGCGCCGCGCTGCCGAGCAGGTAGTCGTAGTCGACGTCACCGGCGTAGCGGTCCTCGAGCGGCGCGAGGTACTGGTAGAGATCTTCCGCGCTGCGGCCCGACTGGCGCATCGCGACGGCGGCGCGTTGCTCCGTGCTGCCGGCGAAAGCGGTCGACGCGAGCGGCATCGTGACCGGGCCTTCCGACACCGGTGCGACGGCAAGCGGAACCGTGGCGGCCGGGCGCGGTTGCGCCGTGACGGTCGGTGCGGGAACCGGAGCGGCAGCCGCTGCCGGCGCGCTGCGGCCCGTCACGTAAGCGTAGGCCTGCGCCGCCGTAATTTCGTTGACGAAGGCCGCGGCCGGAACGCTGAGTACCGCACTCGGGCGCATCTTGTCGGGCGAACCGTCGAAGGCCTGCGGATTGGCCCGGTACAGGGCCCAGGCCATCTGCGCGACGCTGCTGGAGCGGCCGGCGTTGACCTTGGTGGCCACCGCCCAGAGGGTTTCGTTGCCGACGGGACCGTAACGGTCCTGCGCGAACCCGCTCCCGGCCACGCCGAGAAGGAAAACGCCGATTGCCGCGCAGACGCGGAGCCGTCTCCCCTGCACCGAGCCCCCGATTTCGTCGCTACGAATTCATCATACTAGACCCGCACCTCGCCGCGCCGCTGGCTCGCGGTCCCGGCGACGACCAGGATCAGGGCCAGCAGCGCGCCGGTGAGCCATGGCATTGCCCGCCGGACCTGCCAGGCGGCGGCGGCATTCGCCTTGAGCACTTCGAAAGACTCGAAGAACACCACTTCGCAGGCACCGCCGCCGCTGTCGGTGCGGGAGGTCGAGGTCGGGCGCCAGTACTCCGGGTGGCGCAGGTCGCGGTAGTTGGCCAGCACGCCGGTGAAGCGGACCTGGTCGCCGACGTGCACGCGCTCGAGCGCCGCGCGCAAGGCGTCGCTGCCGGTGACCAGGTGGTTGTTGGCGATGGCGGTCGAGTCGAACCGGATCTCGTCCGAGCGCCACGACCAGTGGCACCACGTCGGCGTGTTCTCGAAGGTGATGCGCAGGTAATCGTAGCGCTCGAGGTTCGCGCCCCAGATCACGCACAGGTCCTTGGTGTCGACCGAGTCCTCGTCGTGGTAGATGTCGGCGATGCCGTGGATGTCGTTGTGCGACACCACCAGGCCGTAAAGGTCGTAGCTTGCCACCGGCTGCACTTCGTACTGGAGCCCGCGGTACGCGAACGAGAAGCGCTCGCGCTGGGTCCTTCCCTGCCTGGGCTCCTGCAGCAGCTCCGGCCGGACCTGCTCGGGTGGCGGCAGCGCGCGCGTCCGCCACCAGGCGGCGGCCCAGACCAGCAGCGCGAGCGCGAGCGCGATCTGGGCCAGCCTCATGCGGCCTGCGGCCCGAGGCTGAACACGGGTACCGGCCCGGGCAGGCCCTTGATCTCCTGCTCACCGAGGTCGCGTGCCACGACCGCCTCGCCGACTTTCGCGCGCACCGCAGCCGAAACCAGGATTTCGCCGTGCGCCGCCCGCCCGCAGAGCCGCGCCGCGAGGTTCGTGACCGGCCCGATCGCGGCGTAGTTCCAGCGCTCGTCGGTGCCGACACGGCCGACCGTAGCCGGGCCGCAGTCGATGCCGATGCCGACACCGAGCTCGTGCCCCCGCGCCGCCCATGTGCTGCGCAGCCGCTCGAACTCGCCGCGCATGTCGAGCGCCATGCGGACCGCACGCAGCTCGGGATCGGCGACCTCGAGCGGCGCGTTGAAGAAGATCATCACGCCGTCGCCGGCGAAGTGCTCGAGCGTGCCCTCGTGGCGCGTCACCAGCCGGCCGACCACTTCGTGGTACTCGCGCAGCACTCGCATGACCTCGTCGGGCGCCGTGGCCGCGGCGAAGGTCGTGAAGCCGCGCAGGTCGGTGAACACGACCGTGACCTCGCGGCGCTTCGGCGCGAGCTGCGCCTCGGCGCCTTCGGCCAGGATGGCTTGCGCGACCTGCGGCGCGAAGAAGCGGCGCAGGCGCGACAGGCGCGCGCGTTCGCGCCGCTCGGTGTTCAAGTTGTCGGCGAGGGCGAGCGACTGCAGGACCACGGCGACGGCGAGCCCGATGAAGGCAGCGTTGCCGGTCAAGGCGTCGACTGCGAGCGGGCCCCAGGTGGCCGCGCTCTGGATCGCAACGCCCAGCGCGAGCGGCAGCAGCGAGACGAGCAGGACGCGCGCGGGCCGGCTGCCCTGCCAGGCGAGCAGCCCGACCGCCGCCGGCGATACCACGTTGGAGAGCGCCACGAACGGCAGCATGACCCAGAACAGCCGCTCGGCCGGCACCAGCAGCGTGAGCGCGGCGAGCAGGCCGCCCGAGGCTTTCACCACGGCCATCGCGCGGTACGGCAGCGTGCGTGGCTCCATGCGCAGGTGAAGCTGCAGGAACCGCGACGTGAACACGAGCGCGACGCTCAGCGACAGCGCGATCACGTAGACCGTGAGCCACGGCCATGCGCTCCAGAGGTAGCGCACGCCGGTGCCGTCGAGCGCGGTGGCGCTGACCATCAACGCCGCGAGCGCGAGCACGTACTCGCGGTAGCTCGGATCGCGCACGACCGCGTAGATCAGCGCGTTGTACAGCGTCATTCCGCCCACGACGCCGTAGAAGATCCCGACGAACGGCGAAACTCCGCCCGCTTCCCCCATGCGCCTGCCCCCGCTGGCGCGCCCGCGACGCGGGCTATCGCGTCAGCTTACGCGCTCGAGCACCGTGGCGACGCCCTGCCCCATGCCGATGCACATCGTCGCGAGCCCGAACTGCGCGTTGTTCTTGACCATGGTGTGCGCCAGCGAGCCGGTGATGCGCGCGCCCGAGCAGCCGAGCGGATGGCCGAGCGCGATCGCGCCGCCCTTGACGTTGATGCGGTCCTGGCGGTCGAGGATCTTCATCTCGGTCATGACCGCCAGCGACTGTGCGGCGAAGGCTTCGTTGAGCTCGAAGTATTCGATGTCCTTGAGTTCCAGGCCGGCGCGCTTGAGCGCCTTCTGCGAGGCGGGCACCGGGCCGCGGCCCATGGTCGCGGGGTCGCAGCCGGCGCTGGCCATCGCCTTGATCTTGACCATCGGCTTGAGGCCCAGGCTCTTCGCCTTGTCGGCCGACATCACCAGTGTGGCGGCGGCGCCGTCGGACAGCGCCGAACTGTTGCCCGCCGTGACCGAGCCCTTGGGATTAAACACCGGGCGCAGCGCGCCGAGGCCTTCCAGGCTGGCGTCCGCGCGCGCGACCTCGTCGAAATCGACCAGCATCGGCAGGCCGTCGGCGTCGTGGCCATCGAGCGGCACCATCTCGTCCCTGAAGTCGCCGTTCTTCTGCGCGGCGATGGCGCGCTGGTGCGACTGCAGGGCGAACTCGTCCTGCTTCGCGCGCGAGATGCTGAACATGGTCGCCAGCATCTCGGCGGTCAGGCCCATCATGCCGCTGGCCTTGGCCGCCACCAAGGAAATGGCCGGGTTCGGATCGATGTTGTAGTCCATCGGCACGTGGCCCATGTGCTCGACGCCGCCGCAGACATAGGTGTCGCCGATGCCGGACTGGATCGCGGACACCGCGGCGTGGATCGCGGTCATCGACGAGCCGCACAGGCGGTTCACGGTCTGGCCGGCCACGCCGATCGGCAGTCCGGCCTGCAGCAGCGCCATGCGCGCGATGTTGAAACCCTGCTCCTTGGTCTGCTGCACGCAGCCCCAGATCACGTCCTCGATCTCGGCCGGTTTCAGCGCCGGGTTGCGCTTCATCAGCGCGCGGATCAGGTGGGCCGACAGGTCCTCGGCGCGCACGTTGCGGAACGCGCCGGCCTTGCTGCGGCCCATCGGCGTGCGCACAGCATCCACAATCACGACATCGCTCATCTCACGTCTCCGTTGTAGGTCGGCAATCCGTTGCCGACATGCGGCGGCATTGGAATGCCGCCCTACGCGTAATACTTCTGCCCCTTCGCGGCCATCTCCTTCATCTTCGCGGTCGGCTCGTAGAGCTTGCCGAGCGCGGCGTACTTCGCTGCCTTGTCCACGACGGCCTTGAGGCCCAGCGTGTCGGCGTACTTCAGCGCGCCGCCGCGGAACGGCGGGAAGCCGATGCCCATGATCAGGCCCATGTCGGCCTCCGGCACCGACTCGACGATGCCTTCCTCGAGGCAACGCGCGGTCTCGATGATCATCGGCAGCATCAGCCGGTCGACGATCTCCTCGTCCGCCATCTCCTTCGGTCCGTTCGGCTGCACGGTCTTGATCAATTCATAGGACTGCGGGTCCGCCGTCTTCTTCGGCTTGCCCTTGGGGTCGGTCTCGTACTTGTAGAAGCCGACGCCGTTCTTCTGGCCCAGGCGCTTGTTCTCGTACATCACGTCGAGCGCGCTGCGAAAGGTCTTGCCCATGCGGTCCGGGTAGCCCTCGGCCAGCACGTCGGCGACGTGGTGCGACGTGTCCATGCCGACCACGTCCTGCAGGTAGGCCGGCCCCATCGGCCAGCCGAACTCTTCCATGACCTTGTCGACCTTCACGAAATCGGCGCCGTCGCGCAGCGCCGCCATGAAGCCGCCGAAATACGGGAACAGCACGCGGTTGACCAGGAAGCCCGGGCAGTTCTTCACCACGATCGGGGTCTTGCCCATGGCGTTGGCGTAAGCCACCACCGTGGCGATCGCTTCCTTCGAGGAGTGCTTGCCGTAGATGACTTCCACCAGCGGCATCTTGTGCACCGGGTTGAAGAAGTGCATGCCGAGGAAGTTGTCCTTGCGCTCGACCGCCTCGCTCAGCAGGTCGATCGAGATCGAAGACGTGTTGGTGGCGATGATGCAATCCTTGCGAACGAGCTTTTCAACTTCTGCCAGCACGGCCTTCTTCACTTTCGGGTTCTCGACCACGGCCTCGACGATGATGTCGACCCCGCCGAAGTCGCCATAGTTCAGCGTCGCGCGGATCTTGCTCAGCACCTCGCCGGCCTTCTCCGGCGTCATCTTCCTGCGCTCGACCTGCTTGGATAACAACTTGTTCGCCTCGTTCATGCCGAGCGCGAGCTGCTCGTCCTTGATGTCCTTCATGATGATCGGCGTGCCGCGCGACGCCGACTGGTAGGCGATGCCGCCGCCCATGATGCCGGCGCCCAGCACCGCGGCCTGCTTCACCGGTTTGGCGATCTTCTGCGCCTGCTTGGCCTTCTTCTTGAGGTACTGGTCGTTCAAGAACAGCCCGATCAGGGCATCGGCCACCGTGGTCTTGGCCAGCTTCGCGAACGCCTGGCCTTCGATCTTCAGCGCGTCGTCGCGCGACTTCGATGCCGCCTTCTGCATGGCCTTCACGGCCTCGACCGGCGCCGGGTAGGCCTTGCCGGCCTTGCCGGCGATGAAGCCCTTCGCGGTCTCGAAGGTCATCATCGCTTCCATCGGGCCTAGCTTGAGCGGGCCGGTCTTCTGCGCGCGACGCGCCTGCCAGTCGGCCTTGCCGTCCATGGCGAGCTGCAACATGCGCATCGCGGCGTCGCGCAGCTTGTCCGGCGCGACCACGGCGTCCACCGCGTGATCCTTGAGCGCCTTGTCGGCCTTGACGTTCTCGCCCCCGGCGATCCATTCGATGGCGTTGTCGGCCCCGATCAGGCGCGGCAGCCGCACGGTGCCGCCGAATCCCGGAATGATGCCGAGCTTGACCTCAGGCTGGCCGACCTGGGCGGTCGCCGCCATCACCCGGTAATCCGTGGACAGCGCCATCTCCATGCCGCCGCCCAGGGCGAAGCCGTTGATCGCGGTGACGCTGGGGAACGGCAGGTCTTCCACGCCGCTGAACACCTTGTTGGCCTCGAACGACCACTTGGCGATGTCCTCTTCCGGCGACGCGAAGTTCCTGCCGAACTCGGTGATGTCGGCGCCGACGATGAACACGTCCTTGGCGCTGGTGACCAGCAGGCCCTTGATGCCGCCGTCCTTCCGCAGCGCCTCGGTCGCCTCGCGCAGCTCGTTCACCGTGCGCGAATCGAACTTGTTGATGGGTTCGCCGGCGCGGTCGAAGCACAGCTCGGCGATGCCCCCGGGCAGCCTGGTCACGCGGATGGATTGCCCTTGGTACATGCGTAGTTACCTTCGTTACTTGAAGAAGAATCTCGGCGCGGGCCGCGCGGCGCGGCGGCGCGCGAAAGGGCCGCCATCATAGCCGACCGCAATTTGGGGAGCGCAAAGTTGCTTTTGACACTCCCCAAATGCGGGGCCTACACTGCCCGGCGGTCAAATTTTGCTCTCTGCATCGTCTGACATGGGGGAATCCTTTTCATGGCCAAGAAGCGCAGATCCCGCAGCAAAGCCAAATCCAGGCGGTCGACCCGCCGCGCGAGCTCGCGTGCCCGCCGGGCCGTCCGCCGCGCCAAGTCCTCGCTGAAGAAGGTGCGCGCGAAAGCGCACCGCGCCGCCAGCCGGGTGAAGCGCAAGGCCGCTTCGGCGCGCCGCAAGGTCGTGCGCCGCGTCGCCAAGGCCAGGTCCGAGGTGATGTCGCGCGCCGCGATGGCGACCACCCGGGTCAAATCGATGATGCCGGCGAGCCTGATGCCCGCCCCGGCGCCGACGCCCCCGCCGGAACCGGCGCCGATGATGCAGCCCAGCCAGCCGAGCGCCGGCAGCAGCTTCTCGAGCGGCAACTACTGACCGTAATGGCAACAAAAAGCCCGCCGCCCTGGCGGGCTTTCTGTTGGTGGGCCCCGCTTTGTTGATACCTTAGCGACATGTCCCTTTCACTCGAGCAAGGCACCGCCCTCTGCCGCCTGCTGGCAGACGCCAGCCGCCTGCGCCTGCTGCTGCTGCTCGAGGCCCACGAGCTGACCGTCGCCGAACTCACCCAGATCACGCGGCTGGCCCAGAGTCGCGTGTCGACGCACCTGTCGCGGCTGCAGCGCGCCGCGCTGGTGCGCCAGCGCCGCTCCGGCTCGGCAGCCTATTACTCCGCCACCGAGGCCGCGCGCAAGGGCGTCGCCGGCAGCCTGTGGGAACTGCTGCGCGCGCAGATCACCGACGCGCAGGCCAGGGTCGACCGCGAGCGGGCGGCCGAAGTGATCCGTGAGCGGCGCCGCAACCAGACCTGGGCCGAATCGGTCGCCGGCCGCATGGAGCGACAGTACTCGCCAGGCCGCACCTGGGAGGCCACGGCGCGCGCCCTGATCGGCCTGGTCGATCTCGGCGACGTGCTCGACGTGGCTTGCGGCGACGGCGTGCTCGCGGAGCTGATGACCGGCCAGGCCCGCTCGATCACCGGCGTCGACATCAGCCCGACGCTGATCGCCGCGGCCCGCGCGCGCCTGAAGGACGAGCCGCGCGTGACGCTGGTCGAGGGCGACATGCACGCGCTGCCGCTAGCCGCCGGGACCTTTGATCACGTGTTCCTGATGCACGCCCTGGCCTACACGCGACGGCCGCAGGACGCGCTCAAGGAAGCGGCGCGGATGCTGAAGCCCGGCGGCCGGCTGGTGGTCGCTGCGCTGAGCGCGCACACCCACAAGGCGACGATGCAGGCCTACGACCACGTCAACCTCGGCATCGCGCCGGCGGCGCTGCGCAAGCTGCTGGAGCAGGCCGGCCTCGCGGTCGAGCGCTGCCGCGTGACCTCGCGCGAAGAGAAGCCGCCCTACTTCGAGGTCGTCACCGCGTTCGCGCGCGCCGGGTCGGGCTGAAGCGGGAACGGCGATGGCGCGCGTCAGGGTCGCCGTGGTCGGGGCCGGGCACGTCGGCTGCTACCACGCGTCCAAGTACGCGCAGTCGCGGCACGCCAGGCTGGTCGGCGTCGCCGATGTCGAGCAAGAGCGCGCCGCCGAACTCGCCGCGCACCACGACTGCCGGGCGGTCGCGGACTTCCGCGAGCTGATCGACCAGGTCGACGCCGTCAGCGTCGCCGTTCCTGCCGCCGACCACTTCGACGTCGCGCGGGCCTGCCTCGGGGCGGGTCGCCACGTGCTGGTCGAAAAGCCCATCGCGGTCAGCCTCGAGCAGGCCGACGCACTGCTGGCCCTGGCGCGCCGGCAGGGCTGCGTCCTGCAGGTCGGCCACATCGAGCGGTTCAACCCGGTGGCGCGCGAACTGCTCACCCGTGTCGCGCAGCCCTTGTTCATCGAGTGCCACCGGCTGGCGCCGTTCAAGCCGCGCGGCACCGACGTGGACGTCGTCATGGACGTGATGATCCACGACCTGGACCTGATCATGGCGCTCGCCGGCCACGAAATCGCGCAGCTCGACGTTGCCGGCGTTCCGGTCCTGTCACCCTCGGCCGACATCGCCAACGCGCGGGTGCAGTTTGCCGGCGGCTGCACCGCCAACATCACGGCCAGCCGGGTCAGCCTGAAGGTCGAGCGCAAGCTGCGCGTGTTCCAGCGCGACGCCTACTTTTCCGCCGACCTGCAGAAGCAGGAGCTGACCGAGGCCCACAGGGGCCCCGACGCGCGCATCCTGCACGAGCACCGGCATTTGCCGGGCGATGCGCTCGAGGCGGAGATCGATGCTTTCTTGTGCTCGGTCGAGCGCCGCGATATCAGCACGGCCAGCGGCCTGGACAGCCGGCGCGCGCTGGAGCTGGCGCTCGCCATCGGTGCGCGCCTGGCGGACGCGCGGAGCGCCGATGCTCGTTGACCTGCGCGCGCAATACGCGCGCATCAAGGACGACGTCGACCGGCGCATCAAGGCGGTGCTCGAGCACGGCCAGTACATCCTCGGCCCGGAGGTGCGCGAGCTCGAGGAGCGCCTGGCCGCGCGGACCGGCGTCAAGCACTGCCTGGCGGTGGCCAGCGGCACCGATGCGCTGCTGATGCCCCTGATGGCGCTCGGCGTCGGCCCCGGCGACGAGGTCATCACGTCGCCGTTTACCTTCGTCGCCACCGCCGAGGTCATCAGGCTGGTCGGCGCCACGCCGGTCTACGGCGACATCGACCCGCAGACCTACAACCTCGACCCGAAGGGGCTGGAGGCGCTGATCACGAAACGCACGCGCGCGATCCTGCCGGTCAGCCTGTTCGGCCAGTGCGCCGACTTCGACGCGATCAACGCCATCGCCGCGCGCCACAAGCTGCCCGTCATCGAGGACGCGGCGCAGAGCCTCGGCGCGACCTGGCGCGGCAAGCAATCCGGCAGCCTGACCACCCTGAGCGGCACGTCGTTCTACCCGTCCAAGCCGCTCGGCGGCTATGGCGACGGCGGCGCGGTGTTCACCGACGACGACGCGCTGGCCGGCGCGCTGCGCGAGATCCGCGTGCACGGGCAGTCGTCCACTTACCGCTACGCGCGCGTTGGCCTCAACGGCCGCCTCGACTCGATCCAGTGCGCCGTGCTGCTGGCCAAGCTCGCGGTGTTTCCGGCCGAGCTCGACCGGCGTGCGCGGGTCGCAGCGCGCTATGACCGCCTGCTCGCCGGCGTCGTGCAGACGCCGCTGGTGCGGCCGCCTGCGGCGAGCATTCACGCGCAATACACGATCGAGGTCGACGATCGCGACGGGGTGCGCGCGAGGCTCAAGGACGCCGGCGTCACCACGGCCGTGTACTACCCGAGCACGCTGAACCACGAGGGGCCGTACCGCGACGAGGGCGCGCGGGTGCCGCGCGCCGAGCGTGCCGCCACCCGCGTGCTGTCGCTGCCGATGCACGCCTACCTGGAGGAAGCCGAACAGGACCGGATCGTCGAGGCGATGAGGCGCGCCGTGCCGACATCGTCGGGACGAAGTCCAGCTCCCGCCGGCCCTCGCCCGTGACCGGTCAGGCCGGCGCGAGGTCCGCCGACCAGACGAACTTGTCGCCCGACTTCTTCGCGATCGCGGCGAGCCGCTCGCGGTGCGCGCTGAGCTCGGCAGCGCTGGCGCTCACCACGACCAGCGCGCCGCCCTCTTCGGCCAGCTCCACGCCGGCGCCGCGCGCCGGCCCGGCGGGCTCGGCGCGCTCGAGCAGCAGCGTCGCCTGGCCGCCGGTCATGGCCAGGTAGACCTCGGCGAGCAGGCGCGCATCGAGCCGCGCGCCGTGCAGGTCGCGGCCGGAATTGTCGATGCTGTAGCGCTTGCACAGCGCATCGAGGCTGTTCTTCTGCCCCGGGTGCAGCTTGCGCGCCAGCTGCCAGGTGTCGGTCACGCGGCACGCGGTGTCGATGCGCTCGGCGATGCCGGCGCGGGCCAGCTCGGCATTCAGGAAGCCGACGTCGAACTCGGCGTTGTGGATGATCAGTTCGGCGCCGCGCAGGAAGTCGAGCAGGCTGGCGGCGACCTCGGTGAAGCGCGGCTTCTCGAGCAGGAACTCGCGCGTGATGCCGTGCACCGCCAGCGCGCCGGCGTCGATCTCGCGCTCGGGATTGAGGTAGTGGTGGAACTCGCTCGCCGCCACGCGCCGGCTGGCGATCTCGACGCAGCCGATCTCGATCACGCGGTGGCCCTGCGCCAGCTCGAGGCCGGTGGTCTCGGTGTCGAGCACGACCTGCCGCTCGCTCATGCCCGCGCCCCACCGACTTCGTCCACGCCCCGGTTGGCCAGCTGGTCGGCCAGCTCGTTGCCTTCGTCGCCGCTGTGGCCTTTCACCCATTTCCATTCGACGTGGTGTCGCGATGCGGCGGTGTCGAGCCGCTGCCACAGGTCCTGGTTCTTCACGGGCTTTTTATCGGCGGTCTTCCAGTTGCGCTTGCGCCACCGCGGCAGCCAGTCGGTGAGTCCCTGCAGCACGTAGCTCGAGTCGGTGTGCAGCTTGACCTTGCATGGCTCCTTCAGGGTCTCGAGTGCCTGGATCGCGGCCATCAGCTCCATCCGGTTGTTGGTGGTCTGCGTCTCGCCGCCGTGGAGCCGGCGCTCGCTGCCGTTGTAGCGCAGCACCGCGCCCCAGCCGCCCGGTCCCGGATTGCCGCGGCAGGCGCCGTCGGTGTAGATCACGACCGGCTTCACGGGTTGCGCGTGTGGGCGCCGGGCAAGGTGACGCCGCCGATCAGCGGGCGCACCGCCGCGCGCTGCACGCGCCCGACCAGCGTCATCGGGATCACGCGCTTCTTGGCCACCACGAGGTAGCCCTCGGACCATCCCCGCAGCCAGCGCGCCAGGCCGCCGGCCTCGTCGGAGAACGGCCGCGTCCACGGGAAGCCGACGCCGTAGCGCCGCGCCTCCACGATCTCGAAATCGAGCAGCTCGAGCCAGTCGCCGAGCCGGCCCAGGCTGATGAAGCGGGCGCCGGGCGGGAACGCGCGGTAGCGCAGCCCGAGCCATTGCCGCCAAGCCCAGAAGCTCCACGGCGAGAACCCCAGCACGACCAGGCGGCCGCGATCGCTGAGGATGCGGTTGACCTCGCGCAGCACCGGATACGGCGAGCGCGCGAACTCCAGCGCATGCGGCAGCAGCACGGCATCCACGCTCTTGTCCTGCACCGGCAGGCGCTCGGGCTCGGACAGCGCGCCGGCCCCGGGCCCGGGAACCGTGCCGATCACGGCCCGGTGCAGCATCTCGCTCGAAGCCAGCAGGCCGTCACCGCGGCCCCAGCTGCCGACCTGCAGGAAGTAGCGGCCGAACAGGTCGGGCATCACCCGCTTGAGCTCGCGCTCTTCCAGCGCCAGCAGCTTGCGGCCGCGTGGCGAACGCAGCCACAACTCCAGCGTGTGGCGGGTCAGCGGGGCTCCGCCGCGACGCGCTAACTTCATGCCGCTCCAGTCTTGCAGGTCCAGGCGCATGATAACCGGATGGCCGCGCTTTCGATCACGCCGATTCCGGCTTTCACCGACAATTATTTCTGGCTGCTCGAGCGCGGCGGGCGCGCCGTGGTCGTCGACCCCGGCGATGCCGCGCCGGTCGAGCAGGTCCTCGTGTCGCGCGGCCTCACGCTCGAGGCGATCCTGGTCACCCACCACCATTCCGACCACATCGGCGGGCTGGCCGGGCTGACGGCGCGCCGCGACATCCCGGTGTACGGGCCGGCGGCGGAGTCGCCGCAGATCCCGCAGCTGACGCGCCGGCTGCGCGAAGGCGACCGGGTCGAGGCGCTGGGAGTGGCCTTCGAGGTGTGGGAAGTGCCGGGCCACACGCTCGGGCACATCGCCTACGTCGCCGGCGCCCCGTCCTCAGAAAGGTTCGTGCTGTGTGGCGACACGCTGTTCTCGGCCGGCTGCGGCCGGCTGTTCGAGGGCACCGCGGCGCAGCTGCACCGTTCGCTGGCCCGGCTCGCCGTGCTGCCGGCCGACACGCGCGTCTACTGCACGCACGAGTACACGCTGGCCAACCTCGCCTTCGCCGCTGCGGTCGAGCCGGATCGTGCGGAGGTCGGGGCCGAGCTGGCTCGCGTGCGCGCGCTGCGCGCCGCGGGCGAGCCGAGCCTGCCGTCCACCATCGGCCGCGAGCGCCGCATCAACCCGTTCCTGCGCACAGCCGACCCGGTGCTCGCCGCCGCCGTGCGACGCCACGCCGGCGACGCGCTGGCCGCGGAGGTCGAGGTGTTCGCGGCGCTGCGGCGCTGGAAGGACGGCTTCCGCGCCCCGCGCTAGACTGCGCGCCTCCAAGGAACACAAGAACCCGGAGCGTCGCATGGGCTTCATGGCGGGCAAGAAGGCGCTGATCACCGGCGTGGCGAGCGAGCGGTCCATCGCCACCGGCATCACCGAGGCGTTCCACCGCGAAGGCGCCGAACTCGCCTTCACCTACCAGGGCGAGAAGCTCAAGTCGCGCGTCGAGGACCTCGCCGGCCAGGTCGGCTCGAAGATCGTGCTGCCGCTGGACGTGGGCAAGGACGCCGAGATCACCGCGGTGTTCGACCAGCTCAAGAACCTCTGGGGGCACATCGACATCGTCGTGCATTCGATCGGCTTCGCACCGCGCGAACTGCTCTCCGGCAAGTACATCGACTCGGTCACGCGCGAGGGCTATGGCATCGCCCACGACATCTCGGCCTATAGTTTTGCCGCTTTGGCGCGCGCCGCGCGCCCGCTGATGCAGGGCCGCGCCGGGGCGCTGCTGACGCTGTCCTATCTCGGGGCCGTGAAATCGGTGACGCAGTACAACGTCATGGGCTGCGCCAAGGCCAGCCTCGAGGCCAACGTGCGCTACCTGGCCGCCGACCTCGGGGCCGAGGGCATCCGCGTCAACGGCATCTCGGCCGGCCCGATCAAGACGCTGGCCGCGGCGGGGGTCAAGGGCTTCCGCAGCATGCTGTCGTACGCCGAGAAGGTCTCTCCGCTCAAGCGCAACGTCACCATCGAGGAAGTCGGCAATGTCGCCGCGTTCCTGTGCTCGGACCTGGCCTCGGGCGTCACCGGGGAGATCATGTACGTCGACGCCGGCTACAGCACGGTCGGCGTGCCGCCGCTCGACGAGCCCGC
The DNA here is from genome assembly GCA_052386975.1 of Gammaproteobacteria bacterium. Taxonomy (GTDB): domain Bacteria; phylum Pseudomonadota; class Gammaproteobacteria; order Nevskiales; family Nevskiaceae; genus JACPFV01. The sequence continues at coordinate 12,067 of JBQTJQ010000094.1, read as the reverse complement.
GGCCTAGACGTCATATCGAAGGAGCGGGCCGGATGGCTCCCTCCGGGGACTGCTCGCCGGTCGCCGCGCTAGCTCGCCTCGCCAAGTCTCGGCTCGCCGTGGCGCGGCGACCCCTTCGGCCCTGCGGGCCTCGGGGCTCCGCCCGGCTGCGCTGTTCCCCTCCGGGAGCCACGCCGGCCCGCTCCCGGTCGCTCAGTGCGCACCGCGACCGATCAGCTCGGGACCGGTGTGCCCGGCGAGCGGAAGTAAAGCGCAGCCGAACCGGAGCCCCGAAGGGGCGCGCCGCAGCGAAAGCGAGACATGGCGAGCTTTCGCAAGGCGCGGTGAGGCGAGCCATGAAGCGAGACGGGCACACCGGGCCCGACTTCCGAGATAAGGTCAGCGCCTGAGCGCCGGCTAGCTCGGGACCGCGCTCCAGCGGGTCTTGAGTGCCGGCTCGCCGTGGATGCCTTCTTCGCCGCCCAGTCGGCCGACCACCACGGCGGCGCAGGAATCGCCAAAGACATTGACCGCCGTGCGGCACATGTCGAGTATGCGGTCCACGGCCAGCACCAGGCCGATGCCCTCCAGCGGCAGGCCAACCGCGCCGAGGATCACGGCGACACCGACCAGGCTGGCGGACGGAATGCCGGCAATGCCGATGCCGGTCAGCAGCGCGCCGAGCACCACCACGAACTGCTGGGCGATGCTCAGGTCCACGCCGTAGGCCTGGGCGATGAACATCACGACGACGCATTCATACAGCGCGCTGCCATCGGTGTTGACGTTGGCGCCGATCGGCAGCACGAAGCTGGTGACCTTGCGCGGCACGCCGGCGCGCTCTTCCATGCACTCGATCGTGACCGGCAGCGTCGCGGCCGAGGAACTGGTCGAGAACGCCGTGGTCAGCGCCGGCGCCATGGCCTGGTAATGCTTGAGCGGCGAGACGCGGGCGATGAGGCGCAGGATCAGCGGCAGCGTGACCAGCGCGTGCACCAGCAGCCCCAGCAAGACGCTGGTGAAGAACACGGCCAGCGGCCGCACCGCGCTCCAGCCGGTCTGGGCCACGACTTCGGCCACCAGGCCGAACACGCCCAGCGGCGCGAACTTCATCACCAGGTTGGTCAGCCGGATCATGACTTCGTACAGGCCCTGCCAGAAGCCGCGCTGGCTGCGCGCGAGCTCCTCCGGCAGCTGGCTGACCATGTAGCCGAACAGCAGCGCGAAGCAGATCAGGCCCAGCATCTGGCCCTGCGCGGCGGCGGCAAAGATGTTCGGCGGGAACAGCAGCAAGATGACTTGCGCGAAGTCGCCGCCGCCTCGACCGGTCATCTGCTTCTCGACCTCGGCGGTGGAGGCGTCGAGGCCCATCAGGCCCTTGGCGGCCTGGCCGTCGACGATGCCCGGGGTCAGCAGGTTGACGAAGAACAGGCCGGTCAGGATCGCGATCAGGCCGCTGCCGGCGTAATACGCGAGCGTCAGCACGCCCATGCGACCGAGCGAGGCGCCGCGGACCGAGGACAGGCCGTTGATGATCGCCGCCACGATCAGCGGCACCACCAGCATCTTCAGCGCGTTGAGGAACAGCGTGCCGAGGAAGTCGTACACCGGCACGGCGGCGCCGTGCTCGCCGCTGAACGAGCCGGCCGCGACGGCCAGCACCAGCGCCAGGCCGACCTGCCAGTGGAACGCGAGCTTGGGCATGCCGGTACTTTAGCTCAGCCCGGGCTTTATTCGAGCGGCGCCGGTTCCGCTTCGGGCTGCCGCACGATTTCCACCTTCGTGCGCTTCTCCAGGTCGGCGCGGTAGGCGTCGAGCTCGGCGCCCGCGATGCTCTCGCGCATGTGCGCCAGCTGCTGGCTGCGGTCCGCCGGCGCGGCCGCCGCCCAGTCGCCGTCCTGCACCGTGGTGGACACGACCACCGCGACGTCGCCGTTGGGCAGCGCGACGGTGGTGCGGCTGGCGTCGCCGGCGGCGGGACGCGGCAGCGCGAACAGCGCGTCGGTGATGCGCGGATCGACGTCGGCGACGCCGCGGCCCACCAGCCCCGGCGCCTTCAGCACCGCCTTTCTCTGCGTGACCACCTGCTCCAGCGCGCGGCCGGAGGCCAGCGCCGACAGCGCGTCCGCGGCCTCGGTGGCGGCGCGGGTGCGCGCCGCCTCGAGCTTCAGCTGCTCGCGGATCGCGCCGGCGACTTCGCCCAGCTCGCGCTGGCGCGGCGCCTCGTATTCCTGCTTGCGCAGCACGACGATGCGGTTCTCGCCGGCCGCGATGGGCCGGCTGTTCTCGCCGCCCTGCAGCACTTCGTCGGCGAAGGCGGCCTCGCGAATAGCCGGCTCGCCGGCAATCCCGGCGCCCGCGGTGCGCGTGAACCAGTCGGTGGTCTGCAGCGGCAGGCCGGAGGCCTGCGCCACCGGGTCGAGCGAGCCCGGCGATTCGAAGGCCGTGGTCTCGATCTTCTCGGACAGTTCCTGGTAGCGGCGCTCGGCGTCGCGCTGGCGGTAGGCGGCCAGCAACTCGGCCTGCACCTCGGCGTCCTCGAACGGCTTGGTGCGCGCCTCGCGCAGGTCGTCGAGCTTGATCAGGTGCCAGCCGAACTCGGTCTCCACCGGGGCGCTGACTTCGCCCCGGCTCAGCCCGAACAGGGCCTGCTCGAATTTTTCCAGCATCTGGCCGCGGCGCACCCAGCCCAGGTCGCCGCCCTGCGTCTTGGAGCCCGGATCGTCGGACTGCGACGACGCCAGCGAGGCGAAGTCAGCGCCCTGCGCGATCTTCTGCGCCAGGCCTTCGATGCGCTTCTTCGCGGAGTCCTTGTCGGCGCCGAAATTGACCAGGATGTGGCGCGCCTGCCGTTCCTCGACGGTGGTGAACCGCGTGGCCTTGTCCGAGTCGTACAGGAGCTTCAGCACTTCCGTCTCCGGCGCCGGCGCCGGCGGCAGCGCCTCGAGTGCCAGCTCGACGTAGGCCACCCTTAGCCGCTCGGGGGCCTGGAAATTCTCCGGCCGGTCCTGGTAGCGCTTCTGCACGTCGGCGTCGAGGATCTGCACCTGCGGCAGGTAGCGCGCGGCCTCGAAGGTGGCGTAGGCGAGCCAGCGCTGCTGGTGGTCGAGCCGGTAGTACTGCGCGGCGTCGGCCGGCGCCGTGAACGCGCTGGCGAGGACGCCCTCGCGCATCTGGTCGACGACGATCGCGTCGCGCACCTGCTGCTCGAAGCGTTCCGGCGAATAGCCTTGCGCCGCCAGCCGGCTGCGGTAGGTCTCGGTCGAGAACTTGCCGTTGTCCTGGAACGCCGGGATCTTCTCGATCGCCTCGAACACCATCGCGTTCGACGCGCGGTAGCCCTCGTCCTGGACGTGCTGGCGCAGTACGGATTCCTGCACCATGTCGTTCAGCACGTTTTCGCGAAAGCGCGCCTTGTCGATCAGGTCCTCGCGGAAGCCCTCGCCCATCAGCGCCTGCAGTTGCCGCATGCGCTGCTCGTAGCCGGCGCGGAACTGCGAATCCTTGATCTTGGCGTCACCGACCTTGGCGATCAGGGGATCGCCGCCGCCGCCGCGGAAGGTCTCAATGCCGAAGAAGGCGAACGGGATGACGATGATGCCGACGACGAACCAGGTGAGCGGTCCGGTCAGGCGGTCGCGAAAGTCCTGCAGCATTGCCTATACCTCTTGGGGCAGACGGGCCTCAAAACAGACGGGGCGCCCGCAGCGCCCCGTGCACATCGCAAACACTCTTTAGTTGGCGGAGCGGACGGGACTCGAACCCGCGACCCCGTGCGTGACAGGCACGTATTCTAACCAACTGAACTACCGCTCCGAATCCTGAGAATCTGGTGGGTGCTGACGGGATCGAACCGCCGACCTGCGCCGTGTAAAGGCGACGCTCTACCAGCTGAGCTAAGCACCCTTGGCACCCTCTCCCGGCGGCCTGACCCGGCCCGCGGGGGCGCCAGTGTAAAGAGTCCTCTGCGCGGATGCCAGCGCCTTTTTCGGCCCTGGAATCAGTGGGGCCGGGGCGCCTCGGGGACGGTGGCCGGAGGCGGCTGGGTCGCGCCGGCGGCGGCCGGGGCCGGCTCCGGCACGCGCTCCAGCGCGTGCTTGAACACCGCGTCGATCCAGCGCACCGGCTCGATGTTGTGCTTGCCCTTGATGTTGTCCGGGATCTCGGCGAGGTCCTTGACGTTCTCCTGCGGGATCACCACGGTCTTGATGCCGCCGCGGTGGGCCGCCAGCAGCTTCTCCTTGAGGCCGCCGATCGGCAGCACTTCGCCGCGCAGCGTGATCTCGCCGGTCATGGCGACGTCGCTCTTCACCGCGATGCCGGTCAGGGCCGATACCAGCGCGGTGCACATGGCGATGCCGGCCGACGGACCGTCCTTCGGCGTCGCGCCTTCCGGCACGTGGACGTGGATGTCGTGCTTCTGGTGGAACTCCTTGTCGATGCCGAGCGTCGCCGCGCGCGAGCGCACCACCGTCAGCGCCGCGTGGACGGATTCCTGCATGACATCGCCCAGCGAGCCGGTCTGGGTCAGCTTGCCCTTGCCCGGCACCAGCGCCGCCTCGATGGTCAGCAGGTCGCCGCCCATCTCGGTCCACGCCAGCCCGGTGACCTGGCCGACCTGGTTCTTCTCCTCGGCCCGCCCGAAGCGGAACTGCTGCACGCCCAGGTACTTCTCGAGGTTCTTCTCGGTGACCTTGATGGTCTTCTCGGTGGCCTTGTCGCCGCCCTTGGTCAGCACTTCCTTGACCACCTTGCGGCAGATCTTGGACATCAGCCGCTCGAGGTTGCGCACGCCGGCTTCGCGCGTGTAGTGGCGGATGATGCCGCGGATGGCGTTGTCAGCGACTTCGAGCTCACCATCGTCCACGCCATTGGCCTTGATCTGCTTGGGCAGCAGGTACTGGCGCGCGATGTTGAGCTTCTCGTCCTCGGTGTAGCCCGGCAGCCGGATCAGCTCCATGCGGTCCAGCAGCGGGCTCGGGATGTTGGTCGTGTTCGCGGTGCAGACGAACATCACGTCGGACAGGTCGAAGTCCACTTCCAGGTAATGGTCCTGGAAGGCGTGGTTCTGCTCCGGGTCCAGCACCTCGAGCAGCGCCGCGCTCGGGTCGCCGCGGAAGTCCATCGACATCTTGTCGATCTCGTCCAGCAGGAACAGCGGGTTCTTGACCCCGACCTTGGCCATGTTCTGGATGATCTTGCCGGGCAGCGAGCCGATGTAGGTGCGCCGGTGGCCGCGGATCTCGGCTTCGTCGCGCACGCCGCCGAGCGACATGCGCACGAACTTGCGGTTCACGGATTCCGCGATCGAGCGGCCGAGGGACGTCTTGCCCACGCCCGGCGGGCCGACCAGGCACAGGATCGGCCCCTTGAGCTTCCTCACGCGGCTCTGGACCGCAAGGTACTCGACGATGCTCTCCTTGATCTTCTCCAGGCCGTAGTGGTCGCGGTCGAGGATCGTCTGCGCCGACTCGAGGTCGATGTGGGCCTTGGTGCGGCGGCGCCACGGCATCTGCGTCAGCCAGTCGAGGTAGTTGCGCACCACCGTCGCCTCGGCCGACATCGGCGACATCAGCTTGAGCTTGTTGTGCTCGTTGGTGGCCTTGGACTTGACCGCCTTCGGCATGCCGGCCTTCTCGATCTTCTTGCCGAGCTCCTCCATCTCGTTGGGCGCGTCCTCGAGCTCGCCGAGCTCCTTCTGGATCGCCTTCATCTGCTCGTTCAGGTAGTACTCGCGCTGGCTCTTCTCCATCTGCGACTTGACGCGGCCGCGGATGCGCTTTTCGATCTGCAGGATGTCGATCTCGGACTCGAGCTGCTTCATGACGTGCTCGAGCCGCGCCTTCGGTTCGAGAATCTCGAGAACGCGCTGCTTGTCCTCGAGCTTCAGCGTCAGGTGCGCGGCGACGGTATCGGCCAGGCGGCCCGGCGCGTCGATCGAGGCCAGCGACGGCAGCAGCTCGGCCGGCACCTTCTTGTTCAGCTTCACGTACTGCTCGAACAGCGCCATGGTCGAGCGCATCAGCGCGTCGAGCTCGCGCGAATCGCTGGCGGCCTCTTCGGCGGACACCGGCTGGATCTCGGCGCTGAGGAACGCCTGCTCCGGCCCGACCTTGACGATGCGCGCGCGCTGCACGCCTTCGACCAGCACCTTGACCGTGTTGTCCGGCAGCTTCAGCAGCTGCAGGATGCTGGCCAGCGTGCCGATGGAGTAGATGTCCTTGTCGCGCGGGTCGTCGGTCTCGGCCGTGCGCTGCGCCACCAGCAGGATCTTCTTGTCGTCCTGCATCGCGGCGGACAGCGCCTTGATCGACTTTTCCCGCCCCACGAACAGCGGGATCGCCATGTGGGGGTAGACCACGACGTCGCGCAGGGGGAGGACGGGGGCCAGACGGTCGTTTTCCAAACTCGGCTCCTGGGTCTACGACACCGAAAGCTTGCCGCCGCTGCCCTGAACCCCGCCTGAATCAGCGGTTCCCGGAACGCCGCGGCGCCATAAGTAGTATGCCTGACCCCCTATGGGGGCGAGGGGTTGTATTTCAAGGATGGAAATGGGGGACAGACCACCATTTCCATCAGGCGGACGACTTCAGGTCGCGCCGCGGCGCGTCGGTGTTCTCGTAGACGATGCGCGGCTTGGCCTGCGACTTCACCACGGCCTCGTCCACCGCCACTTTCGAGACGTGCTCCATCGACGGCAGGTCGTACATGACGTCGAGCAGGATGTTTTCCAGGATCGTCCGCAGCCCCCGCGCACCGGTCTTGCGCTCCTTGGCCTTCTTCGCGATCGCGTGCAGGGCGTCCTCGCGGATCTCCAGCTGCACGCCTTCCATCTGGAACAGCTTGGCGTACTGCTTGACCAGGGCGTTCTTGGGCTGCGTCAGGATCGACATCAGCGCGGCCTCGTCCAGCTCCTCGAGCACGGCAACCACCGGCAGGCGGCCGACGAACTCCGGGATCAGGCCGAAGCGGATCAGGTCCTCCGGCTCCACCTGCGAGAACAGCTGGTTCATGATCTTCGCGTCGCGCTTGGAGCGGACTTCCGCCGAGAAGCCGATGCCGACGTCCTCGGTACGGTTGCTGATGATCTTCTCGAGCCCCGAGAACGCGCCGCCGCAGATGAACAGGATGCCCGCGGTGTTGACCTGCAGGAACTCCTGCTGCGGATGTTTGCGGCCGCCCTGCGGCGGCACCGAGGCCATGGTGCCCTCGATCAGCTTGAGCAGGGCCTGCTGCACGCCCTCGCCCGACACGTCGCGCGTGATGGACGGGTTCTCGCTCTTGCGCGAGATCTTGTCGATTTCGTCGATGTAGACGATGCCGCGCTGCGCCTTCTCGATGTCGTAATCGCACTTCTGCAGCAGGCGCTGGATGATGTTCTCGACGTCCTCACCCACGTAGCCGGCCTCGGTCAGCGTGGTGGCGTCGGCGATGGCGAACGGCACGTCGAGCAGGCGCGCCAGCGTCTCGGCCAGCAGCGTCTTGCCCGAGCCGGTCGGGCCGATCAGCAGGATGTTGGACTTGGACAGCTCGACGCCGTCCGACACGCCCTTGGTGTGCAGGCGCTTGTAGTGGTTGTAGACCGCGACCGACAGGATCTTCTTGGCCTGGTCCTGGCCGATGACGTACTCATCGAGGACCGCGCGGATCTCCTGCGGCTTGGGCAGGCCCTTCTGCGCCGGCTTGGCGTGGACTTCCTCGCGGATGATGTCGTTGCACAGGTCGACGCACTCGTCGCAGATGTACACCGACGGCCCGGCGATGAGCTTGCGCACCTCGTGCTCGCTCTTGCCGCAGAACGAGCAATAGAGCACTCGCCCGTTGTGGCTGCCGCTGCGTGTTTCCGTGCTCATGTGCTGAAAAATACCTCCGCTGACCCCTTATATAGCATGCAAGGGGCCGCTTGAAAATCGGCTATTTGCCCAATGCTGCCCGTGACTTAGGCGGGAGTCGGGATGCGGCGTTCCAGGATGCCGTCGATGATGCCGTAGTCCTTGGCCTGCTCGGCGCTCATGAACAGGTCGCGCTCGACGTCGCGCGCGATCTTGTCGGCGGTCTGGCCGGTGCAGTCGGCCATGACCCTGTTCAGGCGCTCGCGCATGTAGAGGATTTCCTTGGCCTGGATCTCGATGTCGGTGGCCTGGCCCTGCGCGCCGCCGGACGGCTGGTGGATCATCACGCGCGAGTGCGGCAGCGCGAAGCGCTTGCCCTTCTTGCCCGCTGCCAGCAGCACCGCGCCCATGCTGGCGGCCTGGCCGATGCACAGGGTCGACACGTCCGGCTTGATGAAGCGCATGGTGTCGAGGATCGACAGGCCTGAGGTGATGATGCCGCCGGGAGAATTGATGTAGAGGTGGATGTCCTTGTCCGGGTTCTCGGATTCCAGGAACAACAGCTGGGCGACGACCAGGTTGGCCATGTAGTCGTCGATCGGTCCGACCACGAACACCACGCGCTCCTTCAGCAGGCGCGAATAGATGTCGAACGCCCGCTCGCCGCGCGGGGTCTGCTCGACCACCATCGGGACCAGGTGCTGGGACCGCTCGGGCGTGTGGCTCATTTCATGTCCTGTCGGGTTTCGTTGCGTACTTATGATGCCTGTTGCGCGGCTTTCAAGAGATCGTCCAGCGCCATCGGCGCGTCCTTCGACTTGGCCGCCGCCAGCAGCGACTCGACCACCTGTTCTTCCATGACCATCGCGCGCAGCCCCTGCATCAGGTCGGCCCGCCCGCGGTAGTACTGCTTGATCTGGTCCGGCTGCTGGTAATCGCCCGCGATCTGGTCCAGCAGCTTCTCCTGGCGCGCGGGGTCGATCACGATCTTGTTCTGCTTGATGACCTCGCCGATCAGCAGGCCCAGCGACACGCGCCGCCGGGCGTTGGGCGCCAGCGCCTCGTCCGGGAACAGCTTGGCCAGCTGCTCGGGCGTCATGCGCGCGGCGTTGAAGCGGGCCGCGGCCTCTTCGCGCAGCCGCGCGGTTTCCTGCGCCACCATGGCCTGCGGCACCGGGATCGGGTTGGCCGCCAGCAGTTGCTCGAGCACCTGCGCCTTCAGGCGCGCCTTGACCGCCTTGTCGCGCTCGAGTTCGAGCGCCGCCTGGATCTTGGCGCGCAGCGCCTCGATGCCCTTGCCGGCCTCGACGCCGTTGGCCTTGAAGAAGGCCTCGTCGAGTTCCGGCAGCTTCGGCTCCTGCACGTCCTTCAGCTCGACCTTGAACTGCGCGGTCTTGCCCTTCAGCGACTCGTTGCGATAGTCGTCCGGGAATTTCACCTCGACCGTGAAATTCTCGCCGGCGCCGTGGCCCTTCAGCCCGGTCTCGAGGTCCGGCAAAAAGCGGCCCTGGCCGATCTCGACCGCGACGTTGTCGCCCTTGCCGCCCGGGAACGTCGCGCCGTCGACCGAGCCTTCGAAGCTCATCTGGCAGACATCGCCGTCGCGCGCCTTGCGCTCGACCTTGGCCAGCGTGCGCTGCGCGCGGCGCATGGATTCGACCACCTTGTCGACGTCGGCGGCGCCGATTTCGGCCACCGGCCGCTCGACCTTCAGTTCCGACAATGCATTGAGCTTGATCTCGGGGTAGACCTCGAAGCGCGCCAGGTACTCGAGCGGCTGGCCGGCCTGTTCGGCGACGACCTCGAAGTGCGGCGCCGTGGCCGGGTGCACGCCGGCCTTGTCCACGGCTTCCGGATAGCTGCCGCGGACCAAATCCTGGATCACTTCGATGCGCGCCGACTCGCCGAACTGCTGCTCGACGACCTTGAGCGGCGCCTTGCCGGGGCGGAAGCCCGCGATCTTCGCGCGCGAAGCGATCTGTTTCAGCCGCGTGTCCACGGCCGAGGTGATGCGCTCGGCCGGAATGCGCACGCGCAGCTGGCGGACCAGGCCGCCGGGGGTTTCAAGGATGACGTCCATATCGGGAAGACTCGTGGCGAAAATCGTGCGAAAGGAGGGACTCGAACCCCCAAGCCTTGCGGCGCTGGAACCTAAATCCAGTGCGTTTACCAATTCCGCCACTTTCGCGCCGGAAGCCGGAAAAAGCGGCGGCGAGTATACCAGCCCGACCCGGCGCCCAGCGCGGCGAACGCCGGCGATTTTCACGATAATCAACCAGATACAAGAGAGAGTCCCACCCCCTGCGCACCCCCCTGCTGGCTGCCTTGGTGCTGATGCCGCTGGTGCTGGCCGCGGCCACGGTCGCCCTGCTGACCGGCCCGCTCGACATCGGCGCCGGCGAGGTCCTGCGCGTGCTGGCCGGCGGCGGCAACGAGCAGAGCCGCGCCGCGGTCCTCGACATCCGCCTGCCGCGCGTGCTGCTGGCGCTGCTGATCGGCGCCGCGCTGGCACAGGCCGGCGCCGCGCTGCAGGGCATCTTCCGCAACCCGCTGGCCGAGCCCGGCCTGGTCGGCATTTCCAGCGGCGCGGCGCTGGCCGCGGTCGGCCTGATCGTGCTGTGCCAGCCGGCAGGGCTGTTCGAAGTCGTGCCCGCCCGCTGGGCGCTGCCGGTTGCGACCTTTGCCGGCGGCGCGGCCGCCACCGCGCTGGTGCTCCGGCTCGCGCTGGTCGACGGCCAGACCCGCGTGGCGACGCTGCTGCTGTCGGGCCTGGCCTTGAACGCCATCGCCGGCGCCGGCATCGGCTTCTTGAGCCACGTCGCCTCGGACAGCGCGCTGCGCAGCGTGACGTTCTGGATGTTCGGCAGCCTGGGCCGCGCCGGCTGGGCCGAGATCGTCGTCGCCGGGCCGCTGCTGCTGCTCGCCATCATGTTGTTACCGCGCGAGGCCCATGCGCTGAACGCCCTGCTGCTCGGCGAATCCGAGGCCGGCCACCTGGGCGTGGACGTCGAGCGTCTCAAGCGCCGGGTGACCGGACTCGTCGTGCTGGCGGCGGGCGCCGCGGTGGCGCTGGCCGGGATCATCGCCTTCGTCGGGCTGCTGGTGCCGCACCTGGTGCGGCTGGCGCTGGGCCCCGACCACCGCCACCTGCTGCCCTTGTCGGCGCTGGCCGGCGCCTTGCTGCTGGTGCTCGCCGACACCGCGGCGCGCGTGATGCTGTCTCCGACCGAGCTGCCGATCGGCATCCTGACGGCGCTGGTCGGCGGTCCGTTCTTCCTGGCGCTGCTGCTGCACCGCCGGCGCGAGGTCGACGCATGAGCTACGTCGCCCACGAGCTGGGTTTCCGCGCCGGCGGGCGCATGTTGCTGGATGGCGTCAGTCTCACGATCGAGCCGGGCCAGGTGCACGCCCTGCTCGGGCCGAACGGCGCCGGCAAGACCACGCTGCTCAAGCTGCTGGCCGGCGAGCGGCCGCCCGCATCCGGATCGATCGAGCTCAACCGGCGGGCGCTTGCCGGCGTCGACGCCGGCGACCTCGCCCGCCAGCGCGCCGTGCTGCCGCAGGCCCACGGCCTGTCGTTCGCCTTCACCGGCGCGCAGGTCGTGTCGCTCGGCCGCCTGCCCTGCGCGCGGCATTCCGATGCGGGCGAGGCGCGCATCGTGCGCGAGGCGCTCGAGCTCGCCGGCGTCGGCCACCTCGCCGATCGCAGCTACCCGACGCTCTCGGGCGGTGAACGGGCCCGCGTCCAGTTCGCGCGTGCGGTGGCGCAGGTGTGGGACCCGCTGGCGGACGGCGCCGCGCGCTTCCTGCTGCTGGACGAGCCGACCGCGAGCCTCGACCTGGCGCACCAGCACGATTGCCTGCGCTCGGTGCGCACGCTGGCCGGGCGTGGGCTCGGCGTGCTGGTGATCCTGCATGACCCGAACCTGGCGCTGCGCTACGCCACGCGCGCGACGCTGCTACGCGAAGGCCGCACGCTGGCTTCGGGCGCGCCGGCCGACGTCCTCACCGCCGACACGATCGGCGAGCTCTACGGCGTGCAGGTCCGCCTGGTTCGCGCCAACGGCGACCTGCCGGTCGTCACGGTCCACGACGCGCGCTGACTGCGCCGCTGTTTCGTCGGGACCGATGTGCCCGGCTCGCTGCATCAGTGTCATTCCGAGCGCAGCGAGGAATCTTGTTTCGAAAGCAAGATCCCTGCGCTCGGGCGCGGCTTGCCGCTGGCAATCCGCGACGGACCCCCTCGCGCCTTCGCT
>JBQTJQ010000093.1:0-3088 GCA_052386975.1 Gammaproteobacteria bacterium | reverse complement strand
GCCGCGGCGCCGACCTCGTCCGGGTTCTTCATGCCCTTCTGGCCGACCTCCATGGTGATCTTCTGGACTTCGCCGAGCAGCATGCCCAGCGGCCCGGTGAACTCCATCATGGTCGGCCGGTCGGCGTTGGCCTGGATCACGTCCTGGCACACCTTGCCGAACTTCATCAGCTTGGCGCCCATGTCACCGAGCACCTTGCGGCCGAGCAGGTCCAGCGCCTGGATGGTGTTGGTGCCCTCGTAGATCATGTTGATGCGGGCGTCGCGCACGCACTGCTCGAGGCCGTGCTCGCTGATGTAGCCGTGGCCGCCCAGCACCTGCATGGCCAGCGTGGTGGATTCATAACCGTTGTCGGTGATGAAGCCCTTGATGACGGGCGTGAGCAGCGCGACCATCTCGCCGTTGGCCTTGCGCGAGGCCTCGTCCGGGTGCTTGTGCTCCTTGTCGATCGCCAGGCCCGCCCAGTAGCAGAACGCGCGCGCCGCCTCGACGTAGGCCTTCTGCGTCATCAGCATGCGGCGCACGTCGGGGTGGACGATGATCGGATCGGCCGGCTTGCCGGCGGCCTTGGGCCCGGTGAGCGAGCGCGACTGCAGGCGGTCCTTGGCGTAGGCCAGGGAGTTCTGGTACGCGAACTCGGCCAGCCCGAGCGACTGCATGCCGACGCCCAGGCGCGCCGAGTTCATCATCACGAACATCGCCTTGAGGCCCTGGTTCGGCGGGCCGACCATCCAGCCGGTGGCGCCGTCGAAGTTCAGCACGCAGGTGGCGTTGCCGTGGATGCCCATCTTGTGCTCGATCGAGCCGCAGACCACCCCGTTACGCTTGCCGACGCCGCCTTTGCCGTCGGGCAGGAACTTGGGGACGATGAACAGCGAGATGCCCTTGGTGCCGCCGGGCGCGTCTGGCAGGCGCGCCAGCACCAGGTGCACGATGTTCTTCGCCATGTCGTGCTCACCGGCCGAGATGAAGATCTTCTCGCCGCTGATGGCGTAGCTGCCGTCGCCTTTCGGCTCGGCGCGCGACTTGAGGATGCCGAGGTCGGTGCCGGCGTGCGATTCGGTCAGGCACATGGTGCCGGTCCATTCGCCGGACACCAGCTTGGGCAGGTAAGTCTGCTTCTGCTCCGGCGTGCCGAAGGCGTAGATCGCGTTATAGGCGCCGTGCGACAGGCCGTAATACATGGTCCAGGCCTGGTTGGCCGAGTTCAGCATCTCGAGGAAGGCGTTGGTCACCACGTACGGCAGGCCCTGGCCGCCGAACTTCGGGTCGGCGCCGAGCGAGGGCCAGCCGGCCTCGACGAACTGGTCGTAGGCAGCCTTGAATCCCTTCGGCGTGGTGACGCTGCCGTCCGGCAAACGCTTGCAGCCCTCGCGGTCGCCGACCGCGTTGAGCGGCTGCAGGATGTCCGCGCAGAACTGCCCGCCGGCCTCGAGCACCGAGTCGATGGTCGCGGCGTCGATGTCGGCGTGCTGCGGAATGGGCTTCAGCTCGCGCTCGACCTGCAGCATCTCGTGCAGCACGAACTTCATGTCGCGCAGCGGTGGCGTGTACTTGGGCATGGCAACCCCCTGTGTCGTTCCGGCCCGGTCCCCCAGATTAGCGCGCCTTGCGGCCGCGCACGGTAATGGCGAATGCCGCTCGCTACAATCCCGGCATGCGAACTTTCCGCCGCCGGGCCTGGGCACTCCTGTTGCTCGCCGCGTCGGCCGCGGCCGGCGCCGCCGACGGGCGCCCTCCGGCCGAGTGGCCCGAGGTCGCGGGCGCGAGCGCCGAGCGCGTCGACGATCCGGTCCTCGGCGGCAAGCTGACGCTGTACCGCGCCGGCACCATCGGCCGCGACGCGGTGCTGCTGGTCCACGGCCTCGGCCAGAACGGCGCCCGCGACTGGGCCCGCATCATCCCGGCGCTGGCTCCGCATTACGCCGTGTACGCGCTCGACCTGCCGGGGTTCGGCGCGTCCGACAAGGGCAACCGGCCCTACACGCCCGCCAACTACGTGCGCGTGATCGAGAAGGCCGTCGCGCCGCGCATCGGCCGGCCGTTCCACCTGGTCGGGCATTCGATGGGCGCGGCGATCGCGCTGGCCTACGCCGCCGCGCATCCGGAGCGCATCGAAACGCTGACACTGGCCGACATGGCCGGCGTGCTGCTGGGCCCGGTCTACGCCGAGGGGCTGGCCAAGCTCGGCCTCGAGAAACGGACCGGCGCGGTCGAGGGCGACCCGTTGATCGACCGCATGGTGGACTGGATGATGTCGCGGGTCGAAGGCATGGCATTTTCCGGCGACATGGTGCTGTCCACGCCCTTCCTGCGCATGAAGGTCCTGCGCGGCGACCCGAACCTCATCGCCGGTTTCGGGCTCGCCCACCACGATTTCTCCGGCGCGCTGCGCTCGGTCGCGGCGCCGACGCTGCTGGTCTGGGGCAGCGAGGACCGCATCGCGCCGGTGCGCACCGGGCGCCTGGCCGAGGCCCTGCTCCCGGCCGCCCGGCTCGAGCTGCTCCCGGGAGTCGCGCACGTGCCGATGGCCGACGCACCGGCGCGCTTCAACGAGCTGCTGCTCGAGCACCTGGCCGGCCGCCCGCCTGCGCCGAAAGTGCCGGCGCGAACCGGCCCGATCGAGGGCAAGCCGCAGAGCTGCACCGGCGCCATCGGCGCGTACTATTCCGGCGACATCCCCAAGCTGACGCTGAACAACTGCACGGGCGTGCAGGTCTCCGGCGCGCGCATCGGCGAGCTGGTGGTCACCGAGTCCGACGTCGAGCTGCTGAACACCGAGGTCGCCGGGCGCATCCGCGCGACCCGCTCGCGCGTGCAGCTCACCGGCGGCTCGGTGGCCGGCGCGCCGCCGCTGGTGCTCGACACCAGCGACGTCGACGCGGCCGGCACGCGCTTCGCCGCGGACCGCGAACTGGCCGAGAACGCCGGCAAGACGCCGGTCACGGTGCAGCTGTCGGTGGCGGAACTCAGGCGTGGCCAGTCGGCCCAGTACCTGCACCAGTCGCTGCGCGTGGATCCGCGCGACTAGCCCTGGCGCTCGCCTTCGTCCCTCAGCGAGAACGGCGTGAAGTGGGTGCCGCGGTCG
>JBQTJQ010000092.1:0-1512 GCA_052386975.1 Gammaproteobacteria bacterium | reverse complement strand
TACGACCTCGTCGAGGAAGTCGGCCGCGGCGCCTACGGCGTGGTCTATCGCGGGCGCGACCCCTTCGTGCAGCGCGACGTCGCCATCAAGATCGCGCTCGGCGTGGCCGCCGAGAAGGCCGACGACGTGTTCTTCGCCGAGGCGCGCGCCGCCGGCAAGATGAACCACCCCTACATCGCTTCGCTGTACGACGCGGCCAAGGAGGAAGGCCAGCGCTACATCGTCATGGAGTTCATCCAGGGCGAGACGCTGAAGCGCTTCTGCGACCCGGACGGGCCGCGCCTGAAGGTCGAGCGCATCGTCGACATCATGCTGAAAGTCTCGCTGGCGCTCGACTACGTGCACAAGAACGGCGTGCTGCACAAGGACATCAAGCCCGCCAACATCATGCTGACCGTCGACGGCACGCCGAAGCTGATGGACTTTGGCATCGCCGCCGAGTCGAGGGCCGTCGCCGCCGAGCGCCAGACCCAGGTCGAGGGGTCGCCGATGTTCATGTCGCCCGAGCAGTGCCGCGGCCTGCCGCTGTCGCCGGCCAGCGACCTCTACGCGCTCGGCGCGCTGATGTACATCCTGCTGGCGGGCAAAGCGATGTTCATCGCCAGCACGCCGAAGGAGCTGTTCCTGCTGGTGAAGACCGCGCCGGCACCGTCGCTGAAGGGCGTCAAGGGCATTCCACCCGAGCTGGCCCACATCGTGGACAAGCTGCTCGCCAAGGATCCGGCGGCGCGCTACCAGACCGGGCGCGAGCTGGGAGAGGAACTCGCCGCTGTGGCCGAAGGCCTGCGCACCGGCGGGCGGCGCAAGAGCCTGGTGATCAGCGACAAGACCCTCAAGGAGCTGCGCTTCTTCAAGGCCTTCACCAGCGGCGAGCTCAAGGAGCTGCTCGACGCCAGCACCACCGTGGTCAGCCGCGCCGGCCAGGTGATCATCAAGGAAGGCGAGATGGACAACTGCCTGTACATCCTGCTCGCGGGGCTGGCCGAGGTGCGCAAGGGCCGCCAGCTGATCGCGCTGCTCGAGAAAGGCGACGTGTTCGGCGAGATCGGCTTCCTGTACGCAGTGAAGCGCACCGCCTCGGTGATGGCGACCACCGACGTGATGGCGCTGAAGGTCAACTCGACGCTGCTCGAGCAGATGTCCGAGCAGTGCCAGCTGCACTACTACAAAGTCTTTACCGAAAACCTGATCCTGCGGCTGGCGCTGACCACCGACAAGGCGGCGACGCTGCTGCCCAAGTCCGACCTCGCGCTCGACTTCATCCTGCCGTGAACCGTCGCGGCCTTCGGGAGGACCCGCACATGCGACTGTCCGCAGCACTCGCCGTCCTGCTGCTCGGCCTGGCCGGACCTTGCTGGGGCATCGGGCTCGAACTCGTCATCGAGGGCCGCGAGGCCGAGCTGGCGGGGCGCCGCGAAGCCGCCCTGACCGCCTACGGCCAGGCGACGAAAGCCAAGGACTTGAGCGGCCCGCAAAAGGCCTACGTCTATTCGAGGATGGGGGGCATCCGCG
>JBQTJQ010000091.1:0-4678 GCA_052386975.1 Gammaproteobacteria bacterium | reverse complement strand
TCGGCCAGCAGCTGCTCGGCCAGCTCGGGCGTGTTGATGCGGTTGGTGGTGACCAGCGGGATGCCGATCTCGCCGCGCAGCTTCTTCGTCACCCAGGCGAACGCGGCGAGATCGGCATCCCGCTGGTGACGACCAACCGCATCAACACGCCCGAGCTGGCCGAGCAGCTGCTGGCCGAGGGCTACGCCGACATGATCTCGATGGCGCGGCCGCTGCTGGCCGACGCCGACTTCGTCAGGAAGGCGATGGAAGGCCGCAGCGACGAGATCAACACCTGCATCGCCTGCAACCAGGCCTGCCTCGACCACGCCTTCAAGAACAAGATCGCCTCGTGCCTGGTGAACCCGCGCGCCTGCCACGAAACGCAGCTGAATTACCTGCCGTCCACGGCGAAGAAGAGGATCGCCGTGGTCGGCGCAGGGCCCGCCGGCCTCGCCGCCGCCACCGTCGCCGCCGAGCGCGGTCACGAAGTGCACCTGTTCGACGGCGCCGCCGAGATCGGCGGCCAATTCAACATGGCCAAGCAGATCCCGGGCAAGGAAGAGTTCCACGAGACCATCCGCTACTTCACGCGCAAGCTCGCGACCACCGGCGTGAAGCTGCACCTCAACCAGCGCGTCTCGGCAGATGACCTGGTCAAGGCCAAGTACGACGAGGTGATCCTCGCCACCGGCGTCACGCCGCGCGACCCGCGCATCAAGGGCCAGGACCAGCACCCGGAGAAGGTGCTGAACTATGTCGACGTGCTAAGACATCACAAACCCGTCGGCAAGCACGTGGCGGTGGTCGGCGCCGGCGGCATCGGCTTCGACGTGAGCGAATTTCTCGTCCATGACGGCCACTCGCCGTCGCTCGACATCGCTGCCTGGCAGAAGGAATGGGGCGTGACCGATCCCGAAGCTTCGCGCGGCGGACTGACGCGCCCGCAGGTCACGCCGGCGGCGCGCGAGGTCACGCTGCTGCAGCGCAAGGCCACCGGCCTGGGCACGAGCCTGGGCAAGACCACCGGCTGGATCCACCGCGCGGCGCTGAAGATGAAGAAGGTCCAGAGGGTCAGCGGCGTGAATTACGAGGGCATCGACGCGCGCGGGCTGCACGTGAGCTTCGGCGAGAAGCGCGAGAAGCCGACGCTGCTCGAAGTGGACCACGTCGTGCTGTGCACCGGCCAGGAGCCGCTGCGCGAGCTGTACGAGCCGCTGAAGAAAGCCGGCGTGTCCGTGCACCTGATCGGCGGCGCTGACGTGGCCGCCGAGCTCGACGCCAAGCGCGCCATCAACCAGGGCAGCCGGCTGGCCGCGGAGTTGTAGGGGCCCGCGCGTTCAGGCATCTGGCACGGGAATTGGCTACTATTTGCGCAGCCATGTTTCCGCACGTCCTGAAGCTCGACACAGGCGGCCTGCCGGTGGGGTGGATCACCTGGCAGTCGGCCGTCACGCTGTACTCCCGCGAACGCGTCAAATGGGAAGCGGGCAAGGAGCGTTTTGTCATTCACGGCGGCACCTGCGCGCGCACCGGCAGGCAGAGCCAGGTCGAGGTCGGCTCGATCATCGCCGTCGGCGACCGCTCGCGGCGCTTCGAGCGCGGCGTGCCGCTGCTGACCAACCGCACCCTGTTCCAGCGCGACCATAACCTCTGCCTGTACTGCGGCAACCAATTCCCGGTGTCGCAGCTGACCCGCGACCACGTCATCCCGGTGTCGCGCGGCGGCCTGTGCATCTGGGAAAACTGCGTCACCGCCTGCAAGCACTGCAACCAGCGCAAGGACGACCGCACCCCGGAAGAGGCCGGCATGAAGCTGATCGCCGTGCCGTACACGCCGAACCTGGCCGAGTACCTGATCCTGTCGAACCGCCGCATCCTGGCGGACCAGATGGAGTTCCTGCAGGCTTTCGCGCGCAAGCACCGCGCCGCGCACCGCCACCCGCACGTTGGCCACGCCCGCGCCCACCACTGACGCGGCCCGGCAGGCTCATGCCCTGAGCCTGCCATCGGGTAGATTCACTCCATGACCGCGATCTGGCTGTTCCTCGCCTTTGCCGCGCTCGCGCTGGGCGCCGCCCTTGGCTACCTGTTCGCCCGCACGCGGGCCGCACCCGAGTCCGCCCGCCTGCAGGCCGAGCTGGCCTCGAGCCGCACCGCCCTGGAGCAGGAGCGCGGTCGCGCCGCCGACCAGCTGGGCCAGCTCGACGCGCGCTTCCGCCAGCTGTCGTCCGACATCCTCGAGGACAAGTCCAAGCGCTTCACCGAGCAGAACCGCGAGAACCTCGAGGGCCTGCTGCGGCCGCTGCGCGAGCGCCTGACCGGCTTCGAGAACCAGGTCAAGCAGACCTACGAGTACGAGACGCGCGACCGCATCGCGCTGAAGGAGCAGATCGCCCAGCTGCAGAAGCTGAACCAGCAGGTCTCGAGCGAGGCCAACGCGCTGGCCACCGCGCTCAAGGGCCAGAGCAAGACCCGCGGCAACTGGGGCGAGCTGGTGGTCGAGCGCATCCTCGAGCTGTCGGGGCTGGTCGAGGGCCGCGAGTACGACAAGCAGGTCGCGGCGCAGGCCGAGGACGGCGGGCGGCGCGTCCCCGACTTCGTCGTGCACCTGCCCGGCGGGCGCGACATCGTGATCGATTCCAAGCTGGCCCTGAACGCCTACCTGCGCGCCACCGCGGCGCCGACCGAGGAAGCTCGCGGCGCGGCCATGGCCGAGCACGCCGCCGCGCTGCGCAACCACGTGCGCGAGCTCGCCGGCAAGGACTACACGCGGCTCTACGGCATCACCTCGCTCGACTTCGTGCTGATGTGCGTGCCCAACGAGGCCGCCTACGTCGAGGCGCTGACCGCCGCGCCGGGGCTGTTCGAGGAGGCCTTCGCCAAGAAGATCGTGCTGGTGTCGCCGTCCAACCTCTGGCCGACGCTGAAGGCGGTCGAGAGCATGTGGCGCCTGGAGCGCCAGAACGAGAACGCGGCCGAGATCGCGCGGCGCGGCGGCAGCCTGCTGGAAAAGCTCTACAGCTTCGTCGACGACCTCATGGAAATCGACAAGCACCTGAAAAAGGCCGCCGACGCGCACGCCGGCGCGATGAACAAGCTGTCCACCGGCAAGGGCAACCTGGTCGCCCGCGCCGAGCAGATGCGCAAGCTGGGGGTCGCGGTCAAGAAGCAGCTGCCGCTGGGCCTGCAGAAGTCGGGCGACAACGACGATGACGACGCCGACGGCGACGCCCCGCCGGCGATCGAGGACCGCTCGGCCTGAGCTGAGGCAGTCCCTGCCGGGCGGCGGCGCCCAGCGTCGCCTATAATTTTTCACCACTTCCCGCGGCAGAGCGCATGAACCAGCCCCCGGGGGCTACGCTGGCCAGCGTGCTGCACCTGCGCCTCGCCGACTTCGGCGCCAAGGGCGTGGTCGAGCAGGCGCGGCTGCGTGCCCAGCTCGAGGCCGTGGTCGCCGCCAGCCTCAGCGCCGTGCCGGAACGCGACCGCATCGTGCTCGACGCCCCCGACGGCGTCGCGGTGGCGGTGCTCGGCAACCCGGCCGGTGCCTTCAAGGTTGCGCAGCGCTGCCTCGAGGCCGCGCAGGTGCTGCCCTTGTGCATCGGCGCCCACCACGGCGCGGTTGCGGTGGCCGGCGATGGCGACGATGCCGCCCACGGCCTGGTCGGCGACGGCCTGCGCTCCGCCGGCGTGGCCTCCTCCTTCGCCAAGCCTTCCCAGATCCTGGTCACGCGCGCGTTTCGCGAGGCGCTGGCCGCGCACGCGCCGGCGCGCGAAGCCGACCTGCGCAGCGCCGGCACTTTCGCCGACGACAGTGTGCGCACCCACGAGCTGTTCATCGCCGATCGCGAGGCGCGCAAGCGCCGCGCGCGCCGCCTGCTGTTCTCCGGCCTGGCCTGCATCGGGCTCGGCATCCTGGCCGGCGTCGGCGTGCGGCTGTACGACGCCGGGATCCTGAAATTGCCCGGGGCGGCCGCGCCGGTTGCGGTGGCGCCGGTCGTGACGGCGCCCGTGGCCGCGGCCCCGGCCCCGGCCCCGAAGAAGGCCGAAGCCAAACCCAAGCCACCGCCGCCGCCTCCACCGCCGGCCGTGATTGTGTTCCAGGTCGTGCCGGGCGGCCGCGTGTTCATCGACGGCAAGGCCCGCGGCGACCTGCCCGCGCTCAAGCAGCTGTCGCTGCCGGCCGGGCGCTACGAGCTCGAGATCCGTTACCGCAAGGAAGATCCGCTCAAGCGCACGCTGAACCTGCGCGCCGGCCAGCAGGTCGTGATCCAGCACAAGTTCTTCGAGGCGCCCAAAAGCCTCAAGGACCTGTTCAAGTGAGCGCGCCGCTGACGCGGCTGGCGCGGTTCGAGATCAAGGGCGAGCTCGGCCGCGGCGCCATGGGCGTGGTCTACAAGGCCGCCGATCCCGCGCTGGACCGCACCGTCGCGATCAAGACCATCCTGCTGCCGCTCGACCCGGCCGAGCGCGCCGCCTACGAGGCGCGCTTCCTGCAGGAGGCGCGCGCCGCCGGCAAGCTCGGCCACCCGGCCATCATCCCGATCTACGACGTCGGCCGCGAGGGCGACCTCGCCTACATCGCCATGGAAATGCTGCAGGGCGCCGACCTGCGCCAGCGCCTGGCGCAGGACCGGCTGTCGCCGCACGACGCCGGCGCCATCGCCATGCAGATTGCCGACGGCCTCGCCTTCGC
>JBQTJQ010000090.1:0-3456 GCA_052386975.1 Gammaproteobacteria bacterium | reverse complement strand
CGCCGCCAAGTCGGACTTCCAGATGATCGAGGTGTGAGCCGCTCGCGCTTCGCCCGGGCCCTGGTCGCGGTCGCGGCGGTCGTGCTGCTGACCTCGTGCAGCACGCTGAAATTCGCCTACAACCGCGCCGACTGGTTCGTGTCCTGGGAGTTCGGCAAGTACGTCGAGCTCGAGGGCGCCGCCGAAGAGGCCTTCGACACCGGCTTCGACTCCCTGTGGCGCTGGCACCGCGGCACGCAGCTGGAGGCCTACGCCAGCGACCTGCGCGAGGTCGCCGACGCCGCGCGCGGCCCGCTGAGGCGCGAGCAGGTCGACGGCTACTTCAAGCGCGCCAGCGCCCACGGCCGGCGCCTGCTCGAGGAAGCCCTGCCGCCGCTGGCCCGCGTGCTGGCCGCGCTCGACGACCGGCAGGTCGAGCGCTTGCTGAAGCGCATGGCGCGCGACCGCGCCGAGGACGCCGAGGACGAGAACGCGCTGACGCCGGACGAGCACCGAGTGCGGCGCGAGCACGACGCCAGGAAGAGCGTGAAGCGCTGGCTCGGCTCGATCAGCGAAGCCCAGGCCGGCCTGGTGCGCGACTGGGCGCTGGCGCGGCGCGACGATCCAGTGATGTGGCAGCGCTATGGCGAGCAGTGGGCCGAGGCGTTCCGGCGCGCGCTGGCCACGCGCGGCGAGGCCGGCTTCGAGGACCGCCTGCGCGCCCTGTTCATCGAGCCGCAGCTGCCCGACAGCCCGGCCGCGCGCGAGATCAACGACTTCAACCGCGCCAATTTCGTCGACTTCATCGCGCGGCTGTCGCCGACGCTCAGCGACAAGCAGCGCCAGCACTCGCGCGACGAATTGACCGGCCTGGCCCAGGATTTCGAGGAGCTGGCCGCCCGGCGCGTCTGACGGCGGACCGGTGCAGCGCACCGGATGCGTGGAGTATCCTGCTGCGTCGTTTTTGGGGGAGCCAGACATGGCGGTGAGGATCGCCGTACCGCGGGAGAACCGTGCCAACGAGCGCCGCGTCGCGCTGGTGCCCATGGTCGCCGCCAAGCTCAAGAAGTTCGGCGCGGACTTGTACCTCGAGGCCGGCGCCGGCGGCGCCGCGCTGATCCCCGACGAGGCCTTCGCCAAGGCCGGCGTCGCAGTCGGCGCGCTCAAGCTCGACTCCGACATCGTGCTGAAGGTGCAGCCGCCCTCGATCGAGGAAGCGCAGCAGCTGCGCGAGGGCAGCGTGCTGTTGTCGTTCGTCTACGCGCACCGCGAGGCCGAGCTGGTCAAGCTGCTGCGCGATCGCAAGATCACCTGCTTCGCCATGGAGCTGGTGCCGCGCATCACGCGCGCGCAATCGATGGACGCCTTGAGCTCGCAGGCCGCGCTGGCCGGTTATTACGGCGCGCTGCTCGGCGCCACGCAGATCGGCCGCATGCTGCCGATGACCACGTTCGCCACCGGCTCGATCAGGCCCGGCACGATCCTGGTCATGGGCGTCGGCGTCGCCGGCCTGTCGGCGATCGCCACCGCGCGGCGCATCGGCGCGCGCGTCGAGGGTTACGACGTGCGCCCCGAGGTGAAGGAGCAGGTCGAGTCGCTCGGCGCCAAGTTCATCGACACCGGAGTGGACGCGCGCGGCCAGGGCGGCTATGCGCGCGAGCTGACCGCCGAGGAGAAAGACAAGATCGCCGCGGTCGTGACCAGGCACATCCAGGCCGCCGACGTGATCGTCACGACCGCCGCCATTCCCGGGCGGCCGTCGCCGAAGCTGATCAGCAAAGCCCAGGTCGACGGCATGAAGGCCGGCGCGGTGATCATCGACCTCGCCGCCGAGGGCGGCGGCAATTGCGAGTACAGCAAGCCGGGTGAAACCATCCGCGTCGGCAACGTCACCATCGCGGCCCCCTTGAACGTGCCGTCGCTGCTGGCCGAGCACGCCAGCGAGCTGTACTCGAAGAACCTGCTGAACTTCCTCGAGCTGATCGTCAAGGATGGACATTTGAATTTGAACTGGGACGACGAGGTCGTCGCCAGGACCTGCCTGACGCACGGCGGCGCGATCAAGAACGAGGCCGCGCGGAAAGCGGTCGAGGGAGCCTGACCATGGAAGCCACGGTCCTCACCGGGTTCGTCGCGCTCTACATCTTCATGCTGGCGGCCTTCACCGGCTACGAGATCATCGGCCGCGTGCCGTCGATCCTGCATACGCCGCTGATGTCGGGCAGCAACTTCGTGCACGGCATCGTCGTGGTCGGCGCCATCTACGCCCTGCTCAACGCCACCTCGACGCTCGAGCAGGCGATCGGGTTTTTCGGCGTGCTGCTCGGCGCGGGCAACGCTGCCGGCGGCTATGTCGTCACCGAGCGCATGCTCGAGATGTTCAAGTCCTCCGACAAGCCCGCCCCTGGCAAGAAGGCGGCTTGAACATGAACGCCCAACTGCTGATCGAGCTGAGCGCCCTCGCCGCCTCGTTCCTGTTCATCTACGGCCTCAAGCGCATGTCGTCGCCGGTCACGGCGCGCTCGGGCATCGTCGTCGCCGGCTGGGGCATGCTGGTCGCGGTCCTCGCCAGCTTCCTCTACTACTTCGGCGTGACCGAAGCGGCCAGGCCGCAGCTGGCGACCAACGCCGTGCTGGCGTTCGTGGCGCTGGCGCTCGGCGTGGCCTGGGCCTGGTGGAGCGGCAAGCGCGTGGCCATGACCGCGATGCCGCAGATGGTCGCGCTGTACAACGGCATGGGCGGCGGCTCGGCCGCGGCCATCGCCGCGATGGTGCTGCTCGCGCCGGTCGCGGAAGGCAGCCACGACGCCGGCTGGCTGCACTACCTCGTCACGGTCTTCGGGGGCCTGATCGGCGCGGTGTCGCTGGCCGGCTCGCTGATCGCCTGGGCCAAGCTCGACGGCCGCATCAACAAGACGCTGCGCATGACCGGCATCCAGGCCATCAACGGCGCGATCATGCTGGCGACGCTCGCGATTGGTTTTTACATCGTGTTCGGCGCGCACGGCCATGCTCCGGCCGCGGTCACCGTGGTGTTCTTCGCGATGGCGCTGCTGTTCGGCGTGATGATGACGATGCCCATCGGCGGCGCCGACATGCCGGTGGTGATCTCGCTCTACAACGCCTTCACCGGCCTCGCGGTCGGCCTCGAGGGCTACGTGCTGAACAACCCTGCGCTGATGATCGCCGGCATGGTGGTCGGCTCCGCCGGCACGCTGCTGACGCTGCTGATGGCCAAGGCCATGAACCGCAGCGTGTCCAACGTGATCTTCTCCAACTTCGGCGTCATCGACGCCGGCGGCGGCGAGGCCATGGGCACGATGAAGTCCACCGACGCCGGCGACGCCGCAGTGCAGATGAAGTACGCCAGCAAGGTCATCATCGCGCCGGGCTACGGCCTGGCCGTGGCGCAGGCCCAGCACAAGCTCTACGAGTTCGTGAAGCTGCTGCAGGCCGCCGGCGTCGAGGTGAAGTTCG
>JBQTJQ010000089.1:0-19446 GCA_052386975.1 Gammaproteobacteria bacterium | reverse complement strand
CGGCACGTCCTTGAGGCGCCCGCGCATGGCGCCGAGGAACGCCGCGACCCGCCCGAGCGCGGCCGGCAACAGCGCCTCGACCTGCTCGCGCAGCCGCAGCGAAGGCACCGGCGCGGCGCCGCCGCTGGAGATCGCGACCAGCACAGGCGCGCGGTCCACGATCGACGGCGTGATCCAGGTGCGCGCGGCCGAGGCCACGCGCGCGTTGAGCGCGGCATCGTCGGTCGCGGCGATCGCCAGCCGGCAACCATCGAGCTGCGATTCGTCGAATTCGGCGGCACTGGCAACGAGTCCGGTGAGCTCTGGATGCAGCTCGCACGCGACGATCTCGATGCGGGCCTGCGCCCGCTGCAGCAGCCGCACCTTGCGCAGCGCGACCTCGCCGCCGCCGACCACCAGCACGCGCTCGCCGGTGAGCTTCAGGAAGATCGGGAAGTACGGCCAGTGGGTGTCACTCACGCCGGCAGCATACCCGCGCCTCCGTGCAAAGACAGTATGATTGGCCCCCTGTTTAAGCACTTATCGTCATAAGGCAATGAAGCTGCGCCAGCTGCACTACATCCACGAGGTCGCCAAGCGCGGCCTCAACGTCACCGCCGCCGCCGAGGCGCTGCATACCTCGCAGCCCGGCGTGTCGAAGCAGATCCGCCTGCTCGAGGAGGAGCTCGGCGTGGACGTGTTCCGCCGCCGCGGCAAGCACCTCGACCAGGTCACGCCGGCCGGAGCGCGCATCCTCGAGTACACCAGCCGGCTGCTGCAGGAAGTCGGCAACATCAAGAACATCGCGCAGGAATACCGCGAGACCGATCGCGGCGACCTCGCCATCGCCACCACCCACACGCAGGCGCGCTACGCCCTGCCGCCGGTGATCCGCAAGTTCCGCGACCGCTACCCCAAAGTGCGCTTCCACCTGCACCAGGGCTCGCCGCCGCAGATCGCCGGCATCGCCGCCTCCGGCCAGGCCGATTTCGCCATCGCCACCGAGGCCCTCGAGCACTTCGAGGAGCTGGTCATGCTGCCCTGCTACCACTGGAACCGCGCCGTGCTGGTTCGGCCCGACCATCCGCTGGCGCAGAAGAAGGGCAAGCTCACGCTCAAGGACGTCGCCGCGCACCCGCTGGTGACCTACACCTTCGGCTTCACCGGCCGCTCCAAGCTCGACCAGGCCTTCGCCGCGCACGGCCTCAAGCCCGACGTGGTGCTGACCGCGGTCGACGCCGACGTGATCAAGACCTACGTGCGCCTGGGCCTGGGCATCGGCATCGTCGCCCACATGGCGTACGACGCGAAGCTCGATAAAGATCTGGTCCGGCTCGAGGCCGCGCAGCTGTTCACGCCCAGCACCACGCACATCGGCTTCCGCCGCGGCATGTTCCTGCGCGAGTACATGTACGACTTCATCCAGATCTTTGCGCCGCACCTGACGCGCGACAAGGTGGACCGGGTGGCGGCCGAAGCCGACCCCGCGGTCCGGGTGAGGCTGGCCCAGGCCCTCGGCGAGAAGCTGCCGACCATATAGCGGTTTGGTCTGTATTTAGAGGGCACCCCCGCCTCCGCGGCCTATACCCTGTCGCCATGTACCGGTACGACAACTACGACCAGCAACTGGTGAACGAGCGCGTCGCGGCCTTCCGCGACCAGACGCGCCGTTTCCTCGCGGGCGAGCTGCACCCCGACGAGTTCCGCGCGCTGCGCCTGCGCAACGGGCTCTACCAGCAGCGCTTCGCGCCGATGCTGCGCATCAGCATCCCCTACGGCCTGCTGTCGTCGACCCAGCTGCGCATGCTGGCCCACATCGCCCGCAGCTACGACCGCGGCTACGGCCACTTCACCACGCGCCAGAACATCCAGTTCAACTGGCCGAAGCTCGAGGACGTGCCGGACATCCTCGAGCAGCTGGCCAGCGTCGAGATGCACGCCATCCAGACCTCCGGCAACTGCGTGCGCAACATCACCACCGACCACCTGGCCGGCGTGGCCAAGGACGAGCTGACCGACCCGCGCCCGTACTGCGAGATCACCCGGCAGTGGGCCTCGTTCCATCCGGAGTTCAACTTCCT
Source organism: Gammaproteobacteria bacterium (assembly GCA_052386975.1). Taxonomy (GTDB): domain Bacteria; phylum Pseudomonadota; class Gammaproteobacteria; order Nevskiales; family Nevskiaceae; genus JACPFV01. Next base: position 17,386 of record JBQTJQ010000089.1, on the reverse strand, counting down.
GCCGCGCAAGTTCAAGATCGCGTTCTCGGCGACCGAGCACGAGCGCGCCGCGCTGCTGACGCACGACATCGGCGTGCGCATCGTCAGCAATTCGCTCGGCGAGACCGGCTACACGATCTACGCCGGCGGCGGCCTGGGCCGCACGCCGATCATCGGTCGCAAGGTGCGCGAGTTCCTGCCCGAGCCGGACCTGCTGTCGTACCTCGAGGCGATCCTGCGCGTGTACAACCGCCTCGGCCGCCGCGACAACATCCACAAGGCGCGCATCAAGATCCTGGTCAAGGAACTCGGCCTGGAGAAGTTCACCGGACTGGTCGAGGCCGAGTGGGCCCAGATCCGCGACAGCGCCCTCAAGCTTCGCACCGAGGACCTGCGGCATTTCCGGCGGTTCTTCCAGCCGCACCAGTACGAGGCCACGGCCGCGCGCGACACCACCTACGCGGTGCAGCTCGCCGCCGACAAGGCCTTCACCACCTGGGCCCGCCACAACACCTGGGACCACCGGGTCGCCGGCTACCGCGCCGCCTTCGTCTCGCTCAAGCCGCGCGGCGGCATCCCGGGCGACTGCAGCGCGGCGCAGATGGACGCGCTGGCCGACCTCGCCGACCGCTGGTCGTTCGGCGAGATCCGCACCACGCACGACCAGAACCTGCTGTTCGGCGACGTCAGGCAGGCCGACCTCTACCCGCTGTGGCAGGCGCTGGTGAAGCTGGGGCTGGCCACGCCCAACATCGGCACGCTGACCGACCTGATCTGCTGCCCGGGCCTGGATTTCTGCTCGTTGGCCAACGCCGGCTCGATCGGCATCGCCCAGGAACTGTCCGAGCGCTACGACAACCTCGACTACCTGCACGACCTCGGCGAGATCAAGATCAAGATGTCGGGCTGCATGAACGGCTGCGGCCACCACAGCGTCGGCCACATCGGCATCCTCGGCGTGGACAAGGAAGGCGAGGAGTGGTACCAGATCACGCTCGGCGGCAGCGCCAGCAACGACGCCGCGCTGGGCGACCGCATCGGCCCTTCGGTCGCGCGCGACCAGGTGGTGGACACCATCGCGCGCCTGATCGAGACCTACGTGGACCACCGCGAGGACGGCGAGCGCTTCGTCGACACCTACCGCCGCATCGGGCTGGCGCCGTTCAAGGCCACGGTCTACGGCGAGGACGCCGCCCATGCGGCCGCGGCCGCGGCATGAAGATCATCCGCGATCGCGCCATCGTCGAGGACGACTGGACGCGCCTGGACGACGCCGCTGCCCTGCCCGCCGGCGGCAAGCTCATCGTTTCGCACGCGCGCTGGCTGGCGGAGAAAGCGGCGCTGGAGGCGCGCGGCGAGGTCGGCGTGGCGATTCCGTCCACGCTCGACGTCGCCGAGCTCAAGGACGACCTGCCCGCGCTGGCGCTGGTGGCGATCGCCTTCGATTTCATCCAGCCCAGGCCCGAGGGCGGGCGCAGCTTCGACGGCCGCGGCTACTCGCAGGCGCGCGCGCTGCGTGAGCGCTTCGGGTTCAAGGGCGAGATTCGCGCCACCGGCGGAGTATTTCGCGACGCCATGTACTACATGCACCGCTGCGGCGTTAATGCCTTCGAGCTCAAACCCGGCGCCGACCTGGCGGACGCGCTCAAGGCCTTCCGCGACTTCAGCTTCGGCTACCAGGGCGCCGCCGACGACCCGACGCCGGTGTTCCGGCGCCGCCGCGCCTAGGCTTCTCCGCCGTCGTTGCAGACCTCGTACACGAAATAAACCGGGGTCTGCCCCGCGCCCCACGTGATCGTCGCGGTGAACTCGACCTGGTCGTAGGCCAGCGTCGTGCGCATGCCGAGGAAACCATCGGCCGGCGAGCCGGTATCCGGCTGCCGGATCACGGTATTCCCGGGCGCCAGAGTCTCCTGCAGGTTGCCGTTCAGGTAGGTCCTGATGCTGTTGGTCATGGACTGGCGGTTCTGCGGCTGGCTCACGAACACGCCGACGTCGGCGCCGGCCGGCTGGTCCGCCGCCGCCGTCGCCATCAGCACCGCGGTGTAGCTGGTCTGGCCGTTGACCGGGACGATCGACGCGGTGGTGTCGAGGTCCTCGTCGTAGGCAAAGGCCGCGTTCGAGAGCGTGCAGCCCGCGTTGCAGTTCAAGGTGAAGGCTGCGGGCGGGACCGTGCCGAAGGTAGTGCAGAACGCCTCGGTCGGATCCTCCTCGCTGCTGCTGCATCCCGCCAGCGCCACGCCCAGCATCACCGCCAGTGCCACGTGTTTCATGAAACCGTCCTCGTCGAAGTCAGGCGATGTGCTGCAGGCCGCCCAGGTACGGCTGTAGCGCAGCGGGCACCGCGATGCGGCCCGCGCCGTCCTGGAAATTCTCGATGATCGCCACCAGCGTGCGGCCGACCGCGAGGCCGGAGCCGTTGAGCGTGTGCAGCAACTCCGGCTTGGCGTCCGGAGCGCGCCGGCAACGCGCCAGCATGCGCCGCGCCTGGAAGTCCTCGAAGTTGGAGCAAGACGAGATCTCGCGGTAGCGGTCCTGCGACGGCAGCCACACCTCGAGGTCGTAGGTCTTGGCGGCGCTGAAGCCCATGTCGCCGGCGCACAGCGCCACCGTGCGATACGGCAGCTCGAGGCGCTGCAGCACCGCCTCGGCGTGCGCGGTCAGCTCCTCGAGCGCTTCGCAGGATTTCTCCGGCAACACGGCCTGCACCAGCTCGACCTTGTCGAACTGGTGCTGGCGGATCATGCCGCGCGTGTCCTTGCCGGCGGCGCCGGCCTCGGCGCGGAAACACGGCGTGTGCGCGACCCACTTCTTCGGCAGCTGCGCGCCCGGGACGATCTCGTCGCGCAGCAGGTTGGTGACCGGCACCTCGGCGGTCGGGATCAGCCACCAGCCCTGCTCGCCGTTCACGCCGAACTGGTCGGCCGCGAACTTCGGCAGCTGGCCGGTGCCGCGCAGCGACTGCGAGTTGACCAGGTACGGCACGTACACCTCTTCGTAGCCGTGCTCGCGGGTGTGCAGGTCGAGCATGAACTGCACCAGCGCGCGGTGCATGCGCGCCAGCGGGCCCTTCAGCACCACGAAGCGCGCGCCGGTCAGCTTGGCGGCCGCGGCGAAATCCATCTGGCCCAGCGCCTCGCCCAGGTCGACGTGGTCCTTCATGCCTGCCGCCGGCCGCGGCTTGCCCCAGCGGCGGACCTCGGCGTTGTGGGTCTCGTCGGCGCCGGCCGGCACCGAGGCGTGCGGCAGGTTCGGCAGGTTCAGGGCGAAGGCGTCGAACTCGGACTGCAGGGCCTCGAGCGCGGCGGCGTTGCCGTCGAGCCTGGCCTTGAGCGCCTCCATCTCCTTCATCACCGGCGCGACGTCCTCGCCGCGGCCCTTGGCCTGGCCGATCGCCTTCGAGCGCGCGTTGCGCTCGGCCTGCAACTGCTCGGTCTCGACCTGCAGCGACTTGCGCCGCCCTTCGAGCGACGAGAATTTCGCGAAGTCGAACGAGAAGCCGCGCCGCGCGAGCTGTTCGCGCACGCGCTCGGGATCTGAGCGCAGGAGCTTCGGATCTAGCATGGGGGGCCGGGGTGTTCCGGCGCGCAGTATACGGGCGCGCTCATGGCCCGGCCGGGCCCTCGGCCCTGATCACTTCGGTTCCCTTGGGCGGAGTAAACCGGAACAAGCCGGCGTCCAGCGCGACGTTGGTCTTGATGCCGGTGAACTCGACCTCGCTGATGCCGCCCAGCGGGTCGTGGAAGCGCATGCGCACCGGCACGCTGTCGACGAACCACATCTCGATCAGCTTGAAGTCGCTGTCGGCCGCCTTGGGCAGCAAGCGCAGGCGCAACGCGCCGCCGTCGCTGCCGGCGCCCTCGACCTTGAAGTGCGCATCCAGCGCGGCGCGGTCGGTCAGCAGCTGCGCCGGCGTGCCCTGCAGCGTGGCGCCGGCCGGGCGCACCATGGCCTGGTCCAGGTCCGGGTCGAAGGTCCACAGCTCCTTGGCGTCGCACACGATCAGCTGCTGGTAGGGCTTCTCGTAGCTCCACTTGAACTTGCCGGGGCGCGACAGCCACAGGCGGCCCGACGAGGTCGACAGCACCTTGCCCCGCTCGTCCTTCTGCACCTGCTGGAAATCCGCAGTCAAGGTCTCGACCTTGCCGACGAAACGCTGCAGTGCGTCGGTTTCCGGCGAAGCAAAAGACTGTTTCGCGCAGAGAACGCAGAGAACGCAGAGGAAAAAAGGGGACAGAACTATTTTTCCCTTCGAGAGAAAGATCTCCATGCGGTTCTCAGGAAAAATAGTTCTGTCCCCCTTTTTCAGCGGTTCTGCGCGAGGACTTCGCGCACGCCGCCGGGGCCGCTGGGGCCGACCAGCCCGGTCGCTTCCATGCGCTCGACCATGCGCGCCGCGCGGTTGTAGCCGATCTTCAGGCGCCGCTGCACCCACGACACGGATGCCTTGCGGCTCTCCAGCACCACCTGCACCGCCTGGTCGTACAGCGGATCCTGCTCGGCATCGGACTCGCCGGCATCGCCTTCCGCCTTCGGCTCGTCGGCCAGCACTTCCTCGATGTACTCGGGCTCGCCGACCTGGCGCAGGTACTTGACCACCTTGTGCACTTCCTCGTCGCCGACGAAGGCACCGTGGATGCGCTGCACCTGGCTGGCGCCGATCGGCCGGTACAGCATGTCGCCGTGCCCGAGCAGGGTCTCGGCGCCCATCTGGTCGAGGATGGTGCGCGAGTCCACGCGCGAGGCCACCTGGAAGGCGAGGCGCGAGGGAATGTTGGCCTTGATCAGGCCGGTGATGACGTCCACGCTCGGGCGCTGCGTCGCCACGATCAGGTGCACGCCGGCGGCGCGCGCCTTCTGCGCGAGGCGCGCGATCAGCTCTTCGACCTTCTTGCCGACCACCATCATCATGTCGGCCAGCTCGTCGATCACCACGACGATGTTCGGCAGCGGCTGCAGGTCTGGGGCTTCGCCCGGCGGCGGCGCCGGCTCGTCGCCGCTGGCGGGCGGCGGCGCATATAGCGGATCCTTCAGCGGCTGCTTCTTCTCCACCGCCTCGTCGATCTTGCGATTGAGGCCGCCGATGTTGCGCACGCCCAGCGCCGTCATCAGGCGGTAGCGCCGCTCCATCTCGGCGACGCACCAGCGCAGCGCGTTGGCGGCGTCCTTCATGTCGGTGACCACCGGCGTCAGCAGGTGCGGGATGCTCTCGTACACCGACAGCTCGAGCATCTTCGGGTCGATGAAGATGAAGCGCAGCTGCTCGCGCGTGGCCTTGTACAGCATCGACAGGATCATGGCGTTGATGGCCACGCTCTTGCCCGAGCCGGTGGTGCCCGCGACCATCAGGTGCGGCATGCGGGCGAGGTCCACGACCACCGGCTCGCCGGCGATGTCCTTGCCCAGCGCCAGCGTCACCGGCGAGTGCGAGGCGCCGTAGGCGCCGGCGTTGAGCACCTCCGACAGCATGACGATGTCGCGCTTCTGGTTCGGGATCTCCAGGCCGATGACCGACTTGCCCTCGATCACCTCGATCACGCGCACGCTCGACACCGACAGCGCCCGGGCCAGGTCCTTGGCCAGGTTGCTGACCTGGCTGCCCTTCACGCCGGGCGCCGGCTGCAGCTCGAAGCGCGTGACCACCGGCCCGGGCTGGGCCGCGACCACCTTGGCCTCGACGCCGAAGTCCTTGAGGTGCTGCTCGACCTCGCGCGAGATGCGCTCGAGGTCCTCGGCGCTGTAGCCGAGCGAGGCCGGCGCCGGCGGATCGAGCATGTCCAACGGCGGCAGCGGGTTGCCGGTGAACGCCGGCACCTCGGCGCCCTTGCCCGGCTCGATCGGCAGCGCCAGCTGGTTCTCGGACCGCGGTGCCTTTTTCCTCTTCTTTTCCTTCTCCTTGTCACGCTCGACCTCGCGGCGGCCCTGCACCAGCGCCATCTCCAGCGCGTTGATCGCGGAGACCTGCGGCTGCAGGCGCTGGCGCTCGACCGCGGTCTCCTCGCGCTCCTTGCGCGCCGCGGCCTGGCGCGCGACCACGCCGCGGCCGGCCGCCAGCACCCAGCCGCCGACGCGGTCGAGCACCGACAGCCACGAGAAGATCAGCGCCAGCGGCAGCGCCACCAGCAGGAAGGCGAGCAACAGGAGCGTCGCGCCAACCGGATTCAGCACGGTCTTGAGCGCGGACGCGATCATGGCGCCGCCGATGCCGCCGGAGCCCTGCGGCACCCAGGCGTGGTCGGCGCCGACGTGCAGCGAGGCCAGCGCCATCAGCGCCAGGGCTGACAGCAGCAGCGCCACGGCGCGCCAGGCCGGCGCGATCTGCAGCAGGTCGCCCTCGATGCGGCCCCGGTACAGCACCAGGCCCATCAGGAACACCATGAGGGGCAGCACGTAGGCGACGTAGCCGGCCAGCGACAGCAGCACGTCGGCCAGCCAGGCGCCGGTCGGGCCGATCAGGTTATGGACGGATTGGCCGCTGCCGCTGGACGACCAGCCGGGATCCTCGGGCGCGTAACTGAACAGCGCGACCAGCAGGATCAGGGCGACGCTGGCGGTGCCCCATAGCGCCACTTCGCGCAAGAGGCGCTCCAGGCGTCCCGCTCCGTTGGCAATCGCCTGTGATTTAGCCGCCATGGGCGAAAAGTATAACCGCTGCGGTTCCGGGTAGGATGCGCTCGTGCGAACGCGGGAGCGAAAGAGATGAACAGGATTGCGAGCTCCGTCGGCCTGGGACTCCTGGCGACGCTGGCCACGGCGGCGGCGCAGGACCTGAACATCCCGCGCCCGGTCGACGGGCTCGAACGCGAGCTCCAGACCGCCCCGATGAAGATCGTCACCGCGGCGATCAGCCGCCCGAAGGCGAAGGGCGACATCACGCTCAAGGCCGAGCTGTCGTTCGGCGGCCAGCCGCCGTACCGCGTGAAGCTGCGCAGGGCCGAACCCGGCGCCGAGAAGTTCAACAACCGGCCCCGTTACGACCTCGCCGCCTACGAGTTGCAGAAGCTCTTTCTCGACCCTGACGAGTACGTCGTGCCGCCGACCGCGCTGCGCACCGTGCCGGTGTCGGAGCTGCGCCCGTACGCGCCGGCGGCACAACCGACCTTCGAGGGCTCCGACGAAGTGTTCGTCGTGCTGCAGTACTGGCTGCACGAGGTGAAGGTGATCGAGGACGTCTACGACGCCGAGCGCTTCGATGCCGACTTCCCGTATGCGCGCAACATCGGGCAGCTGAACGTCTTCACCCTGCTGATCGCGCATGGCGACTCGAACGTCGGCAATTTCCTGATCTCGCGCGCCACGTCGGGCGCGCGCGTGTTCTCGATCGACAACGGCATCTCCTTCGCCTTCAACGAGAGCGATCGCGGCGAGCTGTGGAAGCCCATCCGCGTCACCCGGATACCGAGCGAGACCGTGATGCGGCTGCGACGCATCACGAAAGACGAACTCGAGCGCCGGCTCGGCATCGTCGGGACGTGGCGCCGCGAGAACGGCCACTGGGTCGCCGTCTCGTCCAGCGACAATCTCAACCCCAGCCGCGGTGTCCGCTACGACGGCGACCTCGTGCAGATGGGATTGACCCGGTCGGAAATCGGCGACGTCTGGCGGCGCCTGACGCGGCTGCTCGACGACGTCGACGCAGGCCGGATCGGCATCACCATCGGGCTGCCCCGAAAGTGATGAGCCGCCGGGTTCCGGGCCGGCTCGCGGTCCTGGCGGTCGCACTCACCTTCCTGCTGCCCACGGCCCGCCCCGCGACGGCCGCGGACCTCGCGACCACGCCGAATTCAGCGTGGACCGGAGTCGAACGCGTCGTCGCCTTCGCCGACGTGCACGGCGCCTACACCGAGATCGTCGCGCTGCTGCAGGCGGCCGGCGTCGTCGATGCCCGCCTGCGCTGGTCCGCCGGCAAGGCGCACGTCGTGAGCACCGGCGACCTGCTCGACCGCGGCGCCGATTCGCGCAAGGTGATGGACCTGCTGATGCGCCTGCAGGACGAGGCCGCGCGCGCCGGTGGCCGGCTGCACGTCGTGCTCGGCAACCACGAGGCCATGAACGTGCTCGGCGACCTGCGCTACGTGATCCCGGGCGAATTCGCGGCCTATGCGGCCGACGAGGATCCGGCCGAGCGCACCCGGCAGCGGGAGGCGCTGCGCGCCCGGCAACCGGGACTCACGGATGCCGAGTTCGACCGCCGCTTCCCGCCGGGCTACTTCGGACACCGGCGGCTGCTCGGACCCGGCGGACGTTACGGCCGCTGGCTGCTCGGCCTGCCCGTCGCGATCCGCGTGAACGACACCGTGTACATGCACGGCGGGCCGTCGTCGCTGCTACGCGAGCGCAGCATCGAGCACTTGAACGCCGGCTACGGCGCGGCGCTCGCCGCCTACGCCGCGGCCGCGGCGGCGCTTACCAAGGCCGGGCTCATCAACTTCGAAGACGCCTATTCCAGGCGATCGGACCTCGCCCGTGCGCGGCTCGACAGCCTGCCGCCCGGGGAGGAGCAGGCGCGCCTCGCCCCGCTGGTCGAGCGCTTCCGCAGCGCGAGCCAGGATCCGCTGCTCGGGCCGACGGGACCCAACTGGTACCGCGGCGCGGCGCTCTGCAACGAATGCGCCGAAGCGGACGTGCTCGAGCCGTTTCTCGCGCAGGTGGGCGCGCGGCGCGTGGTGGTCGGGCACACCACCGCGCGCAACGGCACCGTCGTCACGCGGTTCGACGGCGCCGTCGTGAAGCTCGACGCGGGCTTGAACCACGCGGTCTACGGCGGCCGGCCCGCGGCGCTGGTCTCCGATGCCGCGGGCTCGCGCGTGGTCTACGCCTCGCCCGCGACGGCGTCGGCACCGCCGACGCCGGCCGAGGTGCCCGCGGAGCCGCTGTACCTGAGCTCGAAGGACATCGGCGAGGACGCGGTCGCCGACCTGCTCGCGCGCGGCTCGATCGACGTGACCGAGACCTGCGCGCGCGGCGTGCTCGCGGTGCGCGTCAGTCACGGCGAGAGCAGCGTCGAGGCCGTGTTCGAGGCCGCCGACCGCCGGACCGTGCAGCGCGAGCTCACCGCCTGGCGCCTCGATCGGCTGCTGGGCCTTGGGCTGGTACCGGCGACGGTCGCGCGCAACCACGCCGGGCAGGACGGGGTCCTGCAGGGCCGCCCCGTCCACTGGGCGAGCGAGCAGGACCGGATCAACGCGCGCAACGGCACGCGCGCCGGGCTCGCCTGCCAGGCCATCTCGAACGGATCCAGGGCCGCTGCGCGGCGCGCGCCGCCGGCGGACGGCAGTGCGCCGAAGCTGCCGGCCGGCGGCTACTGCGACCTGGACGCGCAGTACCAGCTCGCCTACGCATTCGACGCGTTGATCGGCAACCGGGCTCGCGGTCCCGATCGATTCCTTTACGACGCCGACGCCACGACGCTGTTCCTGAGTGGTCACGGCGCCGCGTTCGACGGCTCGACGGACGTGGCCAAGGCGCTTGAGGCGCCGCTCGCCCGGACCGGTCCCGAGCTCAAGGACCGCCTGCGGCGGCTTGAGGCGGCGCCGCTGCAGGCCGCGCTCGGCGAATTCGTTTCACCACGCGAGATCGGGGCCCTCCTGAAACGCCGCGACCGCATCCTCGAGCTGGCCCGCTGAATTCAAAGGTGTCTGACACCTTTGAAGGCCTGAAGGCGCCCTGGCGTCCCCGGCAACTTGCGAGCCTGGGAGAGATCACCGAAGCACAATGGGATGCGCTGTTCGCCCCCGGGTATCCGTTCACGCGCCACGCCTTCCTGAAGGCGCTCGAGGACCATGGCTGCGTCGGCCCGCGCACCGGCTGGGAGCCCTGCCACCTGGTGCTCGAGGACGCCGCCGGTTCGCTCGCCGCGGCAATGCCGCTGTATCGCAAGCGCCACTCCTACGGCGAGTTCGTGTTCGACTTCGGCTGGGCGCGCGCGGCGCAGCGCCTCGGCCTGCCCTACTACCCCAAGCTGCTGTGCGCGATCCCGTTCACGCCCGCCGCCGGGCCACGTCTCGGCGCGCGCGATGGCGAGTCCCGCGCCGCCCTGGTCGAGGCCGCGTCGCGGGCCTGGCAGACCTCCGCGCTGGGCTCGATCCACGCGTTGTTCCTCGACGACGGCGACGCGCAAGCCTGCGCCGGCGGCGGCTGGCTCGAGCGCCACGATGTCCAGTTCCACTGGTCGCGCCGCGGGGCGACATCGTTCGAGGATTTCCTCGGCCAGCTCAGCCACTCCAAGCGGCAGAAGATCCGCCGCGAGCGCCGGCGGGTGGCCGAGGCCGGCATCCGCTTCGCGCACCGTCGCGGCGACGAGCTCAGCGAGGCGCAATGGGCGCGCGTGTACGCGCTGTATGCGAACACCTACGAGGAGCGCGGCCAGCCGCCGTACCTCGCGCCGGAGTTCTTCCTCGATTACGGGCGGCGCCCGGGCACGCCGCTGCGCCTGGTGCTCGGCTACGACGGCGGCGACGAGGCCATGGCCGTCGCCATCACGCTCGCCGGCGGCGACACGCTGTACGGCCGGCACTGGGGCTGCGCCGAAAAATATCGCGGCCTGCATTTCGAGACTTGCTACTATCAAGGCATCGAGCTGTGCCTCGCCGAAGGCCTGTCGCGCTTCGACGCCGGAACGCAGGGCCCGCACAAGCTGGCCCGCGGGTTCGAGCCCGTGATCACGCGCTCGGCCCACCGGATCGCCGACGAGCGGCTCGCCGCGGCGGTCGCGGAGTTCCTCGCCGGGGAGCGCACTGACGTCGCCCGGCGGCGCGAGCGCCTGGCGGAGCACAGCGCGTATCGGAGCAACATGGCGGCACATGGATAATCCGATTCGGCTGCACTGGCTGGACCCGCGCAATCCGCGCCAGCCGTTCCCGTCCGCCAGCCAGGCGATGCGGGACCCCAACGGGCTGCTCGCGATCGGCGGCGACCTGTCAGCGACGCGCCTGCTCGGCGCCTACGCCCAGGGCATCTTCCCCTGGTACAACCCCGACGAGCCGATCCTGTGGTGGTGCCCCGACCCGCGCGCGGTGCTGATGCCCTCGCAGCTCCACGTCTCGCGCAGCCTCGCGCGCCGGCTGCGCAAGCACGATTACGCGGTCACCCTGAACCAGGCGTTTCCCGCGGTGCTCGCAGCCTGCAGCGCGCCGCGCGCCCGTGGCCGTGGCACCTGGCTCGGCGCCGAGATGAAGCAGGCCTACCAGGACCTGCACGAACGCGGCCACGCCCAGTCGATCGAGGTCTGGCAGGACCGCGAGCTGGCCGGCGGCCTGTACGGCGTGTCGCTGGGCCGCGCGTTCTACGGCGAGTCGATGTTCTCGCGTATCGACGATGCCTCGAAGATCGCCTTGTATTACCTGTGCCGGCAGCTGCGCGCCTGGGACTTCGAGCTGATGGACTGCCAGATCTCGTCACCGCACCTGGCCACGCTGGGCGCGGTCGAGCTGCCGCGCGAGCAGTTCCTGGCGCTGCTGCGCGGCGCCGTGGCCCAGCCCGGCCCGACCGGCCGCTGGCGCTTCGAGATCGACGTGCCGGCGCCAGTGGACCACCGGCCGTGACCGGACCGCGCCCGCGCCTGCTGCTCGGCACCGAGCACGCGTGCAGCTACCTCGAGCGGCGCATGGCGCGCAGCGTGTTCGTCGACCCGCAGCTGCCGCTCGACGCGACGCGCTACGGCGCGCTGCTCGAGCTGGGCTTCCGCCGCAGCGGCAACTACGTCTACCGCCCGGCCTGCGGCGCGTGCCAGGAATGCCGCCCGGCGCGCGTGCCGGTGGCCGAGTTCGCGCCGGACCGCTCGCAGCGCCGTTGCCTGCGCGACAACGCCGACCTGCGCCTGGTCGTCGAGCACGGCCTGGACGAGGAGCAGTACCAGCTCTATCGCCGCTACCTGCTGGCGCGCCATCCGATCGGCGGCATGGACCCGGACGACCGCGAAGCCTTCCACGCCTTCCTGTCCAGTGCCTGGGGCAACACTGAAATCGTCGCCGCGCGCGACGGCAGCGGCCGTTTGCTGGCCGGCGGCGTGGTGGACCGCGTGCCGCGCGCGTTGTCCGCCGTTTACACCTGGTTCGACCCGGACGAGGAGCCGCGCGGCCTCGGCACCTGGATGATCCTGGCCGAGATCGAGCGCGCCCGCGCCATGGCCCTGCCCCACCTGTACCTGGGCTACTGGGTGGCCGGCTCGCCGACGATGGACTACAAGCGCCGCTACCGCCCGATCGAGGTGCTGGGGGCCGCGGGCTGGGAGCGCGCCTGACGGCGCATTGAACCCGCAGCGTCCCTCATTGATAATGCGCGCCCCGAGTACCCAGAGGTCGCGGTTCCGCGCATGCCCAAAGAAGACCACATCGAGATGAACGGCGTCGTCGCCGAGACGCTGCCGAACACGACGTTCCGCGTGAAGCTGGACAACGGCCACGTCGTCACGGCCCACATCTCGGGCCGCATGCGCAAGAACTACATCCGCATCCTGACCGGCGACAAGGTGACCGTGCAGCTCACGCCCTACGACCTGACCAAGGGCCGCATCACCTTCCGCGACAAATGATCTGAACGTGTCATCCCGAGGCGCATGGTGCCGAGGGATCTTGCTGTAGAAGCAAGATTCCTCGCTACGCTCGGAATGACACAAACAAAAAGCCCGCCTTCCGGCGGGCTTTTTTCGTTGCGGCGGACTCAGAACCGCCAGCCGAACCCCAGCGCGATGTTCGGCCAGTACTCGAAATTCCTGGTTTCCTCGTTGACTTCGTCCTCGGCGTCCTGCACTTCCTGCTGGAACTCCGGGTAGGTGGACACGGGCTGGTAGGTCGTCGGCCCGCACTCCGCCAGCTGGCCGGCGTTGGTGTTCCGCGCGCTGCCGCGACCCGACAGGTCCGCCTCGGGCTGGCCGGACAGCACCACGCCCAGGTCGAAGGTCATGAAGAACCCGGGCTTCGCGTTCAGGTTGCCACCCCAGCCGATGCCGAGGTACGGCGCGCTGCCGGCGAACTCAACCGTCCCGTCGACCGCCAGCGGGTCGGACGAGTCCGATTCGAACGTGCAGTCGCCGACCTCGAAGGTGCCGCCAGTCGGCATGCCGGTCAGGTTGATGGCGTTGTCATTGGACAGGAACCCGACGGTGAACCGGAACCCACCCTTGAACGGGTGGTAGTCGGCCATCAGGCCGACCGATTTCAGGTCCAGCTCGCCCTCGTAGGTCGCGCCGCTGTCGTCCTCGATGTCGTCGAGCTCGTAGGTGAAGCCGTGGTAGACGCCGCGGACGTTGAAGCGCTGGCCGACCGGCATGCCGACCGACACGCCGAGGCCCAGCAGGGCCGAGGCGTCCACCGCCACGCCGAAGCTCGAGCCCTCGTCGTCCTTGTCCCGTGCGCCCGCGGTTCCGGCCGCCAGCAAGGCGGCCCCTGCGATCACGCCACGCAGCACTGCGTTCATGGAATTCCTCCCTGGTGTGCGCCGGCCTAGGCCGTGGCGGCCGCCGGCTGGCTGGCTTCGAGCTCGAGATGCAGCTTGTCGTCCTTGACCGTGATGTGCACGTCGCCGCCGTGGGCGAGCTTGCCGAACAGCAGCTCCTCGGCCAGCGGGCGCTTGACGCTTTCCTGGATCACGCGCGCCATCGGGCGCGCGCCCATCTTCTCGTCGTAGCCGTGCTCGCCGAGCCAGTGGCGGGCCTCGTCGTCCACGTGCAGCGTCACCTGCTTGTCGGCCAGCTGCTCCTCGAGCTCGAGCAGGAACTTGTCGACCACGCGCTGGATCGATTCCTTGCCGAGCGGCGCGAACGGCACGATGGCGTCGAGCCGGTTGCGGAATTCGGGCGCGAAGGTCTTGCGCACGACTTCCAGCATGTCGGTGCTGTTGTCCTGCTCCGAAAAACCGATCGAGCGGCGCGCCGATTCCTGCGCGCCGGCGTTGGTCGTCATGACCAGGATGACGTTGCGAAAATCCACGTGGCGGCCGTTGTTGTCGGTCAGCGTGCCGTGGTCCATGACTTGCAGCAACAGATTGAACACGTCGGGGTGCGCTTTCTCTATTTCATCGAGCAGCACCACCGCGTGCGGATGCTTGAGAATCTGGTCGGTGAGCAGGCCGCCCTGGTCGAAGCCGACGTAGCCCGGCGGCGCGCCGATCAGGCGGCTGACGGTGTGCCGCTCCATGTACTCGGACATGTCGAAGCGGATCAGCTCGATGCCGAGCAGCTGCGCCAGCTGGCGCGTGACCTCGGTCTTGCCGACGCCGGTCGGGCCGGCCAGCAGGAAGTTGCCGATCGGCCGGTCGGGGTTGGCGAGGCCCGAGCGTGACAGCTTGATGCTGGCGCCGAGCAGCTCGACCGCCGCGTCCTGGCCGAAGATGACGAGCTTCAAGTCGCGCTCCAGCGTCGACAGCCGCTCGCGGTCGTTCGCCGACACGCTCTTGGGCGGGATGCGCGCGATGCGCGCCACCGTCGCCTCGATGTCCTTGACCTTGACCGTGCGGCGCTTCTGCCCTTCCGGGAGCAGGCGCAGGCGCGCGGCAGCCTCGTCGATGACGTCGATGGCCTTGTCCGGCAGGTGGCGGTCGGTGATGTGGCGGCTCGACAGCTTGACCGCGGATTCGAGCGCGGCGCGCGTGTAGTGGACGCCGTGGTGCTGCTCGAAGCGCGGCTGCAGGCCCTTGAGGATCTTCAGGGTCTCGTCCTCGGTCGGCTCGGGCACGTCGATCTTCTGGAAGCGCCGCGCCAGGGCCCGGTCCTTCTCGAACACGCCGCGGAACTCGTGGTACGTGGTGCTGCCGATGCAGCGCAGCTCGCCCGACTGCAGCAAGGGCTTGAGCAGGTTGCTGGCGTCCATGACGCCGCCGCTGGCGGCGCCGGCGCCGATGATGGTGTGGATCTCGTCGATGAACAGGATGGCGCCCTTGATCTGCGTCAACTCCGCGAGGACGCCCTTGAGCCGCTTCTCGAAGTCACCGCGGTACTTGGTGCCGGCGATCAGCGCGCCGAGGTCGAGGCTGAACACCACACCGGTCTTCAGCAGGTCCGGCACCTTGTTCTGGTGGATCAGCCAGGCCAGGCCCTCGGCGATGGCGGTCTTGCCGACGCCGGCCTCGCCGACCAGCAGCGGGTTGTTCTTGCGCCGGCGGCACAGCGTCTGCATCAGCCGCTCCATCTCGGTCTCGCGCCCGATCAGCGGGTCGATCTGGTTCTTGCGCGCGCGCTCGTTGAGGTTGATGGCGAACTGCTCGAGCGCGGTCTTGCCCGGCGTCTTGTCGGGGCCGGCCTCGCGCTCCTCCTGGTCCGGCGCCGCCTCCGGCGCCGCGGGGGTGTTCTTGGCGATGCCGTGCGAAATGTAGTTGACGATGTCCAGGCGCGTGACGCCCTGCTCGTTCAGCAGGAACACGGCGTGGGTGTCCTTCTCGCTGAACAGCGCGACCAGCACGTTCAGCGTGCTGACCTGCTTCTTGCCGGCCGACTGCACGTGGTAGATGGCCCGCTGCAGCACGCGCTGGAAGGACAAGGTGGGCTGCACCTCGCGGCCCTCCTCCTTCAGCGACTGCACGTTCTTGGCGATGTAGTCGCGCAGGCCCTGCTCGAGCGACTCGAGGTCGGCGCCGGTGGCGTTGAGGACTTCGGCGACGTTGGTGTCGGACAACAGGGCGAGGAGCAGATGCTCGACCGTCAGCAGATCGTGACCGTCGGTCCTCGCCGCGAGAAACGCGGCATCCAGCGATTTTTGCAGCTCGTCCGAAAGGATGCTCATGGTGCCATGCAGACAGCGTAGCGCGTTCCGCACCCCAAAAGGAACTCTCCGAACGGCCCGCCTGCGGCGGGCCGCAGCCCCGGGGTCACGCCTTCTCCATGACGGTCAGCAGCGGGTGCTGGTGGCGCCGCGCGTGGG
The DNA here is from genome assembly GCA_052386975.1 of Gammaproteobacteria bacterium. Taxonomy (GTDB): domain Bacteria; phylum Pseudomonadota; class Gammaproteobacteria; order Nevskiales; family Nevskiaceae; genus JACPFV01. The sequence continues at coordinate 1,553 of JBQTJQ010000089.1, read as the reverse complement.
CGTTGACCTGGGCCACCTTGGTCTCGGCGATCTCCGCCGGATAGAGGCCGGCGATGCCGCGGCCCTGGGTATGGACCTGCAGCATGATCTGCACGGCCTTCTCGCGCGGGTGGTAGAAGAACGACTGCAGCACCACGACGACGAATTCCATCGGCGTGAAGTCGTCGTTGATCATCACCACCTTGAACAGCGGCGGCTGCTTGACGCGGGGCTTGGCCTCGTCGACGACGACATCGAGGGCACCCTGGCGTTCCAGCTCGCTCATGACCAAATAATAGCCAAACCGGGGGGCCGGCGTCCCCCTCTTTTCATCCGACGAACGGAGGCGTAGCTTGGATGTCCCGCGCCAGCGGCGCGGTCACCTGACGCCGTGCATGCCCCGGCGGATGAGCGGCGCGCACGCCAGCGCGACCACCGCGGACCCGAGGCCGATCCAGAGCGACAGCGTGAACAGCTCGCCGTACTTGCCGGCGCTTTCGGCGACGCTCGCGGTTTCGCCGGGCTCCAGCGCCGACAGCTTGCCGAGCACGCCGTGGGCGAGGATCTCGGAATAGGCGGTGCCGAGGAACCAGGCACCCATCATCAGGCTCATCACGCGCGCGACCGACAGCGTGGTCACCGCGGAGATGCCGATCGGATACAGGCAGACCTCGCCGATCTCCAGCACGAAGTACGCCAGCACCAGCCACCAGATGCTGGCCGCCAGCCCGCCGCCCGCGGCCTGCGCGGCCGCCATCAGCGGCAGGTAGGCGAGCGCCCCGAACACCAGGCCAAGCACGGTCTTCATGGCGGTGCTCGGGTTGCGGCCGCGCCGCTCGAGCCACGGCCACAGCCAGGCGAACAGCGGCGACAGCGCGACGATGAAGAAGCTGCCCAGGAAGGTCAGCGCGCCGGCGGTCATCTCGAAGCCCAGCAGGTTCTTGTCCATCAGCCGGTCCGAGAAGGCGACCCACGAGCCGTAGGTCTGCTCGTACAAGGTGTAGAACACCAGCCCGAACAGGATCAGCGCGACCAGGCTCAGCATGCGGCCGCGCTCCTCGCGCGTGCACTGCGTGGCGAGGAACCAGGCCAGGTACGCGCCGATGGCGAGGCTCACCAGGTGCATCGCGCCCGTGACCGAGGCGGTGCGCTGCAGCAACTGCCAGACCATGGCGACGCCGGCGAGGCCGCCGGCATAGATCAGCGCCTCGCGGCTGAGCGGCCCGATGCGCTCGCGCAGGCGCGCGGGATCGCGCGGCTCGGCGTGGCCATGCAGGTGGCGCTGGCCCCACAGGAACACCACGAGGCCCGCCAGCATGCCGACGCCGGCCAGCCCGAAACCGTACTTCCAGCCGTACTTCTCGCCGATGTACCCGCACACCAGGCTGGCGAACAGCGCGCCGATGTTGATGCCGGCCACGAACAGCGTGAAGCCGGAGTCGCGACGCGGATCGTTCTCCGCGTACAGCTTGCCGACGATGGTCGAGATGTTCGGCTTGAGGAAGCCGACGCCGGTCACGATCAGCGCCAGCGACAGGTAGAACACCTGCAGCGCGCGCCCGTCCTGCACCACC
>JBQTJQ010000088.1:0-2566 GCA_052386975.1 Gammaproteobacteria bacterium | reverse complement strand
CCGACGAGACCACGAAGAAGCGCTTCGCGCCGGCCTTGTGCGTGGCGCGCGCCAGGTCCACGACCATGTGGTAATCCACGCGCTCGAACGCCGGCTGCGAGCCGGCGGCGCGGAGGGTGGTGCCGAGGCAGCAGAACACGTCGTCCACCGCCAGCGCCGCGGCGTGCTTCGCCAGGTCGGTGAAATCGGTGGCGATGAAGCGGATCTTGGCGTTGACGCCTGCCGGCGGGCGCCGGCCCAGCACGCGGACCTCGGAGTACTCGCCGCCCTGTTCGAGCTGTTGCAGCAGCAGGCTGCCAACCAGGCCGGTCGCGCCGGCCAACACAGCGGTGCGTGGCATTTTGCGGACTCCCGGTGCGCGTCTCGGGGGGCCAGTGTAGTTCAGGACTGGACTAAGCTGCGCCAATGAAATACCTGATAACCGGCCTGTTGATCATCGGCGCGGCGGGGCTGCGCGCGGCGCCCGCAGCGGATTCGGGAGTCGCATTCCAGCGCGTGTTCCCGCGGCTGTCCTTCGAGCGCCCGCTGTTCCTCGCCGCGGCGCCCGGCGACGCGCGCCGGCTGTTCGTTGCCGAGCAGGGCGGATTGATCCGCGCGTTCGATCGCAACGATCCGGCGCGCACCACGGTGTTCCTCGACCTGTCGCGCAAGGTCAGCCGCGCCGGCGAGGAGGAGGGGCTGCTGGGCCTGGCGTTCCACCCGCAGTACGCGACCAACGGCCAGGTCTACGTCTATTACTCCGGCGCGGGCCAGCGCCACCAGGTCGTCGCCCGCTACACCGCCGATGCCGCGCGTGGCGCGGCCGATCCGGCCAGCGAGAAGATCCTGATCGAGATGACCGACCCGTACCGCAACCACAACGGCGGCATGCTGGCCTTCGGTCCCGACGGCATGCTCTACATCGGCACCGGTGACGGCGGCAGCGGCGGCGACCCGCTCGACAGCGGCCAGCGCCTCGACACGCTGCTCGGCAAGATCCTGCGCGTGACGCCGGAGGCGGCCGTGCCGGCCGACAATCCGTTCGTGAAGACCGCCGGCGCGCGCGGCGAGATCTGGGCCTGGGGCCTGCGCAATCCGTGGCGCTTCTCGTTCGACCGCCAGACCGGCGCGCTGTGGGCCGCCGACGTCGGCCAGAACGCGTGGGAAGAGATCGACGTCATCGTCATGGGCGGCAACTACGGCTGGCGCCTGTTCGAGGGCAACGCCGAGTACGAGAATCCGAAGAAGCGGCCGGCGCGCGACTTCATCGCGCCGGTCACGGTGTACGACCACGACGACGGCTGCAGCGTGACCGGCGGCTACGTCTACCGCGGCAAGTCGGTCCCGGCCGCGCAGGGCAGGTACTTCTACGCCGACTTCTGCACCGGCAGCGTCTGGGCGGTGCCCGCCGACGGCAAGCCGCAGCGCCACGGCAAGCCGCTGGCCAGGGTGCCGCAGCCGAGCTCGTTCGGCGAGGACGACGCCGGCGAGCTGTACATCACCTCCTTCGACGGCGGCATCTACCAACTCGTGCCGCGCAAATGACGTTCGAGCTGCACCCGCGCCTGGCCGCCGACGCCTTCGTGCTCGGCGACTTCCCGCTGTGCCGCCTGCTGTTGATGAACGACGCCCAGTACCCGTGGTTCATCCTGGTGCCGCGGCGCGTGGGCGCGCGCGAGATCTACCTGCTCGACGAGGCCGACCAGGCCCAGCTGCTGCGCGAGTCCTCCGCGCTGTCGCGGGCGCTGATGGAGGCGTTCCGCGGCGAGAAGCTCAACGTCGCCGCGCTCGGCAACGTGGTGCCGCAGCTGCACCTGCACCATATCGTCCGCTACGCCGCCGACCCGGCCTGGCCCGGGCCGGTGTGGGGGCGCCATCCGGCGCAACCTTATTCCAACGCCGCGAAGGTCCAGCGCATCGACGTCCTGCGACCGCACCTGCCGCGGGATTTTTCGGGCTGCTAGACTTTCCCGCGAACACCGGGGGAACACCATGAAGAGGCTCGCCTCTCTGCTGTGCCTGACCCTGCCCCTCGCGGGCGCGGCCGAGGAAAAAACGCCGCCCGCCGGCGTCGCGGTGCCCGCCACTCCGTACACCGCCGAGTTCCGCTCGGTGTCGATCGCCGACCTGGTCGCGCGCGGCCGCGCCACCGGCGTGTGGCAGGGCTCGCCCAAGGTCATCGAGAAGCGCCAGTGGTACGCCGACAACTTCTACGCCACGCTCGCGTCGCGCAAGGTCTGGCGCCCGGGCACCTCGCCGGCCACCCACGAGCGCGGCGGGCCGATCACCTGGGACATCGTGCCGATCCCGCAGGCGCCGCCGCCGCCTTGCGACAAGCCGCAGCCGACCGGCTACGACGCCGAGTCCTGCCGCTACGTCAACGCCCTGTTCAAGGACCTCGAGAAGAAGGACCCGGCCGCCGCGCGGCTGGCGCGCGAGCAGGCGCGCCGCGGCCGCGACGTCTGGTTCAAGGGCAGCTTCGGCAACCAGGACGAGGAGTACATCCACCTGGCCCGCTCGGTCGGCGGCCCGCAGAACATCTGGTATCCGTGGCTCGACACGCGCGAGCGCAAGCACCGCTACACCA
>JBQTJQ010000087.1:0-5378 GCA_052386975.1 Gammaproteobacteria bacterium | reverse complement strand
CGGTGATCAACGAGAACGACACCGTCGCCACCGACGAGATCAGGCTGGGCGACAACGACACGCTGGCGGCGCTGGCGGTGAACCTGGTCGAGGCCGAGCTGCTGGTGATCCTGACCGACCAGGACGGGTTGTTCGACGCCGATCCGCGTGCCAACAAGCACGCGAAGCTCATGTCAGAAGCCGAGTTGAGCGACATGAAACTCGAGGCCATGGCCGGCGAGGGCCGGGGCGAACTCGGCCGCGGCGGCATGCGCACCAAGCTGATTGCGGCGCGCTGGGCGGCGCGCTCGGGCGCGGCGACGGTGATCGCCCACGGCCGCTCGCCCGGCGTGCTCGCGGCTCTTGCCCGCGGCGCGGCCGTCGGCACGCTGCTCAAGCCGGCGCAGGGCGTGATGGCGGCGCGCAAGCGCTGGATCGCCGGCCAGCTGCAGGTCCGCGGCACGCTGCACCTCGACGCCGGCGCCGCGCGGGTGCTGCGCGAGCAGGGCAAGAGCCTGCTGCCGGTCGGCGTGAAGAAGGCCGAGGGCGAGTTCGGCCGCGGCGACCTGGTCCTGTGCCTGGATCCCGAGGGCCGCGAGGTCGCGCGCGGGCTGGTGAACTACGACGCCGCCGAAGCGCGGCGGATCCTGGGCCTGGCGAGCGCCAAGGTGCAGCAGGCGCTCGGCTATCCGGGCGCGCCGGAGCTGATCCACCGGGACAACCTGGTGTTGTCGTAGGGCGGCATTCCATGCCGCCGTCGGCAAAGGATTGCCGACCTACAAACAAAAAAAACCGGCTTGCGCCGGTTTTCTTGTTCAGCCCAGGGCCTTGATGCGCCCGGTCAGGCGGCTCTTGTGCCGCGCGGCCTTGTTCTTGTGGATCATGCCCTTGGCGGCGTAGCGGTCCAGCACCGGCACCATGTCCTTGAACGCGGCTTCGGCCTTGGCCTTGTCCTTGGCGTCGATCGCCTTGATCACGTTGCGGATCAGCGTGCGGAACATCGAGCGCTGGGCGGTGTTGGCGATGCGGGCGACGGCGGCCTGACGGGCCTTCTTCTTCGCCGAACGGATATTGGCCAAAGGAAACTCCGGAAAATGAGGGTACGGGACTTCGAAGGGCGCGTAGTATTCTGACGGGGCGGGCCTTTGTCAATGCCCGGAAAATGAAGGAAAAAGGGGGACAGATCTCAAATCTGTCCCCCTTTCAACAGGGGTTTTATTGATGGCAGCCAGCCTGCTCAAGTCCACCGGCGTCGTGAGCCTCATGACGCTGCTGTCACGCGTGCTGGGCTTCGCGCGGGACGTCCTGATGGCCGTTCTGTACGGCGTCAGCGCCGCGACCGACGTGTTCTACGTCACGTTCCGCATCCCCAACCTGTTCCGCCGCCTGTTCGCGGAAGGCGCGTTCGCGCAGGCGTTCGTGCCGGTGCTGACCGAGGCCCGCACCGTGCGCACGCCGGAGGAGGTCAGGGCACTGGTGGACGTCGTCGCCGGCACGCTGGCCGGCGTGCTGCTGATCGTCACCGCGCTGGCCGTGCTCGGCGCGCCGCTGGTGCTGCTGCTGTTCGCGCCGGGCTTCGCCGACCAGCCGGAGAAGTTCGCGCTCGGCGTGGAGCTGCTGCGCTGGACCTTCCCGTACCTGCTGCTGATCTCGCTGACCGCCTTCGTCGGCGGCATCCTCAATGCCTACGGCAAGTTCGCGATGCCGGCGGTCAACCCGATCTGGCTCAACCTCTGCATGATCGCGGCGGCGTGGTTCTTCGCGCCGTCGGTCGAGGCCCTGGCGATCTCGGTGCTGGTCGCGGGACTCGTGCAGCTGCTGTTCCTGCTGCCGGCGGTGGCGCGCATCGGGCTGCTGCCGCACCCGCGCTGGGGCTGGAGCGATCCGCAGGTGCGCCGCATCATCACGCTGATGGTCCCGATCATGATCGGCTCGTCGGCCTCGCAGTTCAGCCTGATCCTCGACACGATCATCGCCTCGTTCCTCGAGGGCGACGGCTACGTGACCTGGCTGTGGCTCGGCGACCGGCTCATGGAGTTCCCCCTCGGCACCTTCAGCATCGCCATCGCCACGGTGATCCTGCCGTCGCTCGCCGCGCAGCACGCGCGCCAGTCGGCGGAGGGCTACAGCGCGACGCTGGACTGGGGCCTGCGCATGGTGTTCGTCATCGGCCTGCCGGCCATGCTGGGGCTGCTGCTGCTGGCCGGGCCGCTCACCAGCACGCTGTTCCAGTACGGCCGCTACACCGCGCACGACGCCGAGATGGCGGCCTGGGCGCTGGCCGGGTACTCGTTCGCCTTCCTCGGCTTCTCGCTGGTCAAGGTGCTGGTACCCGGGTTCTATGCGCGCCAGGAGACGCGGGCGCCGCTGCGGTATGCCTTTATCGCTTTCGGCTCGGGCATGGCGTGCAGCGTCACGTTCACGCTGCTCGCCGTGCAGGTAGGCTTCGCCGCTCCGCACGCGGCGATCGCGCTGTCCACGGCGGTCGGGGCCTGGATCAACGCGGCCCTGCTGTACCGCAGGCTGCGCCGCGACGGCGTTTACGCGCCGCGCGCCGGCTGGGGCCGCTTCGGCTTCCAGCTGCTGGTCGCCAACGCCCTCATGGCGGCGCTGCTGCTGGGGCTGGCCGGCGAACTGGGGGAGTGGACCTCGGCGCCGGCGCTCGAGCGCGGCGGGCGCCTGGCCGGGATCATCCTCGGGGCGGTCGTGGTGTACTTCGGGGCGCTCCTGGCGTTGGGCGTGCGGCTCAGGGACTTCCGTCAGAATCACGCCTAAGTTGTTATGATTTCGGCCCTTTTTGACGGTTGCCCATGGAGCTGATCCGCGGTCTGCACAACCTGCGCGAGCGCCACCGCGGGTGCGTGCTGTCGATCGGCAACTTCGACGGGTTCCATCGCGGCCACGCGGCGTTGGTTGCGCGGCTCAGGCAGCACGCGACGAAGCTCAAGGTTCCCGTGGCCGTGCAGGTTTTCGAGCCGACGCCGCGCGAGTTCTTCGCCAGGCGCGATGCTCCGGGCCGGATCGCGACGTTCCGTGACAAGCTCGCGCAGCTCGCGGCGGCCGGCGTGGACCGCGTGCTGTGCGTTCGCTTCGGCGAGCGCTTCGCCGCGATCGAGGCGGCGCGCTATGTCGAGGAGGTGCTGGCCGGCCGGCTCGGCGTGAAGGCGGTGGTGGTCGGCGACGATTTTCGTTTCGGCGCGGGCCGCGGTGGTGACCTGGCGCTGCTGCAGCGGCTCGGCTCGAAGCTCGGTTTCGAGGCCGAAGCGCTCGGCGCGGTGGTGGTGAACGGCGAGCGCGCCAGCTCGACCGCGGTGCGCGAAGCGCTGAAGGGTCCGGATTTCGCGCGCGCGCAGCGGTTGCTGGGCCGGCCGTACGCGCTCGGCGGGCGCGTGCGGCGCGGCGCGCAGCTCGGGCGCAAGCTCGGCATGCCGACGGTGAATGTGCCGATGCGGCGGCGTCCGGCGCTGCGGCTCGGCATCTATGCGGTGCGCGTTCGCGCCGCGGGCCGCGACTGGGATGGCGTCGCCAGCCTCGGCGTGCGGCCGATGCTGGAAAAGAGCGGTTGCGTGCTCGAGGCGCACGTGTTCGGCGAGCCGGGCTCGCTGTACGGCCAGCCGGTGGAGGTGCGGTTCGTGAAGTTCCTGCGCGACGAGCGGCGCTTCGAATCGTTCGAGGCGCTGGCGGCGCAGATGCAGCAAGACGGCGCGCAGGCGCGCGCCGCACTGGGCCAGGCATGAAGGAAGGACGCTGACGGTGTCGGAGAAGGACTACAAGGACACGCTGAACCTGCCGGAGACGAAGTTCCCGATGCAGGCGAACCTGGCCCAGCGCGAGCCGCAGATGCTGGCGCGCTGGGAGGTCGAGCACGCCTATGCCAAGGTCGGCGACGAGACCGCGGGCCGCCCGCCGTACTGGTTCGTCGACGGGCCGCCGTACGCCAACGGCGACATCCACATCGGCCACGTCGTCAACAAGGTGCTCAAGGACATCGTGGTCAAGGCCGCGCGGCTGGACGGCCACTACGCGCCGTTCACGCCGGGCTGGGACTGCCACGGCCTGCCGATCGAGCTGCAGGTCGAGAAGAAGCACGGCAAGGTCGGTGACAAGCTCGATGCCAAGACCTTCCGCGCCAAGTGCCGCGAGTACGCCGCCGAGCAGATCGAGCGCCAGCGCGCCGACTTCAAGCGCCTCGGCGTGCTGGCGGACTGGGAGCATCCGTACCTGACCATGCAGCCGGCCTACGAGGCCGAGCAGCTGCGCGCGCTGGCCTTGATCGTCGAGCGCGGCCACGTGGTGCGCGGCGCCAAGCCGGTGCACTGGTGCCTGGATTGCGGTTCCTCGCTGGCCGAGGCCGAGGTCGAGTACGAGGACAAGAGGTCACCGGCGATCGACGTGAAGTTCGAGGCGGTCGATGCCGCCGAGGTGGCGAAGCGCTTCGGCGTGAACGCGCAGGGCGCGTTCAACTTCGTGATCTGGACCACCACGCCGTGGACGCTGCCGGCGAACCAGGCCATCTGCGCCCATCCGGACATCGAGTACGCGCTGGCCGACGTGGCGGGCCACGGGCACTTCATCGTGGCCGAGTCCTTGCTCGAAGGTTTCGCGAAGCGACTCGGCGGGGCCGCGCAGGTGCTCGGCACCGCCAAGGGCGCGAAGCTCGAGGGCCTGCTCGCGCGACACCCGTTCGCCGAGCGCACGGTGCCGCTGATCCTGGGCGAGCACGTCACGCTCGACGCCGGCACCGGCCTGGTGCACACGGCGCCGGCGCACGGCATCGAGGACTTCATGGTCGGCCAGGAATACGGCCTGCCGGCCGACAACCCGGTCGGCGCCAATGGCGTGTTCGCCGCCGGCACGCCGCTGGTGGCGGGCCAGCACGTGCGCAAGGCCGATGCGCTGATCCTGGAAGGCCTGCGCGCGCGCCACGCGCTCGCGCACCAGCAGGAGATCACGCACAGCTATCCGCACTGCTGGCGCCACAAGACGCCGCTGATCTTCCGCGCCACGCGCCAGTGGTTCATCTCGATGGATGGCGAGAACCTGCGCAAGGATGCGCTGAAGGGGATCGAGGCGACCGAGTGGATCCCGGACTGGGGCGAGGCGCGCATCGCCGAGATGGTCGCGGGTCGCCCGGACTGGTGCATCTCGCGCCAGCGCTACTGGGGCGTGCCGCTGGCGCTGTTCGTCGACAAGGAAAAGCAGACCCTGCACCCGGACACGCCGGCCCTGCTGCGCAGGGTCGCTGACAAAGTGCAGGAGGAAGGCATCGAGGCCTGGTTAGGCTCGACCGCCGCCGACTGGCTCGGCGCCGAGGCCTCACGCTACGACAAGCTCACCGACACGCTTGACGTCTGGTTCGACTCGGGCGTGGCGCACCAGTGCGCGTTCGCCACCACCGC
>JBQTJQ010000086.1:0-5254 GCA_052386975.1 Gammaproteobacteria bacterium | reverse complement strand
GCTCGATGCCGCCGATGTACTGGTCCACCGGCATCCAGTACTTCGCGCGCTCGTCGACCATCGCGGTGGCATTGTCGTTTGAGCAGTAGCGCAGGAAATACCAGGACGAGTCGACGAAGGTGTCCATGGTGTCGGTCTCGCGCTTCGCGGCGCCGCCGCACTTCGGACACTTGCAGTCCAGGAACGCGGCGTGCTTCGCCAGCGGATTGCCGCTGCCGTCCGGCACCAGGTTCTCGGGCAGCTTCACCGGCAGCTGCTCGTCCGGCACCGGCACGTCGCCGCACTTCGGGCAGCGGATCAGCGGGATCGGGCAGCCCCAGTAGCGCTGGCGCGAGATGCCCCAGTCGCGCAGGCGCCATTGCACTTGTTTGTTGCCGAGGCCCTTCTTCTCGAGGTCGACGGCGATCGCGTTCACGGCCTTGTCGTATGCCAACCCGTCGTACTTGCCGGAGTTCACGCAGGCGCCGGACTTCTCCGCGTACCCTTCGTGCCACTGCGTGGTGTCGTACGGCGTGCCCGTATCGATGACCTGCACGATTGGCAGCTGGTACTTCAGCGCGAAGGCGAAGTCGCGCTCGTCGTGGCCCGGCACGCCCATCACCGCGCCCTCGCCGTAGGCCATCAGCACGTAGTTGCCGATCCACACCGGCAGCTCGGCGCCGGTCAGCGGATGCTTGACGCTGAAGCCCGTGGCGACGCCCTTCTTCTCGGCCAGCGCGAGTTCGGCCTCGGTGGTGCCGCCCTTCCTGCACTCCTCGATGAAGGCGGCGAGCTTCGGCTTGTCGCGCGCAAGAAGCGTCGCCAGCGGATGCTCGGCGGCGATGGCGACGAAGGTCGTGCCCATCAGCGTGTCGGCGCGCGTGGTGAACACGTACAACTTGTCATCGCGGTTGTCGATGCGGTACGGGAACGCGAGCTTCACGCCCTCCGAGCGGCCGATCCAGTTGGCCTGCATGGTGCGCACGCGCTCGGGCCAGCCGGGCAGCCGGTCGAGATCGGCGAGCAGCGGCTCGGCGTACTTGGTGATGCCGAGGTAGTACATCGGGATTTCGCGCTTCTCGACCGGCGCGCCGGTACGCCAGCCGCGGCCGTCAATGACCTGTTCGTTCGCCAGCACGGTCTGGTCCACGGGATCCCAGTTGACGGTCCCGGTCTTCTTGTAGGCAATGCCCTTCTCGAGCATGCGCAGGAACAGCCACTGGTTCCACCGGTAGTACTCGGGCTGGCAGGTGGCGAGCTCGCGCGACCAGTCGATGGCGAAACCGAGTGCCTTCAACTGGCCACGCATGTACGCGATGTTGTCGTACGTCCACTTGGCGGGCGGCACGCCGTTGGCGATCGCCGCGTTCTCGGCCGGCAGGCCGAAGGCGTCGAAGCCGATCGGCTGCAGCACGTTCTTGCCGCGCATGCGCTGGTAGCGCGCGATCACGTCGCCGATGGTGTAGTTGCGCACGTGGCCCATGTGCAGCCGCCCGCTCGGATACGGGAACATGCACAGGCAGTAGTACTTCTCGCGATCGGCGCGCTCGCGCGCGCGAAACGAATCGTGCGCGGCCCAGTAGTCCTGCGCCGCGCGCTCGACCGCGCGCGGACTGTATTCCGGTTCCATCGAGAAAAATGCGTCGCCGGCCGTGGAAGGCCGCGTAGTCTAGCAGCCGACAATTTTTGTCAGCTACTCGCCGCGCCGGCCGCGCTGCCGGCCCCGGCGCACCCGGCCACGCGCCTGATCGGCAAGGGATTTCCACCTCTGTAAACTGGCATGGCCGTTGCCTGAATTGAAGGCAGTGCGCTCGAACCAAGGGGGATTTGGCACATGCGAATGCAGAAGGGCTTCACGCTGATCGAGTTGATGATCGTGGTCGCGATCATCGGCATCCTGGCGGCCATCGCCATCCCGGCATACCAGGACTACATCGCGCGCTCGCAGGCGTCCGAGTCGATCCAGTTGCTGGCCGGCGCCAAGGCGCCGATGGCGGAATTCTTCGGGGACAAGGGCCGCTGGCCGGGCGAGCCGGCCTCAGTGATGGGCAACCTGACGGGCAAGTACGTCGCCAACATCTACTTCAGCGATCCGGCCATGGCCTTCAGCACCAACCCGACGCTGTCACTTTCCGCCCTGTATCGAATGAGCGGGGTCTCCGCGATCATCCAGGGCCGCACCATGACCTATTCGACCACCAACGGCGGGCGGATCTGGATCTGCGGCGGCGGCACCGGACCGTCGGCCATCCCGAGCAAGTACCTGCCGGCCGCCTGCCGGGGCTGACATTTTTTGTCAGGTCGGCGCGCTTTCGGGCTGGACGCAGGTGTCGGATTTTTTTCTCAAGGTGCTGTTTTTATTCTGTTATTCAGGTGGCACAGGCCTTGCTGCTAAAGCCCTGGAATCCTCCAAACCCCACACGGGAGACTGTTGAAATGAAGAAGCAACACGGTTTTACGCTGATCGAACTGATGATCGTCGTGGCCATCATCGGCATTCTGGCCGCCATCGCCATCCCGGCGTACCAGGACTACATCGCGCGTTCGCAGGTTTCGGAAGGCGTGCAGCTGCTGGGCGGCGGCAAGACTCCGCTGGCCGAGTTCTACGCTGACCAGGGACGCTGGCCGGCCGCTGCCGATTCGGTGATGGGCACGCTGGCGGGCAAGTACGTGGCCGTCATCGCCTACGCCGCTGCCCCGACCCCGTCCGACACCAATCCGGCCCTGCAGTTGCAGGCCACGTTCCGCCTGTCGGGCGTTTCGCGCCTGATCCAGGGTGCGTCGATGACGCACGCAACCACCAACGGCGGCCGCACCTGGGCGTGCGGCACGACGGGCGTCACCACGTCGGCCATCGGCAACAAGTTCCTGCCGGGCGCCTGCCGCTAAGCAGTTACTGTCAGGTCTGTGCCAGAGTGGCCGCCTTCGGGCGGCCACTTTTTTTGGGGCCTCACAATCCAGATGGAAGCCACAGCTGTCCAGCCAGGCCGGCGGTTCGGCCGTCCGGAGGCCCTTGGAGCGCTCGCGCTCCCCGCGATCCTGCTGCTGTGCTTCCTGGTCTACCGCCCCGGCCTGACCGGTGCCTTCCAGTTCGACGACCACTCGAACCTCAACACCCTCGAGGCGCTGCGCGATAACCCCACCGCCGACCAGCTCGCGCAGTTCTTCCTGAAAGGGATCTCGTCTCCGCTCGGCCGGCCGATCAGCCTGCTGAGCTTCGCCGCGCAGGCCGCGGACTGGCCGGATCATCCGGGCCACTTCATCCGCGCCAACGTGCTGCTGCACCTGCTCAACGGCGCGCTGCTGTTCTGGTGGCTCCGCCGCCTGGCGCGCCTCGGCGCGATCGCCGGTGAAAGCCCGCTCGCACTTCCGCTGGCCGCGACCGCGCTCTGGCTGCTCGCGCCGATCCAGGCCACCGCCGTGGTGTACGTGGTCCAGCGCATGACCGAGCTGGCCACGACGTTCGTGTTCCTCGGCATGGGGCTTTATTTGCTCGGCCGCGAGCGGCTCGGCCAGGGCCGCGAGACGGTGGGGCTCGTCTGGATGAGCCTCGGCCTCGCGGTCGGCGCCGGGCTCGGCACGCTGGCCAAGGAAAGCGCCGCGCAGATGCCGCTGATGGTGCTCGCGCTCGAGGCCACGCTGCTCGCCTCGCAACCGCGGCCGCGCGCGTGGCGCGCGTGGGCCGTGCCGTTCCTCGCGCTGCCGGCACTCGTGCTGCTTGGTTACCTCGCGTGGGTCGGGGTCACGGGCCATGGATACGTCGGGCGCGACTTCACGGCCCCCGAGAGGCTGCTGACCGAGCCGCGCGTGCTGTTCATGTACGTGTACAAGACGCTGGCGCCGTGGCCGACCGGCATCCGGCTCTGGTACGACGACCTCGCGATCTCGACCGGACTGCTGTCGCCATGGAACACCGGGCTCGCGCTGCTGGGGCTGGCCGGGAGCGCGTTCGCAGGCTGGCGACTGCGGCGCCGCGCGCCGCTGTTCGCGTTCGCCGTGCTCTGGTTCCTCGCCAGCCACGTGCTGGAGTCCAGCGCCCTGCCTCTCGAGCTCGCCTTCGAACACCGCAACTACTTCGCGAGCGCGGGCCTCTGGCTGGCGGTGGCGGCCGGCTTCGCCGCGCTGCTGCGGCAGGCGTCGAGCACGCAAGCGCGCAACGTGTTCGCCGGGCTTGCCGTGCTCTACCTCGGCGCGCAGGCCATGGTCACCTCGCAGATCGCGGCGCTGTGGGGGCGCCCGCTCGAGCTCGCGGCCGTCATGGCGGCGCGCCTGCCGGACTCCGAGCGCGCCACGCAGGCGTACATCAGCGGGCTCATGCGCGCGCAGTTGCCGTTCGACTCGGCCCTCCGCGCCAATGCCGCAGCGCGCCGCTTCCCGGACAACCCGTCGTTCCCGCTGATGGCGCTGATGCTGTCGTGCCAGGTTCGCGAAATCCCGCATCCGACCGCCGATGACCTGCTGCACCGCCTGCGCACGAATCGCAACGCCAACACGGTGGTGGACTACCTTGACAGCCTGGTGTCGCTGCTCGAGGCCGGACACTGCCCGGTCGGCCTGCCGGTGAAACTCACGGAGCTCACGGCGGCGGCGCTGGCGAACCCGGCGGTCCGGGTCCAGCGCCAGAACCAACTGCTGCTGCACTCGCGCGCGCTGAAGGTCGAGAGCCGGCGCGCGGAGGCCCGCGCGACGTTCCGCCAGGCCGTCGACGTGCGCCCGCAGATGATCCTGCTGATCCAGGGCGTCATCGACGCGGTGGAAGCCGGCGACCTTGAACTCGCGCGGCACTACCTCGCGCGCCTGCGCGACGACCCGCGCATCCGGCCGCGCGACCGCTGGTCCCACCGCAACGACATTCCGCTGCTCGAAGCGCTCGTGCGCAGCCGCGAGACGCCCGCGGCCTCACAGTAGAATGCGCGTGCCATGCGCACTCCCCTCTCCCTGTCGGTCGTCATCCCGGCCAAGAACGAGGCCGGCACGGTCGGCACGCTGGTCGCGCGGCGGCGCGCGGCGCTGCCGCAGGCCGAGGTTGTGGTGGTCGACGACGGCTCGTCCGACGACACCGGCGCGGTCGCGGCCGCGGCCGGCGCGCGGGTGGTGCGGCACCCGGTCAGCCGCGGCAACGGCGCGGCGATCAAGGCCGGGGCCCGCGCCGCCAGCGGCGAGTTGCTGGCGTTCATGGACGCCGACGGCCAGCACGGAGCCGACAGCCTGCCGGCGCTGCTGTCGCAGATCGAGGCCGGCTACGACATGGCGGTCGGCGCGCGCGCAGGCACCA
>JBQTJQ010000085.1:0-8231 GCA_052386975.1 Gammaproteobacteria bacterium | reverse complement strand
GGTCGTCGAGCGCGGCCAGCACGCGGGCCAGCGGCGGCAGGGCTTCCTCGAGCAGGCGCCGGCCGTGGGCGCTGGCGCGCTTGAAGTAGCCGTCGACCTGCTCGCGCGTCAGCGGGCCGCGCGCGGCTTCGGCGATCTCGCGCAGGTCGCTCGCATAGACCTCCAGCTGCGTGCCGCGGTGCCAGCGCCACAGGGCGTCGAAGCCGGTGTCGAAGGCCTCCTCGGCCGCGCCCTCGAGCTCGACGTACTTGCCGAACTCCCAGGACCCGAACCAGTCGGCGCGGTTGTAGGCGAACTTCAGCGTGCTGCACGAGGTCAGCAGCACGACCGCCGCGACCGCGACCAGGGCCCGGGCGAAGCGCGAGCGGCTCACACCTCGATCATCTGGAAGTCCGACTTGGCGGCGCCGCAGTCGGGGCAGGTCCAGGTCTCGGGGATGTCCTGCCAGCGCGTGCCCGGGGCAATGCCCTCCTCGGGCAGGCCCTTGGCCTCGTCGTACTCGAAATCGCAGATCAGGCAGCGCCACTTGCGCATGGGACAGCCGCACCCCCAAAAAAGTGCGGAAATCTTATCAGCGAGCCGGGTTATCCGGCGGCCGGGCGGTACCTGGCGATGACGCGCTCGCGGATCGAGGGCTTGATGTTGGCGCGGCCCATGTCGCCGGCGTAATGGGCGACGACCTTGGGGTCCATGATCCGGAACCACAGCCACGGCAGGTAGGCGACCAGGATCATCGACGCATAGCCGGAGGGCAGCTGCGGGCAGTCGTCGAAATGCCGCAGCGACTGGTAGGAGCGCGTCGGGTACGCGTGATGGTCCGAATGGCGCTGCAGCTGGTACAGGAACAGGTTGGTCACGACGTGGTTGCTGTTCCAGGAGTGGCGCGGCTGGCAGCGCTCGTAGCGGCCGTCCGCCAGCTTCTGCCGGCACAGGCCGTAGTGCTCGAGGTAGTTCACCGATTCGAGCAACGAGAACCCGTAGATGGCCTGGATCACGAGGAACGGCACGATGATCCAGCCGAGCCAGGCCAGCATCGCGCCGTACAGCACCAGGGTCATCGCCCAGGCCTGGAGGTTCTCGTTGCGCGGGCTCCACACGCCCTTGCCGTCGCGCTCGAGCCGCCTTTTCTCGAGGTCCCACGCCGAGCGCACGCTGCCGATGACGGTGCGCGGGAAGAATTCCCAGAAGGTCTCGCCGAAGCGCGCGCTGGCCGGGTCTTCGGGCGTGGCCACGCGCACGTGGTGCCCGCGGTTGTGCTCGACGTAGAAGTGGCCGTAGGCCACCGGCGCCAGCGCGATCCTGGCGAGCCAGCGCTCGAACGGATCGGTCTTGTGGCCGAGCTCGTGCGCGGTGTTGATCGACACGCCGGCGATGCCGCCGATCGAGAAGGCCAGGCCGAGCTGCGCGTGCCAGGGCAGGCCGCCGGTCGCGATCAGCCACAGCCCCCAGATCCACACGGCATAGGCGAGGGGCACCGCGATGTAGACCAGCCAGCGGTAGTAGCGGTCGGCTTCCAGCACGGGCACCGCGCTCTCGGGCGGATTGCTGGCGTCGGTGCCGATGGCCCAGTCGAGCAGCGGGATGACCGTATAGATGAACAGCGGCGCGAACCAGTAGAAGACGCTCCACCCGGTGGCGTGGGCGAGCTGCACACCCTGGACCGGCAGCAGCATCACGGTGAGGCCGAGCACCCACAGCCAGCGTTTGCGGTCGGACCAGGCCGGTGCGTTGAGGGTCGCGGTCGTCACGGCATCCTCTTGAACGATCGTTTAACAAACCTAGCCGGCGGGCAAGGGCAGCGTCAAGCGCATATCCGCCTATGCGGATATGCGGATATCGCCTAGAATCGCCCGATGCCCGCCGCAGCCAAGCCCAGCGACCGCAGCGCCTTGCTGGAGACCCTGGTCCGGCAGCGCATCCTGGTGCTCGACGGCGCCATGGGCACGATGATCCAGGGCCACAAGCTCGGCGAAGCCGAGTACCGCGGGGCCCGGTTCAGGGACCACGCGCGGGACGTGAAGGGCAACAACGACCTGCTGGTGCTGACGCAGCCGGCGATCGTGCGCGAGATCCATCGCCAGTACCTCGAGGCCGGCGCCGACATCGTCGAGACCAACACCTTCAACGCCACCCGCATCTCGCAGGCCGACTACGGCACCGAGGCGCTGGCCTACGAGATCAACCGCGAAGCCGCGAGGCTGGCGCGGTTGGAGTGCGATGCCGCCGAGGCGCGCGAACCGGATCGCCCGCGCTTCGTCGCCGGCGCGCTCGGCCCGACCAACCGCACCGCCAGCATCAGCCCCGACGTCAACGATCCCGGCAGGCGCAACGTGAGCTTCGACGGGCTGGTGAAGGCCTACGTCGAGCAGGCGCAAGGCTTGATGGACGGCGGCGCCGACCTGCTGATCGTCGAGACCATCTTCGACACGCTTAACGCCAAGGCCGCGATCTTCGCGGTCGAGCAGGTGTTCGAAGAAAAGCAGGTGCGCCTGCCGCTGATCATCTCGGGCACGATCACCGACGCCTCGGGCCGCACGCTGTCCGGCCAGACCGTCGAGGCGTTCTGGAATTCGGTGCGCCACGCGCGGCCGTTCGCGGTCGGGCTGAACTGCGCGCTGGGCGGGCGCGAGATGCGGCCATGGATCGAGGAGCTGGCGCGCGTCGCCGACTGCTACGTGTCGTGCTACCCCAACGCCGGACTGCCGAACGCCTTCGGCGAGTACGACGAGAAGCCGCACGACACGGCGTGCGTGCTCGAGGACTTCGCCGGCGCCGGCTTCGTCAACCTGGTCGGCGGCTGCTGCGGCACCACGCCCGAGCACATCCGCCATGTCGCGCAGCACGTCGCCGGCAAGGCGCCGCGCGTGCCGGGCGCGCCCGAACCCGTGTGCCGGCTGTCCGGCCTCGAGCCGCTGAACATCACCCGGCAGATCAATTTCGTGAACGTGGGCGAGCGCACCAACATCACCGGCTCGGCGAAGTTCAAGGAGCTGATCAAGTCCGGCGACTACAACGCCGCGCTCGCGGTCGCGCGCCAGCAGGTCGAGGCCGGCGCGCAGCTCATCGACATCAACATGGACGAGGGCATGGTCGACGGCGTCGCGGCGATGACGCGCTTCGTCAACCTGATCGCGAGCGAGCCGGACATCGCTCGCGTGCCGCTGATGATCGACTCGTCGAAGTGGGAGGTGATCGAGGCGGGCCTCAAGTGCACGCAGGGCCGGCCGATCGTGAACTCGATCTCTCTCAAGGAAGGCGAGGCGAAGTTCCTCGAGCAGGCCAGCCTGTGCCGGCGCTATGGCGCCGCGGTCGTGGTGATGGCCTTCGACGAGCAGGGCCAGGCCGACACGCTCGAGCGCCGGCAGAAGGTCTGCGAGCGCGCGTACCGGCTCCTCACGCAGCGGGCCGGCTTCGCGCCCGCCGACATCATCTTCGACCCCAACATCTTCGCGGTCGCCACCGGCCTGGCCGAGCACGCGCGCTACGGGCTCGACTTCATCGAGGCTACGCGCTGGATCAAGCAACACCTGCCGGGCGTGCTGGTCAGCGGCGGCGTGTCGAACGTGTCGTTCTCGTTCCGCGGTAACAACTTTGTGCGCGAGGCCATTCATGCTGTTTTTCTGTTTCACGCGCGCGCCGCCGGCATGGACCTGGGCATCGTCAACGCCGGCGCGCTGCCGGTGTACGAGGCGATCGACGCGGAGCTGCGCGAGCGCATCGAGGACGTGCTGCTGAACCGGCGCAGCGACGCGACCGAGCGGCTGGTCGAAATCGCGGAGCGAGTTCGACAGGGGTCAGGGATCAGGGGTCAGGGACCAGCGGAAGAAGAAGCATGGCGCACGTTGCCGGCGGCCGAGCGGCTCAAGCACGCGCTGGTGAAGGGGATCGATGCGGTTGTCGAGGCGGATACCGAAGAAGTCCGCAAGGACACCGTGGCGCGCGGCGGGCGCACCATCGAAGTGATCGAGGGCACGCTGATGGACGGCATGAACGTGGTCGGCGACCTGTTCGGCGCCGGCAAGATGTTCCTGCCGCAGGTGGTGAAGTCGGCGCGCGTGATGAAGAAGGCGGTGGCGCACCTGGTGCCGTTCATCGAGCAGGAAAGGCGGCCCGGCGACGCGTCGCGCAGCGCCGGCAGGATCGTCATGGCCACGGTCAAGGGCGACGTGCACGACATCGGCAAGAACATCGTCGGCGTGGTGCTCCAGTGCAACAACTTCGAGGTGGTCGACCTCGGCGTGATGGTGCCGGCGCAAAAAATCCTGGACACGGCGAAGGACGTGAAGGCCGACCTCATCGGCCTGTCGGGCCTGATCACCCCCTCGCTCGACGAGATGGTGCACTTCGCCAGGGAAATGCAGCGCCTCGGCCTCGAGATCCCGCTGCTGGTCGGCGGGGCGACCACCTCGCGCGCGCACACCGCGGTCAAGATCGCGCCGGCGCGCAACGCGCCGGTGGTGTGGGTCAAGGACGCCTCGCGCTCGGTGCCGGTCGCCTCGGCGCTGCTGTCGGCGACGCAGCGGCCGAAACTGCTGGCCGAGGTCGGCAAGGAGTACGCGGCGATCCGCGAGCGCCACGGGCTCAAGCTCGGGCACGAAAAATCGCTCACGCTCGAGGCCGCGCGGGCCAACGCGACGCCGATCGACTGGCCGGCCTACAAGCCGTTCCGGCCGCGCCTGCTGGCGACGCAGGCCAAGGACGTGATCGGCGGCGCCTGGGCGCCGGAGCACGGCCACCGCCAGTTCGTGCGCGTGTTCCGCGACTACCCGCTGGGCGAACTGCGGCGCTACATCGACTGGCAGCCGTTCTTCATCGCCTGGGAGCTCAAGGGCCGCTACCCGGACCTGCTGAACAATCCGGCCTCCGGCGAGGCCGCGCGCAAGCTCTGGGCCGATGCCCAGGCCATGCTCGACCGGCTGATCGCCGAAAAGTGGCTGACCGCGAACGGCGTGTGCGGCCTGTTCCCGGCCAACGCCGTGGGCGACGACCTCGAGGTCTACGCCGACGAGTCGCGCGCCGCCGTGGCCGCGCGCCTGCACCTGCTGCGCCAGCAGGGCGAGCATCGCGCCGGCGTGCCGAACCGCTGCCTCGCCGATTACGTCGCGCCGAAGGCCAGCGGCCTGCACGATTACGTCGGCGCGTTCGCGGTCACCGCCGGCGTGGGCTGCGCCGAGCGGGTCGCGCAGTTCAAGCGTGACAACGACGACTACGGCGCGATCCTGCTCGAGTCGCTGGCCGACCGGCTCGCCGAGGCCTTCGCCGAGCGGCTGCACGAGCGCGTGCGCCGCGAGCTGTGGGGACACGCCAGCGACGAGCACCTGTCCAACGAGCAGCTCATCGCCGAGCGCTACCAGGGCATCCGCCCGGCGCCCGGCTACGCCGCCTGCCCGGAGCACACCGAAAAGGCGGCGCTGTGGCGGCTGCTCGACGTCGAGCGCAACGCCGACATCACGCTGACCGACAGCTACGCGATGTGGCCGGGCGCGGCGGTGTCGGGCTGGTACTTCGCGCACCCGCAAGCGCAGTACTTCGTGGTCGGGCGCGTGCAGAAAGACCAGGTCGAGGACTACGCCCGGCGCAAGGGCTGGGACCTTGCCACCGCCGAGAAGTGGCTCGGCTCGAACCTCGGCTACGAACCGGAAGACTGACGCTAGAATCCGGGCGCTGACCTCGGGGGAAATCGATGCGCATTCTCGGTGGCGTGCTCGCGGTGCTGCTGCTGCTGCTCGCGGGACTCACGGCGTTCGATTACCTCGCGCCGTACACCTCGGCGCGGCTGGGCCTGTCGCTGGAGCAGCGCCGCTCCGGCCTGCACGAAGCCCGCGCCACCCTTCCCGGGTTCGAAATGCCGTACCTCGAGGGCGGCAGCGGCGAGCCGCTGCTGCTGATCCACGGCTTCGGCGCCGACCAGAACAACTTCACGCGCGTGGCGCGCTACCTGACGCCGCACTACCGCGTGGTCATCCCGGATCTCCCGGGTTTCGGCGCCGCCAGCAAGCCGGCCGACGCCAGCTACGCGATCGCCGACCAGGTCGAGCGGCTGCGGCTGTTCGCCGCCGCGGTGGGCCTCAGCCGCGCGCACCTGGGCGGCAGCTCGATGGGCGGCCACATCGCCACCACCTGGGCGGCGAAGTATCCGGACGAGGTCGCCAGCCTGTGGCTGCTGGACCCGGGCGGCACCGCGGCCGCGTTCGATTCCGAGTTGCGCCGCGAGTACCAGAAGACCGGCAAGATCCTGCTGGTGGCGCAGACGCCCGAGGAGCACGCCGCGGTGCGCGCGATCGCCATGCACCGCCAGCCGTTCCTGCCGTACTCGTTCAAGCGCGTGCTCGGCGAGCGCGCCGCCGCCAACTTCGCGCTGCACTCGAAGATCTTCCGGCAGCTGGGGCGCGAAGAGCCGCTGGAGACCTGGGTCACGCGCCTCGACACGCCGGCGTTGATCGTGTGGGGCGCGGAGGATCGCGTGCTCAACCCCAGGGGCGCCGACGCCATGAAGGCCTTCATTCCCGAGGCGCAGGTGATCCTGATGCCCGGCATCGGCCACCTGCCGATGATCGAGGCGGTCCGGCCCTCGGCCGAGGCCTACCTCGCGTTCCGGCATAATCTGGCCCGTCCCTGACGCCGACTCACCGACATGGCCGCCGAAGAAAAGAAACACTGGCTGGAACCGCCGGAGTGGTGGAAGAAGGCCAAGCCGCTGCGCTGGCTGGCGATCCTCGGCATCCTGTTCGTCGCCTTCTCGGTGCTGTACACGGCCAAGATGGTGATCGCGCCGAGCGCGCATCCCGAAACCGCGAAGTTCACGGCGGGCGTGGCCGATCCGGTCGCGATGATCGGGCCGCTGAAGAGCTACGACTCGGTCGGCAGCGTGCGCAGCGCGCTGGACCAGACCAAGGTGAAGTACGCGGTGACGCCGGTGCGCCCGCGCGCGACCAGCAAGTACCCGCCGCGCGACACCGACACGATCGTTGCCAAGGACTACACGCACCTCGGCATGCCCGGGCAGCTGACGCTGGAATTCTTCAACGACCGGCTGTTCGAGGCGACCTTCGTGCCGGATGACCTGGACGACTACGTCCCCAAGCTCCACGCCGCGGAGCCGCGCCTCAAGCGCGAGAAGGACGGCCGCACCGACGTCAGCGTCGGCAACCTGCGGCTGGCGACCAACGTCGATTTCGCCTCGACCGACACCGGCCGGAACCTGCAGACCAGGCCGTTCGTGGTCTGGCAGGACCTGCGGCTGACCACGCTGCTCGACGAGTGGGACCGGCGCTTCGTCGCGCTGCCGGGCAAAGCTCAGCAATAACTTGGGGTCTGACCCCGGTCAGTGCCCGGTCAGTGCGCGTGCCCGCCCGCCCCGTGGACGTGGCCGTGCATCAGCTCCTCGGACGTCGCCTCGCGCACCTTGGTCACTTCCACGTCGAAGTTCAACGTGACGCCGGCCAGCGCATGGTTGGCATCGATCGTGACCATGTCGCCCTGGACTTTCGTGACCGTCACGGCGACCGCGCCCTGGCCGGTCTGGGCGTGGAAGCGCATGCCGGCCTTGAGGTCCTTGACGCGCTGGAACGAGCGGCGCGGGACCTGCTGGACCAGCGCTTCGTCGCGCATGCCGTAGCCCTGCTCGGGCACGACCTTCACCGAGAGCCTGGCGCCGGCCTGCTGGCCTTCGAGCGCCTTCTCCAGTCCCGGAACGATGTTGCCGGCGCCGTGCAGGTAGGCCAGCGGCTCGCCGCCCGACGAGGAATCGATCAACTGGCCGCCGTCGTCCTTGAGCGTGTAGTGGAAGTAGGCGACGCAATTGACGGCGATCTGCATGGGTAAATCCGGGGCGGCCTGCGGCGAAGGGCGCGCATCCTAACAGGCCTGTTACGCGCCATCGCAACCCTTTGGCGCGCTGTCGCATCTCAAGCTCAGACTCGGAGTCATCGGCTAATGGTGCAAAGGGCTACGCGGGTCGCCACTTGAACCACTAATCGGTGACGGTCGCCAGATCGTTCAGCAAGCTCCCGAGGCTGCTGGCTCCGGGTCAATCAAATCAACGAGTTGCGCGCGTAGCTTGGTTGGCACGGGGCTTGTAACAGGTAGGCGCAACTAATCAAAGGGGTCTGTCATGAGCAACAAAACGCTGAAATCCACGCTGGCCGCGGCCGCAGTCGCGCTGTCGTTCCTGGCGGCCCCGGCCGCCTACGCCGATACCTCGACGCCGCTGTCGCGCGACTCGGGAGTCG
>JBQTJQ010000084.1:0-6001 GCA_052386975.1 Gammaproteobacteria bacterium | reverse complement strand
CGATGAATCTACTCCGGTTGCGCCGGGCTTGTCACCCGAGCTTCCATCGCCGCCGCCGCGGGCGTTACTCTATGCGGCGCAACGCATCCCCGGGGAGCCCACCATGAAAGCCGCCGTCCTGTCACTGCTGTCCGCTGCCACGCTCGCCGGCTGTGCGAGCCCGCCGCCCGACTGGATCATGAAGCCGGTCGCCGACGGCGGCTTCGCCGCGACCGAGTGCGTCAAGGACTCCGGCAACCTGTCGCTTGACCGCCAGATGGCGGTGGCCAAGGCGCGGGCCGAGATCGCCAAGCAGCTCGAGCTGCGCGTCGCCG
The DNA here is from genome assembly GCA_052386975.1 of Gammaproteobacteria bacterium. GTDB lineage: Bacteria > Pseudomonadota > Gammaproteobacteria > Nevskiales > Nevskiaceae > JACPFV01. Next base: position 5,687 of record JBQTJQ010000084.1, on the reverse strand, counting down.
CGATGGACAAGACCTACACGCGCCTGACCGAGGAGACCAACGCCCCGGCCGGCGCCGACAAGCCGGCTCAGTCGCGCGCCCTCAACACCGCCTTCGAGAGCGTGTCGAAGCAGATCGCCGAGCAGACCCTGAGCGGGCTCGCGCCGACGCGCGTCGAGTACGTGGAGCTGAACGGCGAGCGCAACCTGTGCGCGATGATCACGGTGGACCGCTCGCAGGCGCGCCAGGTCTACGACCAGATCGTGCAGGCTTCGGGCGCCAAGCTCGCGCCGGCGGCGAGCGAAGCGCTGTACCAGGATTTCTCGGGCGCCCCCTCGAACTGAGCGGCGCGCCGCCATGAACCGCACCCACGCGTTGCTGGCGCTGGCCGTGCTGCTGTCGCCGGGCGCCGACGCCCTCGCGGCCGGCAAATGCCCGGAGTTCACCGGCGGCCCGCAGCCCGAGTGGGTGACGCGCAACGTCGCGCCGGCGGGCTGGTACACCGGCATCGGCCAGGCCCAGAAGGGGCTGCTGTCGCTGAACGACCAGATGGCGCTGGCCAGGCAGGGCGCGCTGCGCGACCTGGCCGGCAGCATCCGCGTGACGGTGCGCAGCGAGCTCAACCTGCGCGAGACCGCCCAGGGCAGCGGCGGCGCGTTGCAGTCGCGCACCGAGGTGGATTCGCGGACCCAGACCCGCATCGACGCCGAGCTCGCCGGGGTCGAGGCCGACGAAACCTGGATGGACGGCAAAGCCTGCGTGATCTGGGTGCGCGTGAAGATCTCCGAGGCCGCGGTCCAGCTGCAGAAGCTGCGCGAGCTGTTCCGCGCCGCCGAGGACCCGGCCGTCGCCGTGGCCGATCGCGAGCGCGCGCTCGAGCAGGGCCGGGCGCTGCTGCCGACGGTGGACTTCTCGGCGGCCCGCGACGGCGCGACGCGCGAGTACTACGAGATGCGGGCCAAGGCGCTGGCGCTGGTGCTGGCCAACGCGCGCGGGCGCTTCGAGCTCAACGACAAGGACTTCCGCCAGGCGCAGGAGCTGCTCCAGCAGGCGCGCCTCACGCGCGACGTTGCCCGGCAGGCGCAGCTGGCGCTGCCGGCGCGCGAGCTGCTGACCAGAGTCTCGGCGAGCGTCGCCTTCGGCAAGGCGCCGGAGTTCTGGCCGGAGCAGGCGCTGTGGGAGCTGGCCGACTTCGAGATTCAGGCCGGCAATCCCTGCGAGGCCCGGCGCCTGATGCAGGACCTGCAGCGCCGCGCCTCGGGCGACTGGCAGGCGAAGGCCGGCACGCGCGTAGCGGAATTGTCATGCACGCCCGCGCAGAAACAGGTCAGCGCGCTGCGCAACCTCGCCTACGGCCGCGACGTCAGCCTGGTCTGCGTCTATAAATCCGGAGCAAGGGCCGAGCACTGGAACCGCGCCTGCGCCGACATGACCAGCCTGCTGGCCGAGAGCGGCGCCGCGCGCGTCGACGCGAATGAATTGACCCCGGTGGCCGCCGCCGCAATCGCCGAGAGCTGCGCGCGCGGCTGCGCCAAGGCGCCGGGCGGCGAGGGCCTGACCCTGGTGTTCTTCGCCAGCGGCGCGCTGGCCTCGCGCAACAACCCCGAGAACCCGATGGGCAAGGACTGGCAGTTCAAGGGCGACGTCAAGACCTACGTGCTCGACGCCGGCAAGCCGGAATTCGCCGATGCCTACACCGGCATCGGCGGCTGGAATCCGGTGTCGGGCGAGATGGCGATGGACGTGATCGGCATCCAGGCCGGCCGGCGCTTCCGCGACCGCGCCTCCGCGCACTACGCGGCGAAGGAATGACGGGGACTGTCCCCATTTTCGCCGGAGCCACTGAATGAGCGCGAAACGCTGGACGAAAATGGGGACTGTCCCCTTTTTCATGCTCGCGCTCGTCGCGTCCGCCCAGGACGACACCCCCGTCAACGACCGCATGCCGCTGACCCACGTCGCGGTGATGGTGTTTCCGGCCAACGAGGCGGCCAAGGCCCTGGCCGCCAGCGCGCAGTCGCGCCTCGAGCAGATCCTCAACGACAGCGGCGTCGAGGTCAGCGACCGCGAGGAGGCCAAGCAGGTCAAGAGCATCTGGAAGAAGCTCGAGGACCCGGGCTACTTCGTCACCGCCGACGATTTCGTCAAGAACACCGCCGGCCACCAGCTCGACGGCATCGTGCGTGTCTACCTTTCGGCCGACAGCGCGGCCGCGCCGGGCGGCTATTTCTCCGCCACCGCGCAGGCCGACGTGCGCCTGGTGGACGAGAACGCCAAGGTGCAGGCGCAGACCTCGTTCCCGATGGGCGCGCCGGGCCGCCCGCCGTCGGACGGCCTGACCGCGCAGGCCGCGCTGGTCAACGCCATGCAGCGGGCGATCGACGAGGCGGCGGGGTCGCTGGGCCTGACCGTGAACGAGCCGGCCAGCCCGCGCGCCATGAAGTTCACGCTGGGCGGGCCGGTTGCGGCGCCGGCGCAGGCGACGACGTTGCCGCGCGAGCCGCGCAACCTGAAGGCCGACTACGTCGACTGGGCCGAGCTCAAGATCGGGCGCGGCAGCCACGAGCTCGTGACCTGCACGGCCAAGGCTCCCGGCGGCGACGTCGCGGCGGTTGGCGGCTCGGTGACGAGCACGCGTCGCGGCTCCGCGCCGCGCGGGCCGAGCGTGAGCGCGCCGACCGGCGGCGGCTCTGCGCGCGAGCAGGCTCGCGATACCCGCATCGGGGCGGCGGAAGGGCGCGGCGTCGGCGAGCGCGAGTTCGGCTCGCGCGTGCACCTCGTGGACGTGGCCCAGAAGCGCGAGCTCACCGTGTTCCAGACCCAGGAAGTCGGGCGCAAGGTCCGCGAGCACCGCGGCAGCTCGCAGGTGCTCGACTGCATGTTCGTGCACTCGTGGCGCTACCTCGCAGCCGTCACCGGCGACCTGATGTCGCTGTGGGACACCGAGCGCGGCATCAACCTGGCCGAGATCCAGCTGCCGTTCGGCAGCGACGAGTCCTCGCTCGCGGTGCTGCGCGCCGGCGAGGCCTACTTCCTGCGCGTGGACGGCGAGGACAAGCAGCAGGCGACCTACCGGATCGAGGCCGGCAAGTAGGGCGGCATTCCATGCCGCCGGGAGTTGGCAAGGGATTGCCTTAGTCGGCAAGGGATTGCCGACCTACTAAAATACGGCGTGGACGTCACGCCCCTCATCGGTTCCCTCAACCCCGCGCAGAAAGACGCCGTCACGGCTCCGCCGGAGCACCGCCTGGTGCTGGCCGGCGCCGGCTCCGGCAAGACCCGCGTGCTGGTGCACCGGCTGGCCTGGCTGGTCGCGGTCGAGAACGTCTCGCCGCACTCGGTGCTGGCGGTCACCTTCACCAACAAGGCCGCCGCCGAGATGCGCGGCCGCCTCGAGCAGCTGATCGCCCTGCCGGTGCGCGCGCTGTGGGTCGGCACTTTCCACGGCATCGCCCACCGCCTGCTGCGGCTGCACTGGAAGGAAGCCAAGCTGCCGCAGAACTTCCAGATCATGGACAGCGACGACCAGCAGCGCTTCATCAAGCGCGTGATGAAGCAGCTGGAGATTCCCGAGGAGCAGTGGCCGGTGCGCGCGGTCGCGGCCTTCATCAACAACCGCAAGGAAGAGGGCAAGCGGCCGCAACACCTGGCCGACACCGGCGATTTCGCCGAGCGCCAGTTCCTGCGCATCTACACCGCCTACCAGGCCGCGGCCGACCAGGCCGGGCAGGTGGATTTCGCCGAGCTGCTGCTGCGCGCGTTCGAGCTGTGCCGCGACGTGCCCGAGATCCAGGCGCACTACCGCCGCCGCTTCCGCCACATCCTGGTGGACGAGTTCCAGGACACCAACACGCTGCAGTATGCGTGGCTGAAGGTGCTCGCCGGCGATAGCGGCATCGTGTTCTGTGTCGGTGACGATGACCAGTGCGTGGCCAAGGGCACGTCGATCCGCATGGCCGACGGGACCGACAAGCCGGTTGAACAGGTTCAGGTGGGCGATCAGGTCCTGTCGTGCCACGGCAGCGGCGATTTTCGTGGCGCTGCAGTTTCGCGAATCTTCCGAAAACACCGGAAGGGCTCTCTCGTCACGCTGCACACGGCGACCGGGCGCAAGTTGACCAGCACCCCCGAGCACACCCATTTCGCCGGATACAAGCTCGGCTTCTCGCCGCAGATGTATTTCACTTACCTGATGCACAAGCGAGGCATGGGCTACCGGTTGGGCGTGTCCCAGGTCTATACAAAGGGACAGAAGAAGCCCATGGTCGGGTTCAAGCAGCGCCTGATGCAGGAGCACGCCGATGCCGTGTGGGTCGTTGGAACGCATGCCACGCCCAACGAGGCCCGGGTTGACGAGATTCTGCTGTCACTTTCGTACGGAATTCCAACCCTGCCATTCGTTGCCCGCAAGGGCTTGTCTCGAAACGGCTACGTGCACGACCAGGAGATGCTCACCCGCGTGTTCTCGCGGCTGAATACCGAGGAAGCCGGTGAGCGCCTGCTCGGCGACCGGCATCTCGACCCCGAAGAGCCCCACCACAGGCCTCGCTCGAGAAACTCGAGCCGCAACAACATTGTTGTGACGCTGTGCAGCGATCCACGAGGGCTGAGGTCGATGCACCGAATGAGCATCGTCGGCAATGGCCCGGGCATAAAAAAGAAACTGCAGGACGCGGGCTTCAGCGTCAGGCGCGAGAAAGCGGGCTCGCGGAGCTGGTCCGTCGATACCTGCCGCGCGAACTTCGGCGAACTGCTCAAGGTTGCTCACGAAGCGCGTCGCGCCATCGATGGCACGCTCGTGCTGAGTGCCAATCTGAACGGCAAGTCCCTGCCATTCCTTCGCGCTGGCTCCGTCAGGCCTGGAATGGCCATCGTGCTTGGGGACGGCATCACCGATACGGTGGCCCGGATCGAGCGGCGCGACGCGGCGACCGAGGTCTTCGACCTCAACGTCAAGGGCACGCACAACTACGTCGCCAACGGCGTCGTCACGCACAACTCGATCTACTCCTGGCGCGGTGCCAAAGTCGAAAACATGCTGCGCCTCGAGAAAGACTTTCCGGGCACGGAGGTCGTGCGGCTCGAGCAGAACTACCGCTCGACCGGCACCATCCTCAACGCCGCCAACAAGCTGATCGCGCACAACACCGGGCGCCTCGGCAAGAACCTGTGGACCGACGCCGGTGAGGGCGACAAGATCCAGCTGTACGCGGCGTTCAGCGACCAGGACGAGGTCGAGTTCGTGATCAACCGCATCCGCGAGTTCCACGGGCGCGGCCGTGATTTCGCCGACAGCGCCATCCTCTACCGCACCGCCGCGCAGTCGCGCGTATTTGAAGAAGGCCTGATCCGCGAGCGCATCCCGTACCGCATCTACGGCGGCCTGCGCTTCTTCGAGCGCATGGAAGTGAAGGACGCCCTGGCCTACCTGCGACTGGTGTCCAACCGCGCCGACGACGGCGCGTTCGAGCGCGTGGTCAACCTGCCGGCGCGCGGCATCGGCGCGACCACGCTCGACCGCCTGCGCCAGCTGGCCAAGGACCAGAACGCCTCGATGTGGGCGGTGGCCAAGGGCAGCGCGGCCGTGATCGGCCGCTCCGCCGGCGCGCTGACCCAGTTCCTGCAGCTGATCGACGGCCTCGACGAGGCCACCAAGAACGTGCCGCTGTCGCTGGCGACCGAGATCGTCATCGACCGCTCCGGCCTGC
>JBQTJQ010000083.1:0-18381 GCA_052386975.1 Gammaproteobacteria bacterium | reverse complement strand
GTAGGGCGGCATTCCCATGCCGCCTTGTCGGCAAAGGATTGCCGACCTACTTGAACTTCGAAAAATCCGGCTTGCGCTTCTGCATGAACGCCGTCATCGCCTCGGTGGCTTCCGGATTGCCGCGGATCATGCGGTCAAGCTCGGCCACTTCGCGGTCGAATGCCTTCATGGCCGGTTCGTTCAGCGCCACGCGCAGCAGTCGCTTGCAGGTGCGCAGCGCCGCCGGCGGCTGCTCGGCCAGGCGGCGGGCCTGCGCCAGCGTGTGCTCGAGCACCTGGGCATCGGCGACGACGCCGTTGACCAGCCCGCACTCGAGCGCCTTCTGCGCGCCGAACTTGTCGCTGGTGTACAGCAGCTCGGCCGCGCGCCGGTGCCCCAGCATCGCCGGCAGCAGGTAGGTCGAGCAGAACTCCGGCGCGATGCCGATGCCGACGAAGGGCATTTTGAAGGTGGCCGACTCGCCGGCCCAGGCGAAGTCACAATGCAGGAGCAGGGTGGTGCCGATGCCGATGGCGAGGCCGTTGACCGCCGCCAGCGCCGGCTTGCGGAAGTCGTAGAGCTTCTTCATGAAGTAGCACGCGCCGGTGGTCTCGAACGTGCCCTTCTGGTTCAGGAAGTCGACCATGTCGTTGCCGGCCGAAAACGAATCGCCGGTGCCGGTCAGCACCAGCGCGCGCACGTCGTCGTCGGCGTCGGCGGCGGCGATGGCGTCGCCCAGCGCGCGGTAGATCGCGTCGGTCAGCGCGTTCTTCTTCTCGATGCGGTCGATGCGCAGCAGCGCGACGCGGTCCTTCACCTCGACCAGGACGTGCGGATTGCCGGCGTGTGGGGTGCCCATGGGAGCCTCGCGGAAAGGTTCCGGCAGTCTAAGCCCGGCGCGCGGAAAGCGGGGTTTCTCCGGCCCGTGTCATCCCGAGCGCAGCGAGGGATCTTGCTGTTGAGGCCAGATCCCTCGTCGCTTCGCTCCTCGGGAGGACACCAACTAGAACATCTCGGACTTGTCGACGTCCCTGGCCGGCGGCGGCTCGCGGCTCGGGATGAAATCGCCGGTGATCATCTCGGAATAGGCCATGCCGGGGCCGACCATCGGGTAGACGCCGGCATCCGGGTCGATGATCACCTCGAGGAACGCCGGGCCCTTGAAGGCGACGAAGTCCTTCACCACGGCCCGCACGTCGGCCTTCTGGTCGAGCCGCCTGGCCCACTCGAAGCCGTCGGCCTGCGCCGCGCGCACGAAGTCTTTCTTGTGCAGCGACTTGTCGGAGCCCGACAACCGGCCCTTGAAGAACAGCTTCTGCCACTGCTTGACCATGCCGTCGCCGAAGTTGTTCAGCACCACGACCTTCACCGGCAGCTTGTAGGTGGTGACGGTCTCGAGCTCGCCGATGTTCATGCGGATCGAGGCGTCGCCGTCGATGTCGATGACGGCCTTGCCGGGACAGGCGAAGGCCGCGCCGATCGCTGCCGGCAGGCCGAAGCCCATCGTGCCCATCGAGCCCGAGGTCAGCCACAGCCTCGGTGAGCGGAAATCGAAGTACTGCGCCGCCCACATCTGGTGCTGGCCGACGCCGGTGGCGATGATCGCCTCGCCACGGGTATGGCGGTTGATCTCCTCGATCACCTCGTACGGCTGGATCAGCGTGCTGGCCCGGTCGTAGTTCATCGCGTACGTCTGCTTGAGCTGCGCGACGTGCTCGTGCCAGGGCGTGAGGTCCTTGCCGAACTGCTGCTTGCGGCCGAACGTGGTCAGCGCGCCCAGCGCCTGGTCGAGCAGGCCGACGTGGTGCCACTGCACGCGCTTGACCTTGTTGATCTCGGCCGAGTCGACGTCGAGGTGGGCGATGAACTTGGCCGCGCGCGCGAACTTGGCCGGCACCCCCGCCACGCGGTCGTCGAAGCGCGCGCCGACCGCGATCAGGAAATCGCAGTCGTCCACCGCGTAGTTGGCGAACGCGGTGCCGTGCATGCCGAGCATGTGCAGGCTCAGGGGCTCGGTCGTGTCATAGCTGCCGATGCCCATCAGCGTCGTCACCGCGGGGATGCCGAAGGCGTGCGCGAACTCGCGCAACGCCGCCGCGGCCTCGCCGTGGATCACGCCGCCCCCGCAGTACAGCAGTGGCCGGCGCGAGCGCGACAGCATCTCGAAGAAGCGCTCGCACTGCTCCTCGGACAGCCGGTTGTCCTCGAGCGCGTCCCTGCGCGCGCGGAACCCCGGCACCGGCAGCACGCCGCGGCCCATGAACGGGACCTGGGCGTTCTGCACGTCCTTGGGGATGTCGATGACGACCGGGCCGGGACGCCCGGTGCGCGCGATCTCGAAAGCGGTGCGCACGGTGGCCTCGAGGCGGCGCGGATCGGTGACCAGGAACACGTGCTTGGCGCAGGCGCCGAAGATGTTCGACACCGGCGCTTCCTGGAAGGCGTCGGTGCCCATCGCCGCGGTCGGCACCTGGCCGCAGATCAGCACGATCGGGATCGAGTCCGCCATGCAGTCGCGCACCGGCGTCACGCAATTGGTGGCGCCCGGGCCGCTGGTCACCAGCGCCACGCCGACCTTGCCCGAGGCGCGCGCGTAACCCGCCGCCATGAAGCCCGCGCCCTGCTCGTTGGCCGGGACGATCAGCGGCATCTTGTCGCCGCCCTCTCGGTCGCGAAAGTCCTTGTTGAAGCGGAAGATCGCGTCGTAGGTCGGCAGGATGGCGCCGCCCGAGTAGCCGAACACGGTGCCGACGCCTTCATCCGCCAGCACCTGGACGACGACGTCGGCGCCGCTCAGGGTCTGGCCTGCGAGCGGGTGCGCCTGGGTCGATGTCGGGGCTTGGGTCATGGCTCGGTGTGAAGGGTCGAGGCAGCGAACGGGAAGGGGAACAGAGGGTGCCACGGTCCCTGTTGCGCTGCAACACAAACGCCGGTAACGTTCGACGCCCCATGAGACACATCATTTCGGTGCTGCTGCAGAACGAAGCCGGCGCGCTGGCGCGCCTGTCCGGCATGTTCTCGGCGCGCGGCTACAACATCGAGTCGCTGACGGTCGCGCCGACCCACGACCCGACCCTGTCGCGGGTGACCGTCGTCACCACGGGTTCCGACGCGGTGATCGACCAGATCATCAAGCAGTCGCGCAAGCTGATCGACGTGGTCGAAGTGGCCGACCTGACCGGCCGCGAGCACGTCGAGATGGAACTGCTGCTGGTCAAGGTGGATGTCTCGGGCGGCTCGGCGCGGCCCGTAGTCGACCTGATCCGCCGCTACCGCGGCCAGCTGCTCGACGAAAGCAACAGCACGCGCACGGTGCAGGTCACCGGCACTGGCCTCGAGATCAGCGATTTCCTGAAGGAGATCGGCACGCTGTCGAAAGTCCTGGAAGTGGTCCGCAGCGGTGTCGCCGCGATCGAGCCGGGCCATCGCATGCTGGCGGTCCGCGGCGAACGGGCGGCGTAATTAGTGGATTCCGGCTTTCGCCGGAATGACAAGAAACGGGAGTCATGCAGTGAGCATCAAGATCTTCTACGACAAGCATGCCAGGCTCGCCAACATCAAGGGCAAGCAGGTCGCGATCATCGGCTACGGCTCGCAGGGACACGCCCACGCGCAGAACCTGAAGGACTCGGGCGTCAGCGTCACCGTCGGCCTGCGCAAGGGCTCGGCGTCGTGGAAGAAGGCCGAGGCCGCCGGCCTCGAAGTGAAGGAAGTCGCCGAGGCGGTCAAGGGCGCCGACCTCGTGATGATGCTGGCGCCGGACCAGGATCAGCGCAAGATCTACGAGGACAGCGTCGCGCCGAACCTGAAGAAGGGCGGCGCGCTGGCGTTCGCGCACGGCTTCAACATCCATTTCCAGCTGATCGCGCCGCGCGCCGACATGGACGTGATCATGATCGCGCCCAAGGGCCCCGGCCACCTGGTGCGCTCGACGTACCAGGGCGGCGGCGGCGTGCCGTGCCTGATCTGCATCGCCCAGGACTCGTCGAACAAGGCGCACGCGATCGCGCTGGCCTACGCCTCGGCCATCGGCGGCGGCCGCGCCGGCATCATCGAGACCACCTTCAAGGAAGAGACCGAGACCGACCTGTTCGGCGAGCAGGCCGTGCTGTGCGGTGGCGCCACCGCGCTGGTGCAGGCCGGCTTCGAGACGCTGGTCGAGGCGGGCTACGCCCCGGAGATGGCGTACTTCGAGTGCCTGCACGAGCTCAAGCTGATCGTCGACCTGATGTACGAGGGCGGCATGTCGAACATGCGCTACTCGATCAGCAACACCGCCGAGTACGGCGATTACACGCGCGGCCCGCGCATCGTCACCGAGCAGACCCGCGCCGAGATGAAAAAGATCCTGCGCGAGATCCAGACCGGCGCGTTCGCGCGCGAGTTCGTGCTGGAGAACCAGGCCGGCCAGCCGGTGCTGAAGGCCCAGCGCCGCCTCGGCGCCGCGCACCCGATCGAGCAGGTCGGCGGCCAGCTGCGCTCGATGATGCCGTGGATCGCGAAGAACAAGCTGGTCGACAAAGCCAAGAACTGAGCGCGGCCGGCGGGCGCGGCACCGGGTAAACTCCCGCCATGGCCGACAACGAGCTGGACGAAGCGGGGCGCCGGCGCCGCGGCATCTATCTGCTGCCGAACCTGTTCACCACGGCGACGCTGTTCGGCGGGTTCTACGCCATCGTCGCGGCGATGAACGGCAAGTTCGAGGCCGCCGCGATCGCGATCGGCGCGGCGATGGTCGCCGACTCGCTCGACGGCCTGGTCGCGCGCATGACCCACACTGCGAGCGACTTCGGCAAGGAGTACGACAGCCTGTGCGACATGGTCGCCTTCGGCGTCGCCGCCTCGATTGTCATGTACACCTACAGCCTGCACCACCTCGCGGCCCAGACCGAATGGCTCGGCGGCAAGCTCGGCTGGGTCACGGCCTTCGCCTACACCTCGTGCGCGGCGCTGCGGCTGGCGCGCTTCAACGTGCTGGCGACGCGCGGCGGCACCAAGGGCGCGTTCTTCGGGCTGCCGAGCCCGGCCGCCGCGGCGCTGGTGGTCGGCTTCGTCTGGGCCTTCAGCGAGGAGGGCTGGAAGGGCCAGGCGCTGGTCATCCCGGCGACCATCCTGACCTGGCTCGCGGCCGTGCTGATGGTCACCAACTTCCGCTTCTTCAGCATCAAGCAGCTGGGCCTGGCCGACCGCGTGCCGTTCCGTTACTTCGTCGTCGCCCTCGGCATCCTGGTCCTGTTCCTGGTGTTCCCGACCCACTGGGTGGTGTTCCTGGGCTTCCTGGGCTACGCCTTGTCCGGGCCGACCATGGCGGCCTGGCGCCGCTTCGTCCGGCGCGAGGCCGCCCAGCCGATCGTCGAGGACCGCGAGCCGCCGAAGGTCTGACGCGGTCTTTGCTTATGCGCGGCCGTTACCCTTATAGTTCGCGCGTCATGCAGAACTCGAGCCTCATCGAAGCATGTGCGCCGGCGCTTCGCGCCCGGACGCTGCTGCTCGTTCTGCTTCTGCCGTAAGGCAGAACATCCCTCACGGCCGCACGGGGCCGCAACCGTGCAAACCCCAGAGAACTCCCGTAGGTCGGCAATCCTTTGCCGACGCCATCGGCGGCATGGAATGCCGCCCTACGCAAAGACCCGCCAATGAAAGACCAACTGATCATTTTCGACACCACGCTGCGCGACGGCGAACAGTCGCCCGGCGCTTCGATGACACAGGACGAGAAAGTCCGCATCGCGCTGGCACTCGAGCGCCTGAAGGTGGACGTGATCGAGGCCGGCTTCCCGGCCGCCAGCCCCGGCGATTTCGCCGCGGTCGAGGCCGTCGCGCGCGAAGTGAAGGACAGCATCGTCTGCGGCCTGGCCCGCGCCGGCGCCGAGGACATCGAGCGCGCCGCGGCGGCACTGCGCCCGGCGCAGCGCTCGCGCATCCACACCTTCATCGCCTGCTCGCCGATCCACATGCAGATGAAGCTGCGCATGGACCCCGAGGACGTGCTGAAGAAGGCCGTCGCGGCGGTGAAGCACGCGCGCCGCTACACCGACAACGTCGAGTTCTCGCCGGAGGACGCCGGCCGCTCGGAGCCGGATTTCCTGTGCCGCGTGCTGGAGGCGGTGATCGCCGCCGGCGCGACCACGGTGAACATCCCGGACACGGTCGGCTACACGCTGCCGCACATGTTCGGCGCGCTGATCAAGTCGCTGCGCGAGCGGGTGCCCAACTCGGGCCGGGCGGTGTGGTCGGTGCACTGCCATAACGACCTCGGCATGGCGGTGGCCAATTCGCTGGCCGCCGTGCTGATCGGCGGCGCCCGCCAGGTCGAGTGCACGATCAACGGCCTCGGCGAGCGCGCCGGCAACGCCGCGCTCGAGGAAACGGTGATGGCCGTGCGCACGCGCGCCGACGTGTTCCCCTGCGACACGCGCATCGACACGCGCGAGATCGTGCACTGCTCGCGCCTGGTGTCCAACATCACCGGCTTCCCGGTGCAACCGAACAAGGCCATTGTCGGCGCCAACGCCTTTGCGCACGAGTCCGGCATCCACCAGGACGGCGTGATCAAGCATCGCCAGACCTACGAGATCATGCGCGCCGAGGACGTGGGCTGGACCACGAACAGGCTGGTACTCGGCAAGCACTCGGGCCGCGCCGCCTTCAGGAAGCGCCTCGAGGAGCTCGGCATCCGCCACGAGTCCGAGTTCGAGCTGAACCGGGCCTTTACGCGCTTCAAGGACCTGGCCGATAAAAAGCATGAAATCTACGACGAGGACCTGCAGGCACTCGCGAGCGAGCAGGATCACGCGTGCACCGGCGAAGGCATCTGCCTGGTGGAGATGCAATCCGGCTCGCAGACCGGCGAGAAGCCGCGGGCGCGCGTCGTGCTGTCTGTCGACGGCGAACGCCACGAAGCCACGGCTTCCGGTGACGGCCAGGTTGACGCGGTGTTCTCGGCGATCGAGCAGGTCGCGCAATCGGGCGCGGAGCTGGTGCTGTTCTCGGTCAGCAACATCACCGCCGGCGGCGACGCGCAGGGCGAGGTGCTGGTGCGGCTGCGCAGGGACGGGCGCATCGTCAACGGCCAGGGCGCCGACACCGACATCGTCGTCGCCTCGGCCAAGGCCTACCTGAATGCGGTGAACCGGCTCGCCAGCGCGCCGCGCGGCCGCGCGCATCCGCAGCGGATGGAGACGCTCGGGACGCCTTAGAATCCGCGCATGGATCCAGCCCGGCGCCCGCGTTACCTGAAGGCCCTCGGCATCGAGCCGTGGGAGCTGCGTGGAGCCGCGCCGCGCACGGCGGCGGCGCCGGCGCAGAGCGTGCCGGCCGCAGCCGGACCCGAACCCGTGCCGTCGCCGGCAGCGGGATCGGTGCCCGCCGACTGGGAGGGCCTGCAGGCGGCGGTCGCGGCGTGCCGCCTGTGCCGCCTGTGCGAAACCCGTACCAACACCGTGTTCGGTGTGGGGCCGCGCCAGGCGCCGCTGATGGTGGTCGGCGAGGGGCCGGGCGCGGACGAGGACGCCAGGGGCGAGCCCTTCGTCGGCCGCGCCGGCAAGCTGCTCGACGAGATGCTGCGCGCGATCGGGCGCTCGCGCGCCACCGATACCTTCATCGCCAACGTGGTCAAGTGCCGCCCGCCCGGCAATCGCGATCCGGCCGAGGACGAGGCCGAGCGCTGCCGGCCTTACCTCGAGCAGCAGCTGCGGCTGGTCAGGCCGAAGCTGATCGTCGCGCTCGGCCGCATCGCCGCGCAGCGCCTGCTGGCCACCGACACGCCGATCGGCAAGATGCGCGGACAGTCGTATCACTGGGGTCCGGACCGGACGCCGCTGATGGTCACGTACCACCCTGCCTACCTGCTGCGCAATCCGGCCGACAAGGCCAGGAGCTGGGAAGACCTCAAGCGCATCCACCGCTTCCTGGCCGGAGCCTGAGGTGAGCGCCCAGCCGGAACAGTTGTGGAACCTGCGGCCGATGGAGGACGGCTGGCTGCCGCAGGTGCTGGACATCGAGACGCGCGCCTACGCCTTCCCGTGGACCGACGGCATCTTCCGCGATTGCCTCAAGGTGGGCTACAGCGCGTGGATCGTGACGAGCCCGTCGGATGAGGTGCTGGCCTACGCCGTGATGTCGATGGCGGTGGGCGAGGCCCACGTGCTGAACCTGTGCGTCGAGCCGGCCTACCACCAGCAGGGCATCGGGCGCTTCCTGCTGGCGCACCTGCAGCAGGTCGCGCGCGCCGCCGGCATGGACATCATGCTGCTCGAGGTGCGCAAGTCGAACGCGGCCGCGATCGCCTTGTACCAGGGCATGGGTTTCCACAAGCTGGGCGTGCGGAAAAGTTACTACCCGGCGCGCGACGGCAGCGAGGATGCGCTGCTGCTCGGCTACAACCTCGGAAAGAAAGGCGAATGACACCGGAGCGGCGCGCGCAATGGGCGTGGGCCGCGTACGACTGGGCCAACTCGGCATTCGCGACCACGGTGCTGGCCGGTTTCTTCCCGATCTTCTTCCGCAATTTCTGGAACGAAGGCGTGGCCGATGCCGAGGTCACCTTCCGGCTTGGGCTGGCGCATTCGGCCTCGGGCCTGTTCATCTTCCTGCTGGCGCCGGTGCTCGGGACGCTGGCCGACCGCGGCGGCGCCAAGAAGGCCTTCCTGTTCGCCTTCGCGCTGCTGGGCGCGGCGGCGACCGCGCTGCTGGCGGCGGCTCCGGCCAGCGCCTGGCTCGCCGCGACGGTGCTGTTCTCGCTGGCGAGCATCGGTTTCTCCGGCAGCCTGATCTTCACCGACGCGCTGCTGGTGGACGTCGCGCGGCCCGGCGAGTACGAGCGGGTCTCGGCGCTCGGCTACGGGCTGGGGTACCTCGGCGGCGGGCTGCTGTTCGCGCTCAACGTGGCGATGGTGCTCAAGCCGGGGCTGTTCGGCCTGGCGGGCAAGACCGCCGCGGTGCAGTGGTCGTTCGTGATGGTCGGCACCTGGTGGGCGCTGTTCACGCTGCCGCTGATGCGCTGGGTGCGCGAGCGCCCCGCGGCGGCGCACCGCGCCGGCCACGCGCTCGGCGATGCGCTGCGCGAGCTGGCGGCCACGCTGCGCGCGATCCGCGCGCACCGGGCCGTGTGGATGTTCCTGCTCGCGTACTGGCTCTACATCGACGGCGTCGACACCGTGATCCGCATGGCGGTCAACTTCGGCCAGGCGCTGGGGTTCCCCGACGACAGCCTGATCGTGGCGCTGCTGCTGGTGCAGTTCGTCGGGTTCCCGGCGGCGATCGCTTTCGGCCGGCTCGGCGAGCGCTGGGGCGCGCGCAACTCCGTCGTGCTGGCGATCGCGGTCTACGCGGGCGTCACGGTGTGGGCTTACACGCTGCAGACCGTGGCGCAGTTCTATGCGATGGCGGTGGTCATCGCGCTGGTGCAGGGCGGCGTGCAGTCGCAATCGCGCGCGCTGTTCGCCCAGTTGATTCCCGCCGACCGCGCCGGCGAGTTCTTCGGTTTCTACAACATGCTCGGCAAGTTCGCCGTGATCCTCGGCCCGATCCTGGTGGGCTGGGCCGCGCTGCTGCTGGACGATCCGCGCCTGTCGCTGATGGTGCTGCTGGTGCTGTTCATTCCCGGCGCGTTGCTGCTGATGCGCGTGCCGGTGCCGGCGCGGGCTTCCTAGCCGGACGCCGAGAAGTTCTCGGGCCGCTTCGGCTCGATGATCCGGTAGAACGCCTGGATGCGCTCCAGGTCGGCCGCGTAGTCGCCGGTGGTGCGCATCTGCAGGCCCGTGCCCACGACCTTTCTTCCATAGTCGATGTAGGCGCAGACGACCGGAACCTGCGCCTCGTGGGCGATCAGGTGGAAGCCGCGCTTCCATTTCTCGACGCGCTTGCGCGTGCCTTCCGGCGCGATGCCGATGACCAGGTGTTCGCGGTCATGGAATGCATCGACAGTTTGCGCGATCACGCCGCCCGACGCCGAGCGGTCGATCGGGATCGCGTCGACGCCCCGCAGGATGCCGCCGATGAAGCGGTTCTCGAACGCCGTGTGCTTGACGAACAGGCCGATGCGCAGTTCGAGCGCGAGCACGGTACACACCGCCAGCACGCCGTCCCAGTTGGAGGTGTGCGGCGCGCCGAGCACGACGAACTTCGGCTCGTCCGGCAGGCGGATGTCGAGCCGCCAACCGAACAGGTCGAGCAGGCGCAGCGCGCACCAGCGCAGCAGCGGGTGCGGCCGGCGCGGCACGCGCGACCCCATTTCCATCACGTGGTCCCCCCTGGCGCCAGTCTACCGTGCCGCAAACCCGCGGCCGGCGGAACGCCGGCCGCCCGAACCGCGGCCGTCCGAACGTGTAGCATCGCGCGATGGACAACAAGCCGCTGACCTACATTTCGTACCTGCGCGTTGACGAGCTGCTCGCGCTGCAGCAGCCGCGCTCCGACGGTCCCGAGCACGACGAGACGCTGTTCATCGTCATCCACCAGGTCTACGAGCTGTGGTTCAAGCAGGTGCTGCACGAGCTGCGCCACCTGCGTCACGCCTTCGAGCACAACGACAGCATCGTCGCGCTGGCGACGCTCAAGCGTGTGCTGACCATCCTGAAGACGCTGGTGTCGCAGGTCGACGTGATCGAGACGATGACGCCGATGTCGTTCAACTCGTTCCGCGCGCGCCTCGATGCGGCCAGTGGCTTCCAGTCGCACCAGTTCCGCCAGCTCGAGTTCCTGCTCGGCCACAAGCGGCCCGAGCTGATGAAGGGGCAGCCGGAGGGTCCGGGACGCGCCGCACTCGAGCAGCTGTTCGACGAGCCGACCATGTTCGACACGTTCCTCTATTAACTGGGCCAGCAGGGCCATGTTGTGCCACGCACCGCGCTGATGCGTGACGTGCACCGGCCGCTCACGCCGTCGGCGGAGGTGCAGGACCTGCTGCTCGCGGTGTACAAGCGCAACGACCTGGCGGCGATGGTGTGCGAGCGCCTGGTCGACCTCGACGAGGGGCTGCAGGAATGGCGCTACCGCCACGTCAAGATGGTCGAGCGCACCATCGGTGCCAAGCCGGGCACCGGCGGCTCCAGTGGCGCGGCCTACCTGCGCGATACGCTGTTCAAGCCGCTGTTCCCGGACCTGTGGGAGATCCGGTCGCGGCTGTGATTCAACCCCGTTTCGCCGCGAGCGTTTTCAGCGCCGCCGCCAGCTCGAGCGTGGCCTCGCGCGGGCGGTCGTCGAGGTAACGCGCCGCCAGGTACGCCCGGGCCAGCGGCCCGATCGCATCGGCAAGGTCCGGCCGCATGCGCGCGATGCGCTCGGCGTAATCGCGCGGCCCCTCGGCCGGCGCCTGCGGCAGGCCGAGGGCGGCGAGAGTGCGGGTCGCGCGCCGCCACAGCCGCAGCGCTTCGTCGTGCGGCACCGTCGGCCGCGCGCCGCGCATCGCCATCATGCCGATCAGCCCCATGAACACACCGACCAGCACCGTCATGGCGATCACCATGTCGCGCCACTCGCCGAGCCCGATCTGGCTCAGCAGCTCGAACTGGCTCTCCTGGTTGAAGCCCAGCACCCAGCGGTCCCAGGCGACGTTGACGTAGTCCCAGGCGACGTCGGCGCGCAGGCGGGCGTAATCGAACGCCGACAGGCCGCTGCGCTTGAGGAAGCCGGGCAGCTCCGACGGCGCCAGCGCCGCGGACAGGCCGCTCTCGACGCGGCTCGGCGCGACCGCGGCGGTCGGATCCACGCGCACCCAGCCGCGCCCGGCGAGCCAGACCTCGCTCCAGGCGTGCGCGTCGGACTGGCGCACGACGTAGTACCCGCCGACCTCGTTGAGTTCGCCGCCCTTGTAGCCGACGACGACGCGCGCCGGGATGCCGGCGGCGCGCATCAGCACGGTGAAGGCGCTCGAGTAGTGCTCGCAGAAGCCGCGCCGGGTCTCGAACAGGAAATCGTCGACACTGTCCTGGCCGAGCGTCGGCGGCTCGAGCGTGTAGAAGAACGGCTCGGTGCGGAACAGGCGCAGCGCGCGGTCGACGACCTGCGCGTCGTCGAGGCCCTCGCCGCGCCATTGCCGGGCCAGCGCCACGGCGCGCGGGTTGCGGTCCGGCGGCAGGCGCTGGGCGCTGCGCTGCCACTGCGGCGTCATCGCCGCGTCCAGCATGTAACTTGGGCGCGATTCCGCGGTGTACACCAGCCGCTCCTTGACCAGCGCGCGCGACAGCAACTGGTAGTAACCGGTCAGCGTCGTGTCCTGCGGCAGGCGGCCAGGATCCGGCAGGTCCAGCGCGAACAGCCAGTTCTGCCGGTGCGGCTCGAGGGTGACTTCGTACCGAACCGCCGGCCCCGACAGCTCGGCCACGGGCGTCTCGTAGGCATTGAGCCTGGTCGCGGGGTCGAAGGCGCGGAAGTAGTCGTCGCCCTTGAACGGCGCGCGCCAGCTGCGGCCGTCGAAGTACGACAGCACCGGCCCGCGCCAGTAGCGGTCCTTCGGCGCCGGCGGCGGGGTGCGGAACACGACGCGGAACGCCACTTCGTCTGACTGGATCAGGCTCGAGATGTCGCCGGGCGACATCGTGTCGGAAATGCCGCTGCGCGCCGCGCCGGCGTCGGCCGGCAGGCCCCACAGCGGGCCCGGCACGCGCGGGAACAGCACGAACAGCGCCACCATCAGCGGCACTGCCAGCGCCACCATCGCCCCGCCGATGCGCAGCGTCACGCGCGGCGGCAGCGGTGCGCCCGGATGGTTGGCCTCGACCAGGATCGCGGTGACGCCGACCGCGCAGGTGCCGAGATACAGGATGGTCCAGATCTCCTGCGAGAACAGGAAATGCGTCAGCATCATGAAGTAGCACATGCTGACCACGACCAGCACGTCGCGCCGGTCGCGCATCTCGGTCAGCTTCAGCGCGAACATCACGACGAACAAGGCGGTGCCGGCGTGCTGGCCGTTGATGCGCCCATAGGTGGCGCCGTGAATGGCGATCGCGGCGAGCACCATCAGCACCTTCAGCCAGGTCGGCGGCAGCGCCCACTGCCGCCACGCGGCCAAGCCGCGCCACGCGCCGATCGCCACCACGGCGGCGCCGATCCACGGCGGCATGCGCAGCAGGTGCGGTGCGACCACCAGCGCCAGCACCGCGAGCAGCCGCAGCAGCGACGATTGGGCGAGGTAGGTCTCGGCGGTGGTCTTCATGTGCCGTGCAGCGCCAATGCCTTCAGGCACGCATGCCGGTGCGTCTCGCCGCGCGAGGGCGCGATGCGCGCCCCGGGCAGGCGCAGGCCGTAGGACAGGTGCTTGGCCTCGGCCTCGAGCACCCAGCGCGTGAGCTGCGACAGGCGCGCTTCGGCGTCGAGTTCGGGCAGCTCGTTCCAGTCGAGCCAGAACTCGCGGTCGAGCGTTTCCTGGAACTGCTTGACCATCGGCGCCTGCAGCTTGGGGAAGCTCTTCCAGTGGATCGCGCGCGGCGTGTCGCCACGCTGGTAGTTGCGCAGGCCGGCAAACTCGTCGAGTCCCGGCCGGCTGCCGGGCAGCGTGCCGCCGGCGCCGCGCGCCGGCGGCGGCTCGCGCCCGGGCGGGGCGGGCTTCGGGTACACCAGGCAGGACATCTCGAGCTCGAGCCAGGTCCAGGCGTGGAACATGCCCAGCGGAAACTCGGTCGACACCGCGAACACGCGCGCGGGCAGCCAGCCGCGCCGCCCGGCCGCGACCGGCAGCTTGAGCGCGGCGAAGTTCTCCGAGGCGACGTCGGCGCTGGTGGCGACCGGGGCGCGCGGCCAGCCGACCGACACGCTGTAGCGCTGGCGCCGGCCCGGGTTGTGCACGTGCACCTCGAAATGCGCGACTTCGCCGGCGAACACCGGTTCGACCGGCCCGGAGCGCACCTCGACGTTGACCAGGTTGCCGTGGGTGTGGTGCATCGCGACCAGGCCGAGCCCGATCAGCAGGAAGGTGAGCGCGAACGACATGTTGTTGGAGTAGTTCATCGCCGCGAGCAGCATCACCAGCGACAGCACCGCGAAGGCGTAACCGAAGCGGGTCGGCAGGATGTAGACGCGATGGCGCGGCACCGGCACCGGCCCGGGCTGGCGCTTGACGCGCGCCATCACCCAGGCGTCGATGCGGTCCTGCGCCCAGCGGATCGGGTGGAGGAGGATCTTCAGCAGCAGCCAGACGCGCATGGCGCTGTGCTACGGGATCGCCACCGCGGCGAGGATCTCTTCCGGCGTCGGCGCACCGGCCTCGCGCTCGGCGGTGGCCAGCAGCCGATGGCCCACGACCGCGGCGAAGACCGCTTGGACGTCCTCGGGAATCACGCCGGCGCGGCCGTCGAGAAGGGCCCAGGCCTGCGCGGCGCGCCGGATCGACAGGCCCGCGCGGGGCGACAGGCCCATCCGCAGGCCGACGTGCTCGCGCGTGTAGCGCACCAGCGCCAGCACGTACTCGAGCAGCGCCGGCGTCGCCTTCACCGTGTTGACCTGCGCCTGCAGCGCGACCAGTTCCTTCGGCTGCAGCGCCGGCTGGATTTCCGGCAGCAGGTCGCGGCGGTCGCGCTCGGCCAGCAAGGTGCGCTCGGCGTCGGGCGGCGGATAACCGAGCGCGATGCGCATCATGAAGCGGTCGAGCTGCGACTCCGGCAGCGGGAAGGTGCCGATCTGGTAGGCCGGATTCTGCGTGGCGATGACGAAGAACGGCTCGGGCAGGGTGCGCGTCTCGCCTTCGGAAGTGACCTGGCGTTCTTCCATGGCTTCGAGCAGCGCCGACTGGGTCTTTGGGCTGGCGCGATTAACTTCGTCGGCCAAGACAAGTTGGGCGAATATGGGGCCAGGATGAAACGTGAAGCGTCCAGATTGCTGCTCGAAGATGGACACGCCCAGGATGTCAGCCGGCAGCAAATCGCTGGTGAACTGCACGCGCTGGAATTTGAGTCCGAGCACGCGCGCCAGCGCCAGCGCCAACGTCGTCTTGCCGACGCCCGGGATGTCTTCGATCAACAAATGTCCGCGGGCGAGCAGGCAGGCCAGGGCCAGCCGGATCTGCCGGGACTTGCCGAGGATGATGCGATCCAACGCTCCAAGTGCCTGATTCAGACCGGGATTCACGTTCTTTTAGCGGAGGAAACGGCGGAGCCGCAGTGTAGCAGCCCGCCGTCGGCAACTTTCGTCCAATTGTCGCGGTGCAACAAGTAGGTCAATATGGATTCCCAGAACCTGAGGTTCCCTCAGGACCTGGAGTGGCTGTGGACCGGATCGCACGTGAATGTCAGTACGCCATGGATCACGCCACGGACTACCGGACGTGGCACTCCGCCGCCGAAGAGCTCGACCGCCGCGAAGGCCTGGACGAGTGGAAGCACGACGAAACCTCCGACCTTTATGACTGGCGCCTGATCCGCTCGCGCCTGCGCCAGCTGCGCCAGTTCCGAGCCGACAAGGACACCAAGCGCCTGGTCCACCACCTGCGCCAGGGCCTGCACTGGAACCTCGGCAACACCGGCAATCCCGCGCTTTACGGATTCGCCCGCGTCGGCACCAAGCACCTGATCCACGAATACATCGCCGAAGTCTGCGCGGCGCTCAACGAGCTGTGCGAAACCGAGCCCGAGAAATTCGCCAGCGCCGACAAGCTCAAGTTCTTCCATGAAGTCGCGCTGTCCTACGGCCGCTCGGCGCTGATGCTGTCCGGCGGCGCCACGCTCGGCCTGTTCCACGTCGGCGTGGTCAAGGCGCTGTTCCGTGAGGACCTCGTGCCACAGGTGGTGTCCGGCTCGAGCGCCGGCTCGGTGGTCGCCGCGACCATGGGCACGCGCTCGCCCGAGGAGATGCACGGGCTGCTCGAGACCGAGAACGCCTACTACAACTTCTGGCGCGTGCTGCCGCCCCGGCAGATGTGGGAGCGCGGCTCGGTGATGGACCAGACGCAGCTGCGCAAGGCCATCGCCAAGAACGTGCGCGATCTCACCTTCGAGGAGGCCTACAAGCTGTCGGGCGTGATCGTGAACATCACGGTCTCGCCGGCCGGCAGCAACCAGCCGCCGCGCCTGCTGAACTACCTGACGTTCCCGTACCTGTACCTGCGCGAGGCGGCGCTGGCCTCGTGCGCGGTGCCGCTGCTGTTCCCGCCGGTCATGCTGATGACCAAGGACGAGAACGAGGAGCGGGTGCCGTTCATGCCGCTGCTGAAATGGAACGACGGCTCGCTGAAGAGCGACCTGCCGGTCATGCGCATGCGCCGGCTGCACAACGTCAACCACTTCATCGTCAGCCAGACCAACCCGCACGTCATCCCGTTCATGACCAAGAAGGGCGAGGACGAAGGCGGCGTGCTGCACTCGGCGCGCCAGTTCGCGTTCTCGACCGGCCGCAACCTGGCCAAGGGCGTCATCGACCTGGCCAAGGGCGTGATGCCGCACGGCGGCGCGCATCGCCAGCTCGACGTCGCCTCCTCGATCCTCGCGCAGGAATACCGCGGCAACGTCACGATCTTCCCGCAGCGCAGCCTGTGGCGCTTCGCCAAGGTCGCGACCAACCCCAACATGGCCGACGTCGAGCGCTTCATCCTCGAAGGCGAGCGCGCGACCTGGCAGCGCCTGTCCATGGTGCGCAACCAGGTGCTGATCGGCCAGACGCTGGACCGCTGCGTCGAGCGCCTCGAGCGCCTGCACCTGCCGGCCGAGCGCCGCGCGCTGCCGGGCAAGCCGGGCCTGCGGATCGTGCGCAGCCGCTGAAAGGGGACTGTCCCCATTTTCGGCCGGGCCGTCGACGGCCGCCTGCGTCTAGTCGAAAATGGGGACTGTCCCCATTTTTGCGGGCGGCGCGCACATGTCCAAGCTGACCGATAGCCCCGCCTGGCGCGCGCTCGCGCGCCACGCCGCGCAGCAGAAATCCGTCGCGCTGCTCGACTTGTTCGAAAAAGACCCGCTGCGCTCCGAGCGCATGACGGTCGAGGCGGCCGGGCTCTACCTCGACTTCTCCAAGCAGAACCTCGGCCGCGAGACCCTCGAACTGCTGGTGCGCCTGGCCGAGGCCCGCGGCCTGTCGCGCGCGATCGAGCGCATGTTCGCCGGCGAGCTGGTCAACGTCACCGAGAAGCGCGCGGCGCTGCACGTGGCGCTGCGCAACGTCTCGGGCCGCGCCGCGATGACCGGCGGCCGCGACGTCATGCGCGACGTGCTGGCGGTGCTCGAGCGCATGACGCGCTTCACCGATGACGTCCGCGGCGGGCGCTGGCTCGGCTGGAGCGGCCAGCGTGTCACCGACGTCGTCAACATCGGCATCGGCGGCTCGGATCTGGGCCCGCGCTTCGCCTGCGACGCGCTGTCGCCGCTGGCCGACGGTCCGCGCACGCACTTCCTCTCGAACGTCGACGGCGCGCCGGTGGCGGCGCTGCTGGCGCGCCTGGATCCGGCGCGGACGCTGGTGATCGTCACCTCTAAGACCTTCACCACGCTGGAAACCTTGCTGAACGCGCGCGCCGTGCACCGCTGTCACAGCGACGCCGGCGGCGCGCCGGCGGTGGCACGGCAGTTCGTCGCGGTCACCGCCAATCCCGACGAGGCCGCGGCGTTCGGCGTCGCCTCCGACCAGACCTTCGCCTTCTGGGACTGGGTCGGCGGGCGCTATTCGCTGTGGTCGGCGGTCGGGCTGGCGATCATGTTGGCGGTCGGCGCGGCGCGCTTCCGCGAGCTGCTGGCCGGTGCGCACGCCATGGACGAGCACTTCCGCCTCGGCGAGGCGTCGCGCAACCTGCCGGTGCTGCTCGGGCTGATCGGCGTGTGGAACACCAGCTTCCTGGGCTATACCAGCCAGGTGATGGCGCCGTATTACCAGCGCCTGCAGCTGTTCACGCCCTGGCTGCAGCAGCTCGAGATGGAGTCGAACGGCAAGGGCGTGGACCTCGACGGCCAGCCGGTCGACTACGCCACCACGCCGGTGCTGTGGGGCGACGTCGGCACCAACACGCAGCACGCGTATTTCCAGATGCTGCACCAGGGGCCGGCGGTGCATCCGGTCGACTTCATCCTGGTGCTCGAGGCCGGCCACACGCTGGCCGAGCAGCACGGCGTGCTGCTGGCCAATGGCCTGGCCCAGGCCGCGGCGCTGCTGCGCGGCAAGAGCATGGAGCGCGTGCGCGAGGAGCTGGAGCCGCTGTCCGGCGCCGAACGGGACGCCGCGGCGCCGCATCGCGTCTACACCGGCAGCCGCCCGAGCAACATGCTGCTGCTGCCGCGGCTGGACCCGTACCACCTCGGCGCGCTGATGGCGCTGTACGAGCACCGCGCCTATGTGCAGGGCGTGCTGTGGAACGTCAACTCGTTCGACCAGTTCGGCGTGCACCTCGGCAAGCAGGCCGCCGAGCGCGTGCAGGCGGCGATGGACAAGGGCGACTTCGGCCCGCACGACAAGCGCCTCGATTCGTCCACGCGGCGGCTGATCTCG
>JBQTJQ010000082.1:0-8254 GCA_052386975.1 Gammaproteobacteria bacterium | reverse complement strand
CGATGGCGATCACGGCCAGGCCCAGCAGCAGGTTCACGGCGATGAGCGCGCGGATCTGGTTCAGTGCCTTGCCGGCGTCGGCCCAGTGGCTTCCGGTAACGGCAATCCGCAGCCGCCGCAGCGGCGCGAAGGACACGTGCGCGGCCAGCAGCATCATCAGCACGCCGACGCCGAGCATCAGGTGCACGTGCAGGCCGGCGGCCTTCAGCCCGCCCAGCACCTCGAAGGTCATCCACAGGCCGGTGGCGAGCAGTACCACGGTGCAGGCCCAGACCCAGCGGAAGAAGCTGCCCAGCGCGTCGGCCCAGAGCCGCAGGCGCTGCGCCGGATCGAGGTGGGCGGCGGCGGGGCGCAGGCACACGAACGCGAAGAACATTCCGCCGACCCAGAGGGTCGCGGCGAGCAGGTGCAGGGTGAGGGCGATTCCCATTGGACGGGCGGAACTTTAAGGCAGAAAAAGGGGACGCACACCTTTTTCAGGAAAAGGTGTGCGTCCCCTATAATGCGCGGCCGATGAGCAGCCTCAGCCCGCACGAATTCCGCATCGCGCCGAGCATCCTGTCGGCCGACCTTTCGCGCCTCGGCGACGAGGTCCGGGCCGTGCTCGACGCCGGCGCCGACATCATCCATTTCGACGTGATGGACAACCACTACGTGCCGAACCTGACGTTCGGGCCGGTGGTGTGCGAGGCGCTGCGCAAGGCCGGCGTCAAGGCGACGCTCGACGTGCACCTGATGGTCGAGCCGGTGGACGCGATCGCCCAGGCCTTCGCCAAGGCCGGCGCCAGCATCATCACCTTCCACCCCGAAGCCACGCGCCACATCGACCGCTCGCTGCAGGCGATCAAGTCGGCCGGCTGCCAGGCCGGGTTGGTGTTCAACCCGGGCACGCCGCTCGACTCGCTGCCCTACGTGCTCGACAAGGTCGACATGGTGCTGATCATGTCGGTCAACCCGGGCTTCGGCGGCCAGAGCTTCATCCCGTCGGCGCTGACCAAGCTGGCGCAGGCGCGCCGCATCATCGACGAGAGCGATCGCGACATCCGCCTGGAGATCGACGGCGGGGTGAAGGTCGAGTAGATCGGCGAGATCGCGCGCGCGGGCGCCGACAACTTCGTCGCCGGCTCGGCGTTCTTCGGCTCCATGGACTACTCGGCGACGATCGAGGCGATGCGCACGCAGCTGGCGCGCGTGCGCAACTAGCAGGAGCGGCCTGGGCCGCGACATGAGCCGCACTTCCCACAACCGCGTCGTCCTGACGCGCGAGCTGCCGGGTGATCTCGACACTCCCGTCGGCGCGTACCTGAAGCTCGCCAACAGCCCATATACCTACCTGCTGGAGTCGGTGCAGGGCGGCGAGCGCTTCGGCCGCTACTCGTTCATCGGCCTGCCGAGCCGCGAAGTGCTGCGCGTCCACGGCCGCAAGGCCGAGGTGCGCCGCGACGGCAAGAGGGTCGAGCAGGCTGCGCTGGACGATCCACTGCCGTGGCTGCGGACTTACGCCGCGCGCTATCGCGTGCAGCACGTACCGGGACTGCCGCGCCTGGCGGGCGGGCTGGTCGGCTACTTCGGCTACGACTGCGTGCGTTACTTCGAGAGCAAGCTGGAAAAGACGGGGTTGAAGGGCGCGAAGCCCGATCCGCTCGGCACGCCGGACATCCTGCTGATGCGCTCCGACGAGCTGGTGGTGTTCGACAACCTGCGCGCCACGCTGACGCTGTGCGTGCAGGCCGATCCGGCGTCGAAGGCCGACCTGAAGCGCGCCGAAAAGCGCCTCGATGCCATCGAGACCGCGCTGCGCCGCCCGCTCCCGCGCCCCCGTTCACCCCGAGCAGCCGCGAAGCGGCGTATCGAGGGGCAGTTCGTCTCGGGCTTCAGCAAGAAGGATTTCTGCGCCGCGGTGGAGACGATCAAGTCCTACATCGCCGCCGGCGATGCCATGCAGGTGGTGCCCTCGCAGCGCCTGACGGCGCCGTTCACGGCGGCGCCGATCGCGCTGTATCGCGCCATCCGCCGGCTCAACCCGTCGCCATATCTGTTCTACCTGCACCTCGACGACCACCACATCGTCGGCTCCTCGCCGGAGCCGCTGGTGCGCGTCGAGGACCGCACCGTGACGGTGCGGCCGATCGCCGGCACGCGCAAGCGCGGTGTCACCGATGCCGAGGACCAGCAGAACGAGCGCGACCTGCGCGCGGACCCGAAGGAGCTCGCCGAGCACCTGATGCTGATCGACCTGGGCCGCAACGACGTCGGCCGGGTCGCCGAGACCGGCAGCGTCAAGCTCACCGAGAAGATGGCGATCGAGCGCTACAGCCACGTCATGCACATCGTGTCGAACGTCACCGGCACGCTGCGCCCGGGCCTCGACGCCCTCGACGCGCTCGCGGCGACGTTCCCGACCGGCACGCTGACCGGCGCGCCGAAAGTGCGCGCGATGGAGATCATCGACGAGCTCGAGCCGGTCAAGCGCGGCATCTACGGCGGCGCGGTCGGCTACCTCTCGGGCGACGGCAACATGGACATGGCGATCGCGATCCGCACCGCCGTGATCAAGGGCGGCAAGGTCCACGTGCAGGCCGGGGCCGGCGTGGTCGCCGACTCCAAGCCCGAAGCCGAGTGGGAAGAGACCATGAGCAAGGCGCGAGCGTTGATGCGCGCCGCGGCGGAAGCCTCGCGCTAGCGCTCCGCGTACGATTCCGGCTCGACGTGGATCGTCGCGTGCACCGGGCCGAAGCGCTCCGCGAGCTTGCGCTCGATCTCCTCGGTGATGCGGTGCGAGGTCTCGACGTCCTTGGCGCCGGTGACGAGGTGCATCTCGACGAACACCTGCCGGCCGATCAGGCCGCGCGAGGTCACTTCGTGGCAGTTGACGACGCCCGGCACCGACATCGCCAGCTGCTGGATCGATTCCGGCGCGATGGCGATCGCGTCCACCAGCCACGGCAGGTTGCCGCGCAGCACTTTCCAGCCGCTCCACAACACCGCCGCCGCGACCGGAACGGCGAGGGCGACGTCGAGCCACTGCCAGCCGAGCAGCCACAGCCCGACGGCGCCGGCGATCACGCCGAGCGTGATCCAGATGTCGCCGAAGGTGTGGTGCGCATCGGCCAGCAGCAGCGGGCTGTTGTAGCGGCGCCCGGCGCGGCGCTCGTACGTCGCGACGAACACGTTCACTACGAGTACCAGCGCCAGCAGGGCGAGGCCCGTGACGTCCATCGTCACGATCCGCGGCGTGTCGTCGAGCATGCGCGCGATCGCGGTCTTCACGACCTCGAAGCAGGCGATGCCGAGCAGCGCGGCGATGCCCAGCGCGCCCATGGCCTCGAACTTCTGGTGGCCGTACGGATGCTCGCGGTCCGGCGGCGGCGTCGACCATTTTGTGACGACCAGGCCGAGCACATTGTTGGCGCCGTCGGTCAGGCTGTGCAGCGCATCGGCCAGCACCGCGAGCGAGCCGGTGGCGAGGCCGACGGCAGCCTTCACACCGCACACGGCGAGGTTCAGGACCAGCGTGATCCACAGCACCCGGCGGACCTCCGGCCCGTAGTGCTCATGGGGTGCGCCGTGGTCGTGCATGGCGGCATCATGCCACCGCCGCCCGGCGCGTTGCCGCTATTTCACGTTCGCGGCGAGCTTGTCGACGCGTTCCTTGTTGATCACGACGCGCGCCTTCAGCGCCGTCACCGCCGCCCGGAACTCGGCCAGGTTGGCGGGCGCCCCGGCCTGGATCACGCCGACCATCGCCATCACGGCGTGCGGCGCGCACTGGTACAGGTAGGCGCCTTCCTTCTCGATCCTGACGACGATCTCCTCGTCGACCTGGCCGCGGAACGGCGCTGCGCCGGCGGGGACCAGCAGGCTCTCGGCGTTGTGGGTCTTGTCCTTCGCCACGAACTTGACCGTGTCGCCCACGGCGACCTTGAGGTAGCCCGGCTCGAACACCATCGCGCCGTCCTTGCCGGCGTTCAGCATCAGTACCTGGTGGTCGGCTGCCGACACCGGACCGGCGAGGGCGAGGGTGAGCAAGGCGAGCAGGAAGCGGCTGCGGGTCATGCGAACCTCCTTTCGGTTCATTTCCTGGTTGCGGCTACGGTGATCTCGCCGCGCATGTACGGATGCGGCGTGCACAGGTACTGGTAAGTGCCCGCGGCCTTGAACGCCTTGCTCCAGGACTCGGCGTGGCCGAGCATCGGCGAGGCGAAGATCTCCGGGCCGGCGATCGCCACGGCGTTGTGCACGCCGGCGAACTCGCCCTCCATGTAGGCGAACACGTCCTCGTTGATCCACTTGATCGTGGTGCCGGGCGCGACCTGCACGCGCTTGGGATGGAACGAATTGCCGATGATGCGCACGGTGACTTCCTTGGTCTCCGGGCCGTAGACCACCGGCGGATCGACGTCGGGGGTGCCGGGCTCGAACGGCGAGATGACGCGCCTGGCCTTGGCGCGCAGCTCGGCCATTTCCTCGGCCGTGTAGCTGGGGCCGTCCGACAGCACGGTCAGCGGCGTCTTGGCATCGCGCGTGCCGGCCAGGATGCCGATGGCGCCGCGGTCGGTCGAGCCGACGGCGTGCGACAGCATCAAGTAGGAGCCTTCGTCGGGTGGCATGCGGAAGTCGACCACCCAGGAATCGCTCGGTCCCGCGGTGACGCTTTGCCCGCCTATGAACACGTTGTCGGGATGGCCCTGCCAGTAGGCGTAGTCCCAGACGATGCCGACGATGTGGAACGTGGACAGCAGGTTGGGGCCGACGTTGAGGAAGTAGATGCGCACGAAGTCGCCGGGCCTGGCCTTGATCGGCTCCTCGACGTAACGGAACACCCGGCCGTTGAAGCTGGTGTACATCGGCGTGCCGTTCACCGCGTCCCGGCCGCTCGAGTACCACTCGTGCTGCAGCAGGTAGATCTCGACGTCGGGCTTCTTGCCCATGGCCTTTTCCATGGCGTACTTCTTCTTCGGCTTGACCACCATCATTCCGTACTGGCCGAACAGCACGTGCATCGGGATGGCGTGGCCGCCCGGCGCGCAGTGGTACATGTAGACGCCGGGATAGGTGGCGCGGAACACCATTTTCTTGGTCTCGCCCGCAGCGATCTTGCCGAGGTACTTCGAGGTCTGCGTGTAGGCGGCGTGGATCGACGCGCCATGCGGGATCGCGCCCTTGTTGACCACGGTGAACTCGACCACGTCGCCCTCGTTGACGATGATGGTCGGGCCCGGGATCTTGCCGTTGGTGGTGAAGCCCTTGAACATCACGCCCTGGCCCAGGTAGGCGTCGCCCTCGCCGAGCTCGATCGACACGGCGGCGTCGGGCCTGGTGTCCTGCGGCACGTAGCTGGTCTGCGGGATCGGCAGCCGCTCGTCACGCTTGATGATCTCGATGAACTCCTTCGGCGGCGGCGCGGCGGCGGCCGCGGGAGCGGCGAACGGCGCGACCACGCCCGCCAGCCCGGCCTGGTTGGCGGCCGCCAGCTGGTAGGCCTGGGTCAGCAGCGGGTTCTGGCGTGGCTGCTCGCTGGTCAGCTTTTCGGCGACCGTGCGGTCGCAGGAGTCGCAGGCCCAGGCCGGCGGCACCGTGGATGCGGCGAGCAGGGCGGCGGCGCACAGGTGCAAGGCTCGAGACAGGTGAACGCTCATCGGATGGCTCCTTGCCGGCGGCACGCCGGCGTGATGGCGCATCATCGTCCAGCCGAGCGGGATCGGCCTTGACCCAAGTCAATCGGGGGCGGCGGCGGGGATCAGCCGCAATTTCCGATCCAGCCGCAGCTGGTGCAGCTCTGGCAGCCCTCGTGGCGCACCACGGCGTGCGCGCCGCAGTCGGGGCAGGGCGCGCCAAGCAGCGGCCGGGCCTGCGCCGATGCGGCGGGGGCCTCGAGCACACCGAGCGGCGTGAGTGGCTCGCCGTCGTCGCCAAGGATGCCGAGCATGCGGTAGCGGTGCAGCGCCAGCGCCGCCAGGTAGGCGACGGTGGACGGGTACAGCTGCGAGCGCTCCGTGCCCGGCACGCGGCCGAGGAAGCTGGCGCCGGTCTCCGGAAACGACAGCAGCTTGGCGAGCTTGGCCCCGATCCAGGCCGGGTCCACCACGCGCATGTCCAGCGACAGCAGGCGGCACAGGCCGTCGAGGTCGCGCGGATAGTCGCCGTGCAGCGCCATCGCGTACGGGCGGCGCTGGCCGTCCGGCATCTGCAGTTCCTTGAGCACCAGCGCCGCGTCGTCGCCGGTTGCGGGATTCTTCACGTCGACCGTCCACGACATCGTGCCGTCGGTCCCCGTCACCGGCTCCTCCACGCTGAGCAGCGCGTCGAGCACCGGCGTGCCGCCCGAAGACTCGAACGCGCCCAGCTGCTGGCAGCGCAGTTGCACCAGCCGCGCGAGCGCGGCCGTCGGGCTGGCCATGACCGCGGCCTCGCCGGCCGGCGGCATCGCGACCGGGATCGGGTTGCCGCGCGTGCGGATCAGCGTCTCGAGCTTGAGCTTGAGCCAGCCGCGGTCGCGCGAGCGCATGTCCATCGACAGCAGCTTGGCGGTCGCGCCGAGGCCGCGCGGCTGCTCGGCGCCGTTGACCCACACTTCGAACGGATATTTCTCGCCGTTCTCGGTGTGGCCGACGAATACCGCGAAGCGGCAGCCGGGACCGGCGTCCACCAGGTAGGTCCAGGCCGGGTTGCCCGCCGCGAATTCCGGCCGGCCCGGCCATTTCAGCGACGCCAGCGGCGGCGACGGCAGCCGGTCGAGCTTGAGGCGCCGGTCGAGCGGCGGCGCCTCGAGCGCCAGCGTCGGGTGCGCGGCGGACTCGTCCGGAACCGAGAGCACCGCGCCGGTGACGTCGTTCGGGCGGTAGGTGGTGCAGCCCTTGCAGCCTGATTCGTAGGCGAGGTCGTAGACGCGCTTGAAGTCGTCGAACGAAAGCTCGGCCGGGCAGTTGATGGTCTTGCTGATCGAGCTGTCGACGTACGGCTGCACCGCGGCCTGCATGCGCAGGTGGTCGGCGGGCGCCAGCGTCTGCGCGCTGGCGAAGAAAGCCGGCAGGTTGTCCTTGTCGCCGCCCATCTCGAGGTAGCGCCGGTAGCCGAAATCCTGGATCGGGTACTCGATGGACTGGCCGTCCTTGCCGCGCGTCCTGCGTGTGTATTCCCAGGCGAACGCCGGCTCGATGCCGCCGGTGACGTTGCGGCCGAAGGCCAGCGAGATGGTGCCGGTCGGCGCGATGGACAGGAGGTGCGAGTTGCGGATGCCGTGGGCGCGGATGCCGTCGCGGATGTCCTCCGGCAGGCGCTGGATGAAGGGCGCGGCGAGGTACTTGTCGCGGTCGAGCAGCGGGAACGCGCCGCGCTCGCGCGCCAGCTCCACCGAGGCGCGGTAGGCGGCGTCGCGCAGCTCGCGCGCGATCTGCGCGGCCGTGGCGATGCCTTCCTCGGAGCCGTAGCGGATGCGCAGCATCATCAGCGCGGTGCCCAGGCCGGTGAAGCCCAGGCCGAGGCGCCGCTTGGCCTGCGCCTCGCGCCGCTGCTCGGGCAGCGGCCAGTAGGTCACGTCGAGCACGTCGTCGAGCATGCGCACGGCGGTGCCGGCGAGCTCGCGCAGCTTCGGGTATTCGAGCCGCGCGTTCTCGGTGAACGGTTCGCTCACGAGGCGTGCGAGATTGATCGATCCCAGGCAGCAACAGCCATGCGGCGGCAAAAATTGTTCACCACATGGATTGCAGGACTCGATCTTCTCGCAGTACATCAGGTTGTTCTCGGCGTTCACCCGATCGATGAACACCACGCCCGGATCCGCCGTCTCGTACGTCGTCTGCAGGATGCGGTCCCACAGCTCCAGCGCCGGCACGCGCCGGTATACCCACAGCCCGTCGCTGCGCCGGTACGCATCCGGATGCTCGGCCGGATCCGGCTCGGCCGCGTGCACCAACTCGAGCTCGCCGCCTTCGGCCTTGAGCCGCATGAACTCGTCGGTAACGGCCACCGACAGGTTGAAGTTCGACAGCGTGCGCGCGGCGGCCAGTTGCTGCTCGAGCTCGCGGCCCGACAGCCCGGCCGCGCGCAGCCGACCGGCGATCGCGCGCACGTCCTTGGCGCCGATGAATTCGAGGATGTCCGGGTGATCCACGCGCAGCACGCCCATCTGCGCGCCGCGCCGCGCGCCGGCGGACTCTACCGTCTCGCACGAGCGGTCGAACACGCGCATGTACGAGATAGGGCCGCTGGCGCGGCTCCGGGTGCCGGCCACGCGCGCGCCGCGCGGGCGGAT
>JBQTJQ010000081.1:0-6380 GCA_052386975.1 Gammaproteobacteria bacterium | reverse complement strand
GCACCTGCTCGGTCATCTCGCGCTCCTCCAGCCCGCCGCACAACTGGATGAAGCGGTCGGCCAGCGTCGACTTGCCGTGGTCGATGTGGGCGATGATCGAGAAGTTGCGGATGTGGGACTGCTGCATTGCCAAGCCACTGAAAAAGGCCGCGAAGTATACCGGTTAGCCCTGGTTCGAATGTCGGGACCGGTGTGCCCGCGTTCGCTTCATGGCTCGCCGGACCGCGGCTTGCGGCTCGGGGCCATGTCCCCTCGCCGCTGCGGCGCGCCCCTGCGGGGCTCCGGTCCGGCTGCGCTTTACTTCCGCTCACCGGGCACACCGGTCCCGACCTGATCGCTCAGCCGCCCGTGACTGCGGGCTGGCCACTCGAGCCACTGACCGATCGGGGGCCCGGGGAGCGGGTCTGCCGAAAGCCTTCAGCGGCAATTGCCCGACCTGACTTGGGTACGGCAGGGCAGGACGCGAATGCAATTCGCGCGACTTCCTTTCGGCAGACCCCGACCCGGGCCCCTTCGAGTCAGCGCAGCGAGTCGGGGTCGAAGCGCGTCGCGCAGAGCAGAGCGCCCCGCTCGTCGAGCAGCACCGGGATTTTCAGGCCGTAGCGGCGCTGCCAGTCGGGGTCGTCGTCGACGCAGGCCTCGCGCAGCTCGAAGCGGCCGGGAAAGGCCTGCTCGAGCTCGGCGCGGAACGCCTCGCACAGTTCGCAGCCCGGTCGGGTCAGCAGCAACAGCGTTGGTTTACGGCTCCTCATCCTCGGCCGCCGGCACCTCGAGAGCGAGGAACGTCGGCTGGCCGCGGCGCTGCACCAGCATCGGCACCGACCGCCCCGGCGTCAACCGCCCGATCACCTCGGCCAGGCGCTCCGGACCGTCGATCTCATCGCCGCCGAGCGTCAACAGGATGTCGCCCGGCTGCAGCCCGGATTCGCGGCCCGCGCCGTCGTTCACTTCCTGCACGTAGGCGCCGCCGGAGACGACCTGGGCGCGCTGGCGCTCTTCGGCGGTCAGCTTGCGCACCACGATGCCGAGGATGCCCCGCGTGGAGCGCGGCGGCTCGGCGTCGGGGACGCCGCCGCCGGTCTGGCCGGGCTCGAGCGTGCCGACCACGACCTTGATGGCAACGGCCCTGCCATCGCGCAGCACCTTCATCGTCACCGGCGTGCCGGGATCGGTCGCGCCGACCATCGGCGGCAGCGCGCTGGACTGCGGCAGCACCTGGCCTTCGAACTCGAGGATCACGTCGCCGACGCGCAGGCCGGCCTGGTGGCCGGGGCCGCCCGGGACCACCTGCGCCACCAGCGCGCCCTCGGGCCGCTCCAGCC
Organism: Gammaproteobacteria bacterium; assembly: GCA_052386975.1. Lineage (GTDB taxonomy): Bacteria > Pseudomonadota > Gammaproteobacteria > Nevskiales > Nevskiaceae > JACPFV01. Next base: position 5,058 of record JBQTJQ010000081.1, on the reverse strand, counting down.
CGAACGACCTGGCCAGGTCGCGCGTCACCTCCTGCACGACCACGCCGAGCCAGCCGCGACGCACCTCGCCGTACTCCTTGAGTTGCTGCGCCACCTTGGCCGCGACGTCGATCGGAATGGCGAACGATACGCCCATGTAGCCGCCGGTCTGGCTGAAGATCTGCGAGTTCACGCCGACCACTTCGCCCTTGACGTTGAACAGCGGCCCGCCCGAGTTGCCCGGGTTGATGGCCACGTCGGTCTGCAGGAACGGCACGTAGTTCTCGTTCGGCAGCGCGCGGCCCTTGGCCGAGACGATGCCGGCCGTCACCGAGTAGTCGAAGCCGAAGGGCGACCCGATCGCCAGCACCCACTCGCCGACGCGCAGCTTGCGGGCATCGCCGATCCGGACCGCGGGCAGGCCGGTCGCGTCGATCTTCAGCAGCGCGAGGTCGCTGCGCTCGTCGGTGCCGACCAGCCGGGCGTTCAACTGGCGGCGATCCGACAGCTTGACGATGACCTCCTGCGCGTCGCGCACCACGTGGCGGTTCGTCAGCACGTAGCCGTCGGCCCACAGGATGAAGCCCGAGCCCAGCGACTGCGCCTGCGGCGCCGGCGCGTCCTCGGCGGACGGCTCCTCACGGTCGCCGAAGAACCGCCTGAAGAACTCGTCGAACGGATTGTCCTCGTCGCCGGCGGCGGCGGTTTCGCCCGGCGCGGCGACGGTGCTGATGTTGACCACCGCCGGGCTGGCCTTCTCGACCAGGTCGGCAAAATCAGGGAGCGAGGTCGCTTCGGGCTGGCAGGCCGCCAGCAGCGCCAGCAGGGCGGCGACGCAGACGCGCCGCACAGGTGCGGAAAGGGAGTTCAAGGTTCTCGACGGCGCCCGGACGTTGATCGGGCGGGGATTATGCGGGGAAAACGGCTGGTGCGTCAGGTCCCTACGGCACGGGATCCGGCGCCGCGGGCGCGGCGTCCGGTTCCGTCGGCGGCATCGCCAGCCCCTCGCCGATCATGCGCACCGTGCTCGACGGCACCTCGCCGACCACGGTGATGTGGAAGCCGCCGACGCGGCGCCCGTAGATGTTCATCGCGCCCATGTTCGACAGGCCGCGGAGGGCCTTGTCCGAGACGCTGCGCACTCCGAACACCGACACGGCGGAGACGCCGTCGGACAGCAGCACGTGCTCGATGAAGCCGGTGCCATCGGGTGACGGCGCGACGGCGCGGCGTACGACGCGGAAACCGGGCGGCAGCGTCGCCACGCGCCAGGACTCGGGCGGCTCGGCCTGCGCGGCGGCAGCCGTCGTGGCAACGGCCGGCGGCGCGGCGGCGCCCGGGGCCTGCACCAGCCGTGCGTTCGGCGGCGGCGTGAACGCCGCGTCGGCAATGCGCTCGGGGAAGGTAATCTCGGTGAACATCAACTGCTCGACGGTGCGCCCGAGCCTGTCGAGCAGCGTCACGCGCAGCGGTACCGCGGTCTGCGTGTCGCCGCAGATTTCGTAGCCGTACCGGAACTCGTCGCGCGGCGCCATGATCACGCCGCGGCAGGTGCGCCCGGCGACGCGGGCGATGCCGAGGTCGCGGGTCTCGTAGTGCAGCGCGGCCTGCGCCAGCGCGTCCTTTGACAGGAACGGGAACAGGTCCTGCGCGGCGGCGGATTGCACCGGCTCGTCGCCGACCACCGCGGCCACGCGGTCGTCCTCGCGCAGGATGTCGCGCGGCCTGCCGGTGAGCGACGTCAGGCGCTCGTTGACGCGGCCCTCCTGATGGCGGTGGACCAGCCGCATGACTTCCATGTGCTGGCGGTCGCGAAAGATCACCACGCCCTGGTAGTTCGCCTGGCGCGCGGCGTCGCTGATCTGCAACAGCCAGGTCGCGGCGTCGTCGGCAAGGGCGGGCGCCGGGCCCAGGACCAGGGTCGCGGCGCAGAGCAGCGCGGGCCGGCGCATCAGCGCTTGAGCTCGGTGGTCTGCGCCGTCGCCGGCTGGTCGTCCGTATAGGCCGCGTAGCGCGCGTAGCCCATGGTCGAGCCGACCTGGCCGCGTGACTGGCTGTAGGCGATCAGGTAGTTGCGCAGCTGGCGGGCGTTTTCGTCGTCGAGCTCGGCGAACCCGGTCTCCCCTTCGGCTGCGAGCGAGTCCTGCTGCGCCGTCAGGGTGCCGGCGGCCGGGATCGCTGGCTGCGCCACGGGCATGCCGGCGGGATCGGGGCGGACCGCCAGCACGGTGGCGGCCCCGACCACCGCGGCCGCCGCCAGGCTGGCAGCCATGCGCCACGGCAGGCGGCGGATGCGGTCGCCGATGGCGACCACGACCCGGGGTTCTTCGGTGTGCAGTGCAGCAAGGACGCGGTCGGCAAAGTCCAGTTCCGCCGAGCGAACCCGGATCCCCATGCGGCCGTCGCGGGCCAGGCACAGCCGGCTGAACTGCCGGCGCAGCTCCGGGTCACGGTCCAGCTCGGCGAGCAGCCGATCGAGCTCGGACGGGCTGCACTCGCCGTCGAGCAATGCCGAAAGTGACTCGTTCATGTCGCCGCCTCCTGGGATCCCGAGGTTCCCAGCCCGCACCTTGCCCTGCAGCTTAAACCGTCGCCGGCCCCAAAAGTTCCCATGTCCCCCTCCCTCGCTACTTGAGCAGCGGCTGCAAGACTTCGTCGATGGCCGACCGGGCCCGGAAAATCCGCGACCGGACGGTGCCGATCGGGCAGTTCATCGCCTCCGCGATTTCCTCGTACGACAGCCCCTCCAGTTCCCGCAGCGTGATGGCCTGCCGCAGGTCGGCCGGCAGGCGGTAGATCGCCTCGGTGACCTTCTCCCGGATTTCGCCGGACAGCGTCAGGGCCTCCGGCGTGTCGACGTCGCTCATCTGGCGGGTGTGCCCGTACAGCTCGGCGTCGGCGACGTCGATGTCCTGCGACGCCGGGCGGCGCTTGCGCGCCACCAGGAAGTTCTTCGAGGTGTTGATGGCGATGCGGTACAGCCAGGTGTAGAACGCCGACTGGCCGCGGAAGCTGCGCAGCGCGCGCCAGGCCTTGACGAAGGCCTCCTGCGCGACGTCGGGGCCGTCGGCCTCGCCGACCAGCCGCTCGACCAGCTGCACGATCTTGTGCTGGTACTTGCGCACCAGCAGGTCGAACGCGCGCTTGTCGCCGTTCTGCGCGCGCGCAACGAGTTGCTCGTCGAGTAGTTCCTCGGCCATGTCGTGTGCGGGGTGGGTGTCTGCGAGCAGTTACACTGCGATTCTCGCATTTTTATCCGGGGCCATGGCGACGAGCGACGTTCTGATTCTCGGCAGCGGCGCGGCGGGCCTGTCCTGCGCGCTGCGCCTCGCACAGCACGGCCACGCGGTCACCGTGGTGTCGAAGGGCACGCTGTCCGGCGGCAGCACGCTGTGGGCCCAGGGCGGCATCTCGGCGGTGTTCGACCAGAACGACTCGCTCGAGGCGCACGTGCGCGACACGCTGACGGCCGGCGACGGGCTGTGCGACGAGAAGGCCGTGCGTTTCACGGTCGAGCGCGGCCCGGCCTGCATCCGCTGGCTGATCGACCAGGGCGTGCAGTTCACGCGCGACCACGATGACGACGAGCGCCTGCACCTCACGCGCGAAGGCGGCCACAGCCACCGCCGCGTGGTGCACGCGGCCGACGCCACCGGCCACGCGGTCGAGACCACGCTGGCGTCGCTGGCGGCGGCCCACCCGCGCATCGAGGTGCGCGAGCACTGCGTCGCCGTCGACCTGATCCTCGACGCCTCGCGCCGGCAGGTGCAGGGCGCTTACCTGCTCGAGCGCGGCCAGGTCGAGGCCGTCGCCGCCAAGGCCGTGGTGCTGGCCACCGGCGGCGCCAACATGGCGTACCTGTATTCGAGCAATCCGAACGGCGCGTCCGGCGACGGCATCGCCATGGCGTGGCGGGCCGGCTGCCGCGTGGCCAACATGGAATTCATGCAGTTCCACCCGACCATCCTGTTCCACAAGGACTCGCGGACTTTCCTGATCAGCGAGGCGCTGCGGGGCGAAGGCGCGCTGCTGAGGCTGCCCGACGGCCGCGGCGGCGCCGGCGAGCGCTTCATGCCGCGCTTCGACGCGCGCGCCGAGCTGGCGCCGCGCGACATCGTCGCGCGCGCGATCGACCCCGAGATGCAGCGCCTCGGCCTGGATTTCGTCTACCTCGACATCACCCACAAGCCGGCGGAGTTCGTGCGCCGGCACTTCCCGTCGATCCACGCGCGCTGCCTCGAGCTGGGCCTCGACATCACGCGCGCGCCGATCCCGGTGGTGCCGGCGGCGCACTACACCTGCGGCGGCGTGGTCGCCGACCTGCGCGGCCGCACCGACGTCGGCGGGCTCTACGCCATCGGCGAGGTTGCCTGCACCGGCCTGCACGGCGCCAACCGCATGGCCAGCAACTCGCTGCTCGAGTGCCTGGTGTTCGCGGAGGCTGCCGCCGCGGACCTGCACGCCGCCCTGCCGGGCCGCGCCGCGCCCGGCGCGCTGCGCCCGTGGGACGCGTCGCGCGTCACCGATTCCGACGAGGACATCGTGGTGTCGCACAACTGGCAGGAGGTGCGGCGCACGATGTGGGACTACGTCGGCATCGTCCGCACCGACAAGCGCCTGCAGCGCGCGGCGCACCGCGTGGCACTGCTGGCCAGCGAGATCCAGGAGTACTACGGCAACTACAAGGTCGGCAGCGACCTGATCGAGTTGCGCAACCTCGTCGTGGTCGCCGACCTGATCGTGCGCTCCGCGCAGTCGCGCAAGGAGAGCCGCGGCCTGCACTACACGCTGGACTATCCGCGCGCAGCGGCGAGCGCGCAGCCGACGATTCTCCCGGGGCGCAGCTAGCTTGCTGTAGTGCGGGTCGGGGGCTTGTCTCCGCGAATGGCTCGCTCGATGCCGCCCTGCTCGCCTCGCCATGGCTCGGCTTCGCGACGGGCGGCACCCCTCGCTGCGCTCGGGGCTCCGTCTCGCTGCGCTTTTAGTTCGCTTCGACAAGGCCCCCGACCCGCTGCTGATCGCTCAGCTCAGCTGCGACCGATCGGCTCGGGACCGGTGTGCCCGGATCGCGTAAGTAAA
>JBQTJQ010000080.1:0-8902 GCA_052386975.1 Gammaproteobacteria bacterium | reverse complement strand
ACGACCACCAGCGCATCGACCGCCAGCTGCTGCAGGCCTTCGATGGCTTCCGCCGTGAACTTGGCCGGCTGGCGCAGCGGCAGCTTCCGCGCCGTCGCGCGCCGCGCGACCGGCGAGGATTGCAGGGTGCGGCCGCGGCCCGCGGGGCGGTCGGGCTGGGTGTAGACGGCGGCGATGGCGTGACCGGCGGCGACCAGCGCGTCCAGTGCCGGGACCGCAAAGTCCGGGGTGCCGGCGAAGGCCAGCCGCATCGGCTTATGCGCGAACGGACTTGTCCGCGCCCGCTTCGCGCTCTTCCTTCATGCGCTTGAGCAGGCGCTCGCGCTTGAGCGACGACAGGCGGTCGATGTAGAGCTTGCCGTCGAGGTGGTCGATCTCGTGCTGGATGCACTGCGCCAGCAGGCCCTCGGCTTCGACCTCGAACGGCCGGCCCTTGCGGTCCAGCGCCCGCGCCGTCACCCGTTGGCTGCGCTTGAGCGTGTCGGACACCCCGGGCACCGACAGGCACCCCTCATCCACTTCCTGGGGCTCGGCCGACTCCAGGATCTCCGGGTTGATCATGACCAGGGGCTGGCGCACGCCTTCCTCGCGGGAGCAGTCCATGACCGCCAGCCGCAGGGGCACGCCGACCTGGGTGGCGGCCAGCCCCACGCCGGGGGCGGCATACATGGTCTCGAACATGTCGTCGATCAGCCGCTGCAGCTCGGCGTCGAAGCGCTCGACCGGCCGGGCCTTCTGGCGCAGGCGCGGATCGGGGTGGTTAAGGATGGTCAGGAGGGCCACGGCGGGGTATCAGAGGATTTAGTTGCGAAAGTTCCGGCAACTATTTGCTGGTGCACGATTTTATGCCACAATCCCGTGGCGGGAGGTCTTGGGAGTGGCCGACATGGGGAATGATAACAGCATGCTTCGCCGCGCTTGCGTGGCCGCGTTTGGCGCGGCCGTGGTGCTGGCCGCCGGTTGCGCCACCCAGGAAACCAGCCCCGAACCCGAGACCACGCCTTACGACGCGGGCACGCCGGAGACGGCGCCGGTCGCCTCCGCCGAGGAAGTCGTCCTCAAGGAAACCGCGCCGCTGCGGTACGTCGTCAAGAAAGGCGACACCCTGTGGTCCATCGCCAACATGTTCCTGCGGGACTCCTGGCAGTGGCCGGAGCTCTGGTACGTCAACCCCAAGGTCAAGAACCCACACCTTATTTATCCCGGCGACGAGCTGTTCCTGTACTACGTCGACGGGCAGCCCCAGCTGGCCAGGGCCGGCGAGGGCCCGAGCGACGGCGTCATCAGCGAGCGCGGCAAGGACGGCGGGAAGCCGGCCGAGGTGATCCCGCCGGGCGGGCTCGGCAGCTTCACGCCCGCCGCCCGCCAGCTGCCGCTGGACCAGGCCATTTATGCGGTGCCGGCCGACCAGATCCGCGGGTTCCTGCAGGGTCCGCGCGTGATCGACGAGGACGAGCTCGACGACGCCGGCTACATCGTGGACTTCGAGGAGAAGCAGCTGCTTGGCGCGGCCGACTCGATCGCCTACGCGCTGGACCTCGACCAGGACGCCAAGGTCGGCACCTACCAGGTGGTCCGCCGCAGCAAGGAATACGAGGACCCGGACGACGGCGACACCATCGGCTACGAGGTGTCGGTGGTGGCCGAGGCCGAAGTGCGCGCCTACGGCGACCCGTCGACGATCTACATCACGCGCTCGTTCATGGAAGCGCGCATCGGCGACCTGCTGCTGGCGCCGGAGACCGAGGGGATGGCGCTGCGCTTCATGCCGCACTCGCCGGGCAAGGAGATCGACGGCAAGATCATCTCGGTCTACAACGGCATGAACAACATCACCCAGTACCAGATCGTGACGCTGAACCGTGGCAAGGAGCACGGCCTCGAGCCGGGCCACGTGCTGAACGTGTGGCAGGCCGGCCGCAAGTCCAAGGATCCCGACAGCTTCTTCGGCGGCTCGGTGCAGCTGCCCGACCAGAAGGCCGGCACGCTGATGGTGTTCAAGGTCGGCGACCGCGTGAGCCATGCCCTGGTGATGTCCGCCACCCGCGCGATCCACCTGTTCGACAGGGTCGAAAAGCCCGAACACGCGAATTAGCGTTCGCGGCAGGCCTCTGACAGATTCGGGCGGATGACCTCCGCCCGAATTGCTTTGCGCCCCCCGCAGGACTGGTGGCTGGCGCTGATCCGCGCGCCCGGCGTCGGCCCGGCCACGGCGCTGCGGCTGCTGCGCCACTTCGGCGATCCCGCGGCCGTGTTCGCCGCCGGCGCCGCGGGCTGGAGCGCGGCCGGCGTGCCGCTGGCGCTGCAGCAGGGCCTGCTGGCGCCGGACTGGGCCGGGGTTGACCAGGATTTGCACTGGCTCGGCGCAGGCGGCCGCCACCTGATTCCCTGGACCGACGAACGCTATCCCGCCTTGTTACGCGAGATCGCGCAGCCGCCGGCGGCGCTGTTCGTGGACGGCGACCCCTCGCTGCTCGCGCGCCGCCAGCTCGCCATCGTCGGCGCGCGCTCGGCGACGCGCCAGGGCGCGGAGACCGCGGAAGCCTTTGCTGCCGAACTGGCCCGCTGCGGCCTTGCCATCACCAGCGGCCTGGCGCTCGGCATCGACGGCGCCGCGCATCGCGGCGCCTTGGCCGTCGGCGGCGCCACCCTCGCGGTCTGCGGCACCGGCCTCGACCGCGTGTTCCCGCCGCGCCATCGCGCGCAGGCGCGCGAGATCGCCGCGCGCGGCGCGCTGGTCTCGGAGTTTCCCTGCGGCACGCCGCCGCTGGCCGACCACTTCCCGCGGCGCAACCGCATCATCTCGGGCCTGTCGCTCGGCGTGCTGGTGGCCGAGGCGGCGCCGCGCAGCGGCTCGCTGATCACCGCGCGGCTGGCGGGCGAGCAGGGCCGCGAGGTGTTCGCGATCCCGGGCTCGATCCACAGCCCGATGTCGCGCGGCCCGCATGCGCTGATCCGCCAGGGCGCGAAGCTGGTCGAGTCGGTGCACGACATCCTCGACGAGCTGTCCGCCGCGCTCGGCGAGGGCTTCGCGCGGCCGCGTCGCCCGGACGCGCCGGCGCCCGAGCTGGATCCCGCGCGGCGGCGCGTGCTGGACGCCGTCGGCTTCGAGCCGACCGGCTTCGATCGCCTGATCGAGCGCCTGGCGATGCCGGTCGATGCGCTCAGTGCGGCGCTGCTGACGCTCGAGCTCGACGGGCTGATCGCGGCCGCTCCGGGCGGCGCGTACCAGCGCCTCGCCGCCGGCGCTTAGTGGACAAGCGCCCGCCGTTGCCCGTATAAGCAAGGCCCTTACTCCAAAGAAGTTCACGCGCTCGACACGCGATGAGCAAGAACCTCGTCATCGTCGAATCGCCGGCCAAGGCGAAGACGATCAAGAAATATCTCGGCAAGGACTTCGAAGTCATGGCCTCGTACGGCCATGTGCGCGACCTGGTGCCGAAGGACGGCGCGGTCGACACGGCGAGGAACTTCGCCATGAAGTACCAGGTCATCGACCGCAACGCCAAGCATGTCAGCGCCATCGGCAACGCGCTCAAGTCCGCCGACGCCCTGTACCTCGCGACCGATCCTGACCGGGAGGGCGAGGCCATCGCCTGGCACCTGACCGAGCTGCTGAAGGAAAGGAAGCTGCTCAAGGACAAGGACGTCAAGCGCGTGGTGTTCTACGAGATCACCGAGCGCGAGGTGAAGAACGCCGTTGCCAATCCGCGCGAGATCTCGGGCGACCTGGTCAACGCCCAGCAGGCGCGGCGCGCGCTCGACCATCTGTTCGGCTTCGGCGTCTCGCCGGTGCTTTGGCGCAAGATCCCCGGCGCCAAGTCCGCGGGCCGCGTGCAGAGCCCGGCGCTGCGCCTGATTTGCGAGCGCGAGGACGAGATCAGGAAGTTCGTGCCGCAGGAGTACTGGACGGTCGAGGCGCGGGCCGAGAAGGGCGACAGTGCCTTCACCGCCAAGCTGGTCGAGTACGACGGCGCGAAGGTCGAGCAGTTCACGCTCGGCAAGGCCGGCGACGCCGAGAAGGCGAAGGAGGCCATCGAGGTCGCCGCGGGCGGCAAGCTCACCGTCGCCGAGGTCAGGAAGCAGCAACGCCGCCGCAACCCGTCGCCGCCGTTCACCACGTCGACCCTGCAGCAGGAAGCCAACAAGAAGCTCGGTTTCACCGCCAAGCGCACCATGCGAGCCGCGCAGGACCTGTTCGAGGGCGTGGACATCCACGGCGAGCTGACCGGACTCATCACTTACATGCGCACCGACTCGGTCAACCTGTCCAACGACGCCATCACCGAGATTCGCGAGCTGGTCGCCAGGCGCTACGGCAAGAAGGCGCTGCCGGACGAGCCGCGCGCCTACAAGTCCAAGTCCAAGAACGCGCAGGAAGCGCACGAGGCGGTGCGGCCGACTTCGGCCGCGCGCACGCCGGACGCGGTCGCCAGGTTCCTGTCGCCCGACCAGTCGCGCCTGTACGAGCTGATCTGGAAGCGCGCGGTAGCGAGCCAGATGGAAGCTGCGCTGTTCGACACGCTCGCGGTGACATTGTCCGCCGGCAGCAAGCACGCGTTCCGCGCCAACGGCCAGACGCTGATCGAGCCCGGCTACCTCGCGGCCTACGACATCCAGGCCGACGACCCGGCCGAGGTCGACCACGAGGACGACGAAGCGCGCCTGCCGCCGCTGGAGCAGGGTGACGTCGTGAAACTGCTCGAGGTAGTCCCGGAGCAGCACTTCACCGAGCCGCCGCCGCGTTACACGGAGGCGAGCCTGGTCAAGACCCTCGAGGAATTCGACATCGGGCGGCCGTCGACCTACGCGACCATCATCAACACGCTGGTCACCCGCAAGTACGTGGACATGCAGGGCAAGGCGTTCGTGCCAACCGACCTCGGCATGGTGCTGACGAAGTTCCTGATGGAGAACTTCACGCACTACGTCGAGTACCAGTTCACCGCGCACTTCGAGGACGAGCTCGACGAGATCTCGCGCAACGAACGCGAGTGGGTGCCGGTGCTGCAGGAATTCTGGGACGACTTCAACCCGCTCGTCGATCGCGCGATGGAAGCCGAGCGCCGGGTCGCTGAGCGCGTGCTCGGCACCGATCCGGCCAGCGGCAAGCCGGTGTCGGCGCGCCTCGGCCGTTTCGGGCCGTTCGTGCAGATCGGCACCAAGGACGACCCGGAGAAGCCGCGCTTCGCCTCGCTGCGCGGCGGCCAGCGCCTCGATTCGATCACGCTCGAGCAGGCGCTCGAGCTGTTCCTGCTGCCGCGCAAGCTCGGCGTGTCGCCGGAGGGCGAGGAGGTGGTCGCCGCGATCGGCCGCTTCGGCCCGTACGTGAAGTTCGGCACCAAGCTGTTCGTGTCGCTGCGTAAAGAAGATGATCCGTTCACGGTCGTGCTCGAGCGCGCGCTCGAGCTGCGCAAGCTGAAGCTCGAGGCGCTCGAGGCGGCGACGCTGACGCGTTTCCCGGACTCGAAGATCCGCGTGATCAAGGGCCGCTTCGGCCCCTACATCCAGGACGAAGGCCGCCGCGCGCGCATCCCGAAGGGCAAGGATTACGCCTCGCTGACGCTGGAGGAATGCGTCGCGCTGCTCGACGAGCAGAACGCCAAGGGCCGCAAGAAGAAGAAGCCGGTGCTGCCGAAGGAGATCGCCGACGGCGCGGCGCCGGCGTCCGAGGCGCCGGCGAAACCGGCCAAGGCCGCGAAGGCGGCCGCGAACAAGGCCAGGGCGGCTGCGAAGAAGAGGCCGGCGGCGAAAAAGGCCGCCTCGTAGGAGCGCCCTTGGGCGCGACACCGTCACGACTGCACCTTGACCTCGCCTGCCACGCGCTGGCCGCCGGCGGCGTGATCGCCTATCCGACCGAGGCGGTGTGGGGCCTGGGCTGCGAGCCGCTGAACCAGCACGCCTGCCGGCGCGTGCTCAAGCTCAAGCGCCGCGCCGGTGCCAAGGGCTTCATCCTGGTCGCCAGCGAATTCGCGCAGGCCGAGCCGTTCCTCGCGCCGATCCCGAAGGCCAAGCTCAAGCCGGTGCTGGCGAGCTGGCCGGGGCCGGTCACCTGGCTGCTGCCGGCCGCCTCGTGGGTGCCCGCGCACCTGACCGGCGCGCACGACACGCTGGCGATCCGCGTCACCGCTCACCCGGTGGCGCGCGCGCTGTGCCAGCAGTACGGCGGCCCGATCGTGTCCACCAGCGCGAATGTCTCGGGGCGCGAGCCGGCGCGCAGCGCGTTGCAGGTCCAGCGCCAGTTCGGCACGCAACTCGACTACCTGCTGCCCGGCGCGCTAGGCGGGCTCGACCAGCCCACGCCGATCCGCGACTTCGCCAGCGGCCGCACGGTGCGCAAGTGAACGCCATCCGATGAACGTCGGCCCGCACGAGGTCGGCGAGGTCGAGAAATACCTGCGCGCGCTGCAGGACCGCTACTGCGCCGCGCTCGAGGCCGAGGACGGCGGCGCGAAGTTCAAGTCCGACGAGTGGGCGCGCGAGGCCGGCGGGGGCGGCGTGACGCGCATCCTTGCCGACGGCGCGGTGTTCGAGCGCGCCGGCGTCGGCTTCTCGTCGGTCAGCGGCGACACCCTGCCGCCGGCGGCCACCAAGCAGCGTCCCGAGCTGGCCGGGCGCAAGTGGAAGGCGCTCGGCGTGTCGCTGGTCGCGCATCCGAAGAATCCGTACGTGCCGACCACGCACTGCAACCTGCGCTTCTTCGTCGCGCAGCATGGCGACGATTCGGTCTGGTGGTTCGGCGGCGGCTTCGACCTGACGCCGTACTACGGTTTCGAGGGCGACGCGCGCCACTGGCACGCCACGGCGAAGGATGCCGCGCCCGATGCGTACCCGTTCTTCAAGAAATGGTGCGACGAGTATTTCTACCTGCCGCACCGCAAGGAGGCACGCGGCATCGGCGGGCTGTTCTTCGACGACTGGACGCTCGGCGGCTTCCGTCCGGCGTTCGCGACGGTGAAGAGCGTCGGCGACCACTTCCTGCCGGCCTACCTGCCGATCGTGCACTCGCGCAAGGACACGCCGTACGGCGAGCGCGAGCGCGAGTTCCAGCGGTACCGCCGCGGGCGCTACGTCGAGTTCAACCTGGTGCACGACCGCGGCACGCTGTTCGGCCTGCAGTCCGGCGGCCGCACCGAGTCGATCCTGATGTCGATGCCGCCGCACGCGACCTGGCGCTACGACTGGCAGCCGGAGCCCGGCACGCCGGAGGGCGAGCTGTACGAGAAGTTCCTCGTGCCGCGCGACTGGGTCTAGCCATGACCCTTACCGAGTTGCGGTACCTGGTCAACCTCGACAAGGAGCGTCACTTCGGGCGCGCCGCCGAGCGCTCGTTCGTGTCGCAGCCGACGCTGTCGGTGGCGGTGAAGAAGCTCGAGGACGAGCTCGGCGTGATCCTGTTCGAGCGCAACCGCGGCGAGGCGCGGCCGACGCCGGTGGGCGAGCGCATCATCGCGCAGGCGCGGCGCGTGCTGGCCGAGGCGGCGCTGGTCGAGGACATCGCCAAGCAGGGCCAGGACGAGCTGACCGGGCCGCTGCGGCTGGGCGCGATCTACACGGTCGGGCCGTACCTGCTGCCGGCGCTGGTGCCGCTGCTGCGCCAGCGCGCGCCGCAGATGCCGCTGGTGATCGAGGAGAACTTCACCTCGGTGCTGCTCGAGCAGCTGCGCGCCAACGAGCTCGACGTGGCGATCGTGGCGCAGCCGATCGACCAGCAGGGCTTGCAGGCCTGGGCGCTGTACGACGAGCCGTTCGTCGCGCTGCTGCCGCCCGACCACCGCTGGAGCCTGGAGCCCGCGATCCCGTCAAAGAAACTCGCCGAAGAGAAGCTGCTGCTGCTCGGCCCCGGCCACTGCTTCCGCGAGCAGGTCATCGAAGCCTGCCCGAAGTGCGTCGATCCCGACAGCGAAGGCCCGCGCCCGCACACCGGCAGCTCGCTCGAGACCATCCGCCACATGGTGGCCTCGGGCCTGGGCATCACCGTGGTGCCGCGCAGCTCGGTGGAGAACCGCCCAAACGAGCCGACCTTGCTGGTGTCGCGCCCGCTGGCCAGGCCCGGGCCGTCGCGGCGCATCGTGCTGGCGTGGCGCAAGACCTTCCCGCGCGCCAGGGCCATCGCGACGCTGCGCTCGGCGATTCTCGAGTCCGGCATGAAAGGCGTACAGTTCACTCCCCAGGCCCAGGCCGGAAGCGGCGCGTAGGAGGCTTCGATGCTCAAGCTCAGCGGCAAGCGCCCCGCCGACCTCGGCGTGCGCGACGGCAAGTTCACCGCTGCCAGGAGCTGGAAGCCCAACTGGGTCAGCAGCCAGGTCGATGCCGCCGATGCGCACTACATCGCGCCGATCAAGGCCGCCGGCGATGCGGCCGCCGCGATCCAGCGCGTGGCGCAGGCGGTCGGCGCGTTCCCGCGCACGCGGATCGTCGAGCAGAAGGGTCCGTACCTGTACGCGGAATTCAGCACGAAGCTGATGGGCTTCACTGACGACGTCGAGTTCTACGCCGACGGCAAGGCGCTGCAGGTGCGCTCTTCCTCGCGGCTCGGCGTGCGCGACTTCGACGCCAACCGCAGGCGCGTCGAGGCGTTGCGCGCGCAGCTCGAAAAGTAGGCCGGCAATCCCTTGCCGGCGGCATGGAATGCCGCCCTACGCTTTGAGCAGCAGCGATACGCCGACCACGACCAGCAGCACCGCGAACGCGCGCTTGAGCACCTTCGGCGGCAGGTTGTGCGCGAGCCTGGCGCCGAGCGGCGCCGTCAGCACGCTGGCCACCGCGATGCCCGCGAACGCCGGCAGCGCCACGTAACCGAGGCTGAACGGCGGCAGGCCGGCCACCGCCCACCCCGCCACGACGAACCCGGCCGCGCCGGCCCACGCAATGGGCACGCCGCAGGCGGCCGAGGTGCCGA
>JBQTJQ010000079.1:0-31286 GCA_052386975.1 Gammaproteobacteria bacterium | reverse complement strand
GCTCGAAGCCGCGGCTCATCGACAGCATGCCGATCAGCACGGCGACCACGCAGGCGATGCCGACCACGATCACCATCGACGTGCCGATGCGGTTGCCGATGCCGCGGAAGTTCATCGCCGTGATCGCCAGGATGGTCCGCATGTCAGCGCCCCGCCAGCGCGTCGACGATCGACAGTCGCCAGGCGCGCAGCGCCGGCCACAGCCCGACCGCCAGCGACAGCAGCACCATCGCCGCGGCCGCGAACAGCCAGACCTGGGCGTTGGCGTTCATCGGCGGAAAATTGATGCCCGGCGCGTTGGCCAGCACGTACATCGCGCCCATCGACAGCAGCATGCCGGTCAGCCCGCCGAGGACGACGAGGAACAGCGCCTCGCCCAGCACCAGGCCGAGCACCTGGCCGTCGGTGAAGCCGATGGTCTTGAGCACCGCCAGCTCGGGGATCCGGTCCTGCACCGCCTGCAGCATGGTGTTGCCGGTCAACATGAGGATCGCGAAGAACACCGCGCCGAGGATCGAGTAGAGGATCAGCTTGAGGTTGCCGATCTGGCGCACGAAGTTCAGCGAGAAGTCCCTCTCGGTCTGGGTCTTGGTCTCGTCCGGCGAGTTCTCGAACATCGCGTCGATGGTGTTGCCGACCTGCTGCGCGTCGTCCGGGTTGGCGATGCGCACCACGATGATGCCGGCCATGCCGTTGCCAAACTGCCGCGCCTCGTCGAAATACGCGTAGTTGACGTACATGTTGCCGACGCGCGCGCAGGAGTCCGCGACCTTGCTGCCGAAGATGCCGACCACGTCGAACTCCCAGGCGCGGTCGCCGCTCTTCTGTGGCCAGATCTGGCTCTTCAGCGGGATCTTGTCGCCGACCTTCCAGCCGAAGCGCTGCGCCAGCTGCGGGCCGATGATCGCGCCGGTGCGCGTGGTGCGGAAGGCGCGCTCCTGCTCACTCGACAACACGCACTCGGGGAAGGTGCGGATCCAGCGCTCGGGATTCACCGCGAACTGCGGGAAGAAGTTCTGCGGGTTGTCCTGGTAGATGCCGCCGAAGAACTGCGAGTGCGACACCGAGGCCACGCCCGGCACGGCCTCGACCTGCGGGATCAGGCGCATCGGCAGCGGGCTGGTGAACGACACCCGCGCCTGGGTGATCAGGATGGGCGCCGAGAGATTTATCTGCTCGCCCGAGAACAGCGAGTTGGCGGCCTGGATCAGTCCCAGCAGCAGGAACGCCGTGACCAGCGACAGCAGCGTCAGCACCGTGCGCGCGCGCGAGCGCCACAGCATGGCCCAGACCAGGCCGAAGAATTTCATAAAAATGGGGTCAGGTTCACTTTCGTGGGGCTCTACGGGGTCCGGTTTCGCCTTGGGAAAGTGAACCTGACCCCATTTTTCAGGCCGCGTTGCTGACCTGCTCGACCAGCACGCCCTTGTCGAGGTGCAGCTCGTGCGTGGCGAAATCCGCGGCTTTCTGGTCGTGCGTGACCATGATGATGGTCTTGCCGTGGTCCTTGTTGAGCACCTGCAGCAGGTGGAGGATCTCGTCCGCGGTCTTGCGGTCGAGGTCGCCGGTAGGCTCGTCGCAGACCAGCAGCGTCGGGTCCGCCACCAGCGCGCGCGCGATCGCCACGCGCTGGGCCTGGCCGCCCGACAGCTCGGACGGCTTGTGCTTGGCGCGGTCCCTCAGCCCGACGATCTCGAGCGCGGTGTCGACGTGCTTCTGGCGCTGGGCCTTGCCGAGCGAGGTCAGCAGCAGCGGCAGCTCGACGTTCTTCTCGGCGGTCAGCACGGGAAGCAAGTTGTAAAACTGGAACACGAAGCCGACGTGGCGCGAGCGCCACTGCGCCAGCTGGCCGCTCGACAGCTGGTCGATGCGGTCGCCGCCGACCGTCACCGAGCCCTCGGTGGGCCGGTCGAGGCCGCCGATCAGGTTCAGCAGCGTGGTCTTGCCGGAGCCGCTCGGGCCCATCAGGGCGAGGAAGTCGCCCTTGGCGATGTCGAGGTCCAGCTTCGACAGCACCGGCACCGCCTGCTTGCCGCGCGTGTAGGTCTTGCTGACGCCTTTGAGACTCACAAGTGCCGTCATTTCTCGCTCCTTGTAGGGCGGCATTCCCATGCCGCCGTCATTGTCGGCAATGGATTGCCGACCTACTCGATCACTTCCACCTTCGCGCCGTCGGCGAGCTTGTCCAGCTCGCCCAGCGCCACCTGCTCGCCGGCGCCCACGCCGGCCAGCACCTGCACCTGCGCGCCGCGCGCATCGCCGATCCGCACCGCGCGCCGCTCGACGGCCTCGCCCTTCAGCACGAACACCACGCTGGTGCCGGCTTCGTCCATCACCGCTTCGGCTGGAATCAGCACGCCGGCCGGGGCCTGCGTCGCGGCGCCGGCCCTGTCTTCCGGCAGGAACGACACGCGCACGCCCATGTCCGGGATGATGCGCGAGTCCCGGGCCTGGATGCCGATGCGGACCTTGACCGTGGCCTTGCTGCGGTCCGCGGTCGGGATCACCGCGACCACCGCGCACGGGATGCGCCAGTCCGGGTAGGCGTTGAGCACGGCCTCGACCTTCTGGCCGCTTTGCACGCGATTGATGAAGTTCTCGTTGACGTCGACTTCGATCTCGAGCGATTCCATGTCGACCAGCGTGCCGATGCCGGTGCGCGTGCCGGCGCCGCCGGCCGACAGCGGCGAGATCATCTCGCCGACCTGCGCGTTCTTGACCGTGATCACGCCGGCGAACGGCGCGCGCACCACGGTGTCGTCGAGCAGGCGGCGCTGCACCGCGACCGCGCGCTCGGCCACGCTGACGTTCTGCTGCGCGCTGTCGAGCCGCGCCTTCAGCGAATCGACCGTGGCCTGGGCGTTGTCGAGCGCGGCGTCGCTGACCAGCTTGCGCTCGTGCAGCTCCGTCGTGCGCCGCTGCTGGCGCTCGGCCTCGATCAGCTGCACCCTGATCTCGGACATCGCGGCGCGCGCCGCGTCGGCCTGCGACTCGGCCAGCGCCAGCTGCGCGCGGGCGTTGGTGTCGTCGAGGCGCGCCAGCACCTCGCCGGCCTTGACCGGCTTGCCTTCCTCGATCAGCAGCTCGACCACCTTGCCGGTGACCTTCGACGACACCGTGGCCTGGCGCCGCGCGATGACGTAACCGGAAGCGTCGAGCACCGAGCCGGCGCCGGCGCCCGAGCTCACGGCGACCGCAGTGGCGGCCCGCACCTGGATCGCCGCGGCCGGCTTGAGCACGAAGAATGCCGCGACCGCCGCCGCCACCGCGCCGAGCCCCAGCGCGATCCACTTGCCGCGCCCGCCGTGCTGCGGCGCGTGGTCGCGGTCGATTTTCAGCTGGCCCAGCAGGGCGCTCTTGTCGGTCATGGTCGGGGGAGGCTTGCGAGGCGCGGATTGTACCTGCTGCGGGGGCGCCGGTCAGGGCAAATCGAGCTGGCGCTCGAGCAGCCGCACGTCGAGCACGCGGCCGAATTTTTCGCCGACCTTGCGCATCACGCCGATGGTGGTGAAGCCCTGCGCCTCGTGCAGCGCCAGGCTGGCCGGGTTGCCCTCGACCACGCGCGCCAGCAGCACGTGCACGCCGCGCTGCGGCGCCAGCCGGATCAGCTCGGCCAGCAGCGCCTGGCCGACACCTTTGCCGCGTTGGTCGGCGTGCACGTAGACCGCGTTCTCCGCGGCGCGCGCGTACGCGCAGCGGTTCGACCACGCGTACAGCCGCGCCCAGCCGGCGATCGCGCCGCCGATTTCCGCAACCAGGATCGGGTACTTGCCGCCGGCGTCGTCGCGCAGCCAGGCCTGTCGCTCGGTCGCGGACTTCGGCTCGGTGTCGAACGTCGCCGTGCCGGTCAGCACCTCGCGGTCGTAGATCGCGAAGATGCCCGGCAGGTCGGCCTCCGTGGCAGGACGTATCAAAAAAGGGGTCGGGTTCACTTTTCTCTCCGGAAAAATGAACCTGACCCCATTATCAGCACCAACCCCGAGCCCAGCCACATCGGCAGGTTGCCGGTGCGCTGGTACGGCGTCTGCCCCTTGCGCGGCTCGGCCTCGCCGCGCAGCACGGCCTGCTCGAACTGGCGCGTGCGCCGCACCACCACGCCGTCGGGATCGATCAGCGCCGAGATGCCGGTGTTGGCGGCGCGCAGCATCCAGCGGCCGGTTTCCATGGCGCGCAGCCGCGAGAAGGCGAGGTGCTGGTGCGGCGCCGACGAATCGGCGAACCAGGCGTCGTTGGTGACGTTGACCAGGTACGCCGCATCGCGCGCGCGCGCGCCGATCTCGCTGCCGAACACGTCCTCGAAGCAGATCGAGGTTTCGAGGGCGTGGCCGTTCAGCTTCAGCAGTGGCTGGTCCGCCGCGCCGAAGTCGAAATCCGAGTACGGCAGGTCGAGCACGTCCATCACCGGGCGCAGGAAACCGGGGATCGGGAAGTACTCGCCGAACGGCACCAGGTGGCGCTTGTCGTAGCGGCCCGAGGCCGCGCCGACCGTCACCACGCTGTTGAAGCGCTTGTCCCCATCGAACACCAGGATGCCCAACAGGAGCGTCGCGTCGCGCCCGGCGGCCTGCTCGCCGACGTCCTTCAGGTAGCCGTCCTTGAGCTGGTGAAAAGGCTGGGTCAGGGCGACCTCGGGCCAGATCACCAGGCGCGCCGGCCAGGCCTGCTGGGTCAGCCGCCAGTGCCGCGCCAGGGCCTCGTAGCGCATGTCTGGGCGCCATTTTTCGTCCTGGCGGATGTTGCTCTGGACCAGGGCCACGGCCAGCGGGGGGCCGTCAGGCTCGGTCCAGGTCGAGGGCTTTGGCAACAGGATGGCCAGGGCCGGGGCGACCAGGACCCCCGCCGCCAGCAACCGTCCCCGGGGCGTGTGCTCCAGTCCCAACCTGAACAGGGCGTAGGCCGAAGCCATCAGGGCAAAGGACAGCCCGGGCACCCCGGCCAGCGGCGCCAGGCGCGCCAGGGGGGTGTCCACCGCCACCTCGCCCAGGCTGAGCCAGGGGAAGCCGCTGTAGAACCACCCGCGGACCAGCTCGAGCAGGGTCCACAAGGCCGGCACGCCGGCCCAGCCGGCCGCGCCGCGCAGCAAGCCGAATCGCACCGCCAGGCCCATGGCCAGCGCCGGGTACAGCGCGAGGTAGGAGGCCAGCGCCACCAGCAGCAGCACGGCGAGCCAGGCCGGGGCGCCGCCATAGATGTGCGTGCTGATGTAGACCCAGTAGATGCCGCTGGCGAAATGGGCCAAGCCGAACAGCCAGCCCAGCGCCGCCGCGCGCCGCGGCGTGGCCTGGTTCGACAGCGACAGCAGCAGCGCCAGCGCCAGCACCGCGAGGTACCACTGGCCGTAGGGCGCGAAGCCGAGCGTGGCGAGCAGGCCGAGCAGCGGCGCGAGCGGCCAGCGCAGGCGCTGAAGCGTGCCCTGCTTCCGCAGGGATGACGGTGACTCCCTCATGCTTCGGGCGTCACCGTCACCTGCAGCTGGTGCACGCGCCGCGTGTCGGCGCGCTGCACGTTGAAGCCGAAGCGCTCGATGCGCACGCTCTCGCCCCGGCGCGGCATGTGGCCGAAGCGGTGCACCACCAGGCCGCCGATGGTGTCGAACTCGTCCAGCGGCAGGTCCGCCTTGAAGTAATGGTTGAAGTCGGCCACCGGCGTCAGGCCGTTCACCAGGTAACGCCGCTCGTCCTGCTTGAGGATCTTGGCGCTCTCCGACTCGTCGTACTCGTCGGCGATCTCGCCGACGATCTGCTCGATCACGTCCTCGATGGTGAGCAGGCCGGACACGCCGCCGTACTCGTCCACCACGATCGCCATGTGGTTGCGGCTGACGCGGAATTCCTTGAGCAGCACGTTGACGCGCTTGGACTCCGGCACGAACCCCGCCGGGCGCATCAGGCGGTCGAGGTCGAACTCCGACGGGTTGGCCGCGGCGGTGGTGAAACGCAGCAGGTCCTTGGCCAGCAGGATGCCGACCACCTTGTCCTTCGACGTCGTGACCACCGGGAAGCGCGAGTGGCCGGACTCGACCACCAGCGGCAGGATCTGGTCCAGGGTGAAGTCCTGCTGCACCACGACCATCTGCGCGCGCGGCACCATGATGTCGCGCACCTGGCGTTCGGCGGTGCCGAGCACGCCCTCGATCATCAGCAGCGCGTCGCCGTCGACCACCTTGTGGTCGCGCGCCGCGTGCAGGAGGGCGAGCAGGTTTTCGCGCGTCTGCGGGCCGCGGCCCAGCTTCTGCGCCAGCGTGCGCCACCAGGAGGCGGGGGGGTCGCCGCGCTTGCGCGGGCGGCCGGAATCCGTGGTCATGAAGGGGGTTGGTAAGGGTCCGGAAAGGACAGGCGCGCCAGAATCGCACGTTCGCGGCCTTCCATCACTCTTGCGTCGGCCGGCTCGATATGGTCGAAGCCCAGCAGGTGCAGTGCGCCATGGACCACCATGTGGGCCCAGTGCGCGGCGGGGCGCTTGCCCTGCTCCCGCGCTTCGCGGTTGACCACGGCGGCGCAGATCACCACATCGCCCAGGACACGTTGTCTACCGGGGGCGGGGTCGTCGTACGGAAACGACAGCACGTTGGTGGGCTGGTCCTTCTTGCGATAGCGCCGGTTCAGCCGCCGGCTCTCGGCCGGCCCGACGATGCGCACGGTGACCTCGCCGCGCTGGCGGCCGAGGGCGGCGGCCACCCACTTGCGCAGCTGCGCCGGCGACGGCGCGCCCTTCACCGCGCGCTGGATGGTGACGGTCGCCGGCATGGCTCAGCCCTGCGGCGCCTTCTGCTCGTGCACTTCGTAGGCGTGCACGATGGACTGCACCAGCGGGTGGCGCACGACGTCCGACTTTTCGAACGCGACGACGCCGATTCCCGCGACGCCCTTGAGCACGGCCAGCGCGTGCTTGAGACCGGAGACCTGGTGTTTCGGCAAGTCGGTCTGGGTCGTGTCACCGGTTACGACCGCGACGCTGCCGAAGCCGATGCGGGTCAGGAACATCTTCATTTGCTCGATGGAAGTGTTCTGCGCTTCGTCGAGGATCACGAAGGAATCTGAAAGCGTGCGGCCGCGCATGAACGCCAGCGGCGCGACCTCGATCACCGAGCGCTCGACCAGCCGCGCCACGCGCTCGAAGCCGAGCATCTCGTACAGGGCGTCGTACAACGGCCGCAGGTACGGGTCCACTTTCTGCGCCATGTCGCCCGGCAGGAAGCCCAGCTTCTCGCCGGCCTCGACCGCCGGGCGCGTCAGCACGATGCGGCGCACGCGGTCCTTCTCGAGCGCCTGCACCGCGCTGGCGACGGCCAGGTACGTCTGTCCGGTCCCGGCCGGACCGATGCCGAAGCTCAGGTCGTGCGTGGCGATGTCGCGCAGGTAGTCGCGCTGGCGCTCGCTGCGTCCGCGCACCGTGCCGCGCTGGGTGCGCACCACGATCTCGCCGTGCTCGTCGATCGGCTCCGTCGCCTCGCCTGCCGGCCTTGCGCCCTGCTCGGCCAGCGCCAGGTGCACGTGTTCGGCCGACAGCGGCGCGTCGTCGGCCTGCGCGAACAGCGCGCGCAGGATCGCCTCGCCGCGCGCGATGTCGGCCTCCGGGCCGACCAGGCGGAAGCGGTTGCCGCGCGCGCGGATCTCGATGCCCAGGCGCAGCTCGATCTGGCGCAGGTGCGCGTCGAACGGGCCGCCCAGGTTGGCCAGGCGCTGCGCGTCGTCGGGCTCGAGCACCAGGTCGAGGCGCTGCGGGGACTGTCCCCTTTTCGTCTTTTCGAAAAGGGGACTGTCCCCTTTTGTCGGCTTCACAACAGCCGGCCTCGCAGAGAGTTGGTCAGCGCTTCCGTCACGGTGACGTCGACGAGGCGGCCGATCAGCGCTTCCGCGCCGTCGAAATTCACCGGCCGGTTGGTCGAGGTCTTGCCGGTGAGCTGGCCGCCGCCACGCTCGGAGGCGCGCTCGACCAGCACCTCGTGGGTGGTGCCGACCATCGCCCTCTTGAAGGCGTCGTCGAGTTCGCGAATGCGCACTTGCAGCGCGTGCAGCCGCCGGTCCTTCTCGGCCGCCGGCACCGCGTCACGCAGGTTGGCCGCGGGCGTGCCGGGGCGCGGCGAGTAGGCGAACGAGAAGGCGCAGTCGAAGCGCGCTTCCTCGATCAGGTCGAGCGTCGCCTGGAAATCGTCCTCGGTCTCGCTCGGGAAGCCGACGATGAAGTCGGACGACAGGGAAATGCCCGGTCGCGCCTCGCGCACGCGGCGGATCTTGTCGAGGTACTGCGCGCGGGTGTGGCCGCGCTTCATCATCGCCAGGATGCGGTCGGAGCCCGACTGCACCGGCAGGTGCAGGTAGCTGGCGAGCTTGGGCACTTCGGCAAAGACCTGAACCAGCGCGTCGCTGAATTCCACCGGATGCGAGGTGGTGAAGCGGATGCGCTCGAGCCCGTCGAGCTCGGCCAGGTGCTCGACCAGCAACGCGAGGTCGCAGGTCTCGCCAGACGTTTTTGAACCAGGCATCGCGCCGCGATACGCGTTGACGTTCTGGCCGAGCAGCGTGATCTCGCGCACGCCCTGCGCGACCAGCTGCTCGCACTCCTTGAGCACGCCCGCGAACGGCCGGCTGATCTCCTCGCCGCGCGTGTACGGCACCACGCAGAAGGTGCAGTACTTGCTGCAGCCTTCCATGATCGAGACGAACGCCGTCGGGCCGTCCGCGCGCGGCTGCGGCAGGCAGTCGAACTTCTCGATCTCGGGGAAACTGACGTCGATCGCCGCCGCGCCGGTAGCGCGCGCCCTGTCGAGCAGCGCCGGCAGGCGGTGCAGCGTCTGCGGCCCGAACACGACGTCCACGATCGGCGCGCGCCGCGCCAGCTGCTCGCCTTCCTGGCTGGCGACGCAGCCGCCGACGCCGATCACGCGGCCGGGCTTCTCCGCCTTCCAGGCCTTCCAGCGGCCGAGCTCGGAGAACACCTTTTCCTGCGCCTTCTCGCGCACCGAGCAGGTATTGATCAGCAGCAGGTCGGCCTCCTCGGCCACCTCGGTGCGCTCATAACCCTGCGCGCGCCCGAGCACGTCGGCCATCCTGGCCGAGTCGTACTCGTTCATCTGGCATCCGTAGGTCCGGATGAAGACCTTGGGAGGGGCACTCATTGGGGGCGAAATTATAGCCCCGGTTTCAAAGGTGTCTGACACCTTTGAACTCTAGGACGTGAGCCGCGGCAGCCAGTCGGCGACGCAGTCGTCGATCTGCTCGAACACGGCTTCGTAAGTGGCGCGATCGTGGCCGTACGGGTCGGCGATCTCGCGGTCGCGCCAGCGGCCCAGCAACTGCACGCGGCCGCGCAGCGGTGGCACGCGCTCGTGCACCCAGTCCTGGTGCGCGTGCGTCATCACCAGCACCAGGTCGGATTCGACCAGCAGCGGCGGCAGCGCCTGGCGCGCGCGGTGCGCCGCGAGGTCGAAGCCGTAGCGCGCCGCGACCTCGATCGCCAGCGGCTCGGCCGGCTCGCCGACCAGCGCCGAGGTGCCGGCCGAGCCGATGGAGACGTCGGGAGCGTTGAGCCGCTCGCGCAGCACCGCCTCGGCCATCGGGCTGCGGCAGATGTTGCCGGTGCACAGGATCAGGATGTTGTTGAACATGGCGGCGGCAAAGGATTGCCGCCCTACGGGACCAGAACGACCTTGCCAGTGACCCTGCGCTCCAGCATGTCGCGCAGCGCAACGCCGGCCTGCGCCAGCGGATAGGCCTTCGACACGTGCGGCTTGAGCTTGCCCTCGCCGTACCAGGCGAACAGCTGCTGGAAGTTCTCCCAGTTCAGCTTGGGCTCGCGCGCCACGAACGCGCCCCAGAACACCCCGACCGCCGAAGCGCCCTTCAGTAACAAGCGATTTAGCGCGACCTCGGGGATCTTGCCGGCGGCGAAGCCGACCACCAGGTGCCGGCCGTTCCAGTTGATGCAGCTGAAGCATTCCTGCGTGAACTCGCCGCCGACCGGGTCGTAGATCACGTCGGCGCCCTGCCCCTTGGTCAGCTTCTTGACCGCTTCCTTGAGGTTCTCTTTGTCGTAGTTCACGACCTCGTCGGCACCCTGGCTCTTGCAGAACGCCAGCTTGTCGTCGCTGCTGGCCGCGGCGATCACCCGCGCGCCCATCAGCTTGCCGAGCTGCAGCGCGGCGAGGCCGACGCCGCCGGCGGCGCCGAGCACCAGCAGCGTTTCGCCGGGCTTGAGCTGCGCGCGCTGCTTGAGCGCGTGGTACGAGGTTCCGTAGATCATCGGGAAGCCGGCGGCGTCCTTGAAGTCCATGCCGCGCGGCAGCGGCATGACCATCTCGGCCGGCGCCACCACTTCCTCGGCGTAGCCGCCGGTCGGCACCAGCGCCACCGCCGCATCGCCGGGGATGACGTTCTTCACCTTCTCGCCGGCCTCGAGCACTTCGCCGGCCACTTCGGCGCCCGGCGTGAACGGCGGATCGGCCTTGAGCTGGTACTTGCCCTGGATGATCAGCGTGTCGGGGAAATTCACGCCGGCGGCCTTCACCGCGATGCGCACTTCGCTCTTGCCGAGCGGGCGCGACGGCACGTCCTCGAGCACCAGCGACTCCGGCGGCCCGAAGGACTTGCAGACCACGGCCTTCACGATTTCGGCTCTCCAGGTCCCTGCGCGGCCGCTGCTGCCGCGGCTTCCCTCTTCTTTTTTGCTTCCAGTGCCTCAAGCACCTGATCCACCGGCTTGCCCATGTCCTTGAGCTCCGGCGGCAGCGAGAACTCCTTGAGGTCCATGCCGGCGGCCCTCATCGCCTTGGCAATCGCCTCGAGCGGCTTGGTGCTGCCGCGCGTCGAGGCAAACGTCGTGCCCTGCCGGCACACCAGCACGTCGATCTTCTCGATGATCTTGGCCGAGTCGATCGTCGCATTCGGCCCTTGCCCCTTCGCCTTGGCCCATTTCTCGACCGGCGAGAAGTCGCCGGTCAGGCACAAGCCCAGGCCCTGCCCATCGATGACCAGCATGGTCAGCGGCCCGAGCCGCGAGATGCGCAGCTTGCCGGCGGCGCTCTGGAACAGCGAGATTTCCTTCGGCATGGCCGAGTCCTAGAACGGAATGTCGTCGTCCTCGAGCTTCTCGCCGACCGCGGCCGCCGCCGGCGCCTCGGCCCGGCTGGTGCTGCGCTCGTAGCCGCCACCACCACCGCCGCCGCCCTTGCTGTCGAGCATCTGCATCTCGGTGGCGCGGACTTCGGTCGTGTAGCGGTCGTTGCCGCTCTTGTCCTGCCACTTGCGGGTGCGCAGGCTGCCTTCGATGTAGACCTTCGAGCCCTTCTTCAGGTACTGGCCGGCGATCTCGGCCAGGCGGTCGAAGAACACCACCGTATGCCACTCGGTGTGTTCCTTCTTTTCGCCGGTCTGCTTGTCCTTCCAGCCCTCCGTCGTCGCCACGCGGATGTTGGTCACCGCGCTGCCGGAAGGAAGGGATTTGGTTTCGGGGTCCTGGCCGAGGTTGCCGATCAGGATGACCTTGTTGATGCCACGTGCCATGGGGAATTCTCCGTAAAAGGGCCGTTCTCGAATTTGGCTCAGCCGGCGCCGGGGGGCGACGGTGGCAGGATCGAGC
This sequence comes from Gammaproteobacteria bacterium, assembly GCA_052386975.1. Lineage (GTDB taxonomy): Bacteria > Pseudomonadota > Gammaproteobacteria > Nevskiales > Nevskiaceae > JACPFV01. The sequence goes on along the minus strand of JBQTJQ010000079.1, from coordinate 19,709 downwards.
CTGCGGCGGGGAGCCTACGCCGCGCGGCAGCCGAGGGCAATTTGACAGGGGCTCACCGGGCGAGCCACCGCCCGGTGGTAAATGGGGACGCACACCTTTTCCCGGACAAGGTGGGCGTACCCATGTTTTCTTGAGGGTTTAAAATGGACGGTTCGTGTAGCAGCCACGCTTCCATGGACCAGATCCGCATCCGGGGTGCCCGGACCCACAACCTCAAGAACGTCTCGCTCGACCTGCCGCGGGACCGCCTGATCGTGATCACCGGCCTGTCCGGCTCGGGCAAGTCCTCGCTGGCCTTCGACACGCTGTACGCCGAAGGCCAGCGCCGCTACGTCGAGTCGCTGTCGGCGTACGCGCGGCAGTTCCTGTCGATGATGCAGAAGCCGGACGTGGACTCGATCGAGGGCCTGTCGCCGGCGATCTCGATCGAGCAGAAATCCACCTCGCACAACCCGCGCTCGACCGTCGGTACCGTCACCGAGATCCACGATTACCTGCGCCTGCTCTACGCGCGCGTCGGCGTGCCGCGCTGCCCGGACCACGGCGTCGCGCTCGAGGCGCAGAGCGTGCAGCAGATGGTCGACCAGGTGCTCGCGCTGCCGGCCGAGTCGGCCTGGATGCTGCTGGCGCCGATCGTGCGCGGCCGCAAGGGCGAGCACGTCGAAGTGTTCGAGCAGATGCGCGCCCAGGGCTTCGTGCGCGCGCGCGTCGACGGCAAGGTGGTCGAGCTCGAGGAAACGCCGCAACTCAACCGCAAGCTCAAGCACGACGTCGAGATCGTGGTCGACCGCTTCAAGGTGCGCCCGGACGCCCGGCAGCGCCTGGCCGAGTCGTTCGAGACCGCGCTGCGCCTGGCGGAGGGGCTTGTATATGTGACCGGGCACGGCGACAACAAGGCCGAGCCCCTGGTGTTCTCCTCGAAAATGGCCTGCCCCCACTGCGGCTATTCGGTGCCGGAGCTCGAGCCGCGCCTGTTCTCGTTCAACGCGCCGCACGGCGCCTGCACCAGGTGCGACGGCCTGGGAGTGCTGCAGATCTTCGATCCCGAGCGCGTGGTCGCGGCGCCCGAGCTGTCGCTCGCCGGCGGCGCGATCCGCAGCTGGGACCGGCGCAATCCGTACTACTGGGCACTGCTGACTTCACTGTCGAGCCACTACGGGATCGACCTGGAAGCACCCTTCGAGTCGCTGCCGAAAAGGGCCCGCGACGTGGTGCTGTACGGCAGCGGCGAGGAGCGCCTGAGCTTCCGCTATCCGGACGAGCGCGGCCGCATGACCACGCGCGTGCACCGCTTCGAGGGGATCCTTCCCAACCTCGAGCGCCGCTACCGCGAGACCGAGTCCGACGCGGTGCGCGAGGAGCTGGCCAAGTACCTGTCGAACAAGCCCTGCCCCGAGTGCCTTGGCGAGCGCCTCAACCGCCAGGCGCGCCACGTCTACGTCAACGACACCCGCCTGCCCGAGATCGCCAGTTTCTCCATCCGCGAAGGCGTGAAGTTCTTCGAGCAGCTCCGGCTGCCCGGCCACAGGCAGGCCATCGCCGCCAAGATCATCAAGGAGATCTCGGCGCGCCTGGGCTTCCTCGACAACGTCGGCCTCGATTACCTGACGCTCGCGCGCAGCGCCGAGACTTTGAGCGGCGGCGAGGCGCAGCGCATCCGCCTGGCCTCGCAGATCGGCGCCGGCCTGGTCGGCGTGATGTACGTGCTCGACGAGCCCAGCATCGGCCTGCACCAGCGCGACAACCGCCGGCTGCTCGACACGCTGGTGCGGCTGCGCGACCTCGGCAATACGGTCATCGTGGTCGAGCACGACGAGGAGGCGATCCGCGCCGCCGACCACGTGGTGGACATCGGCCCCGGCGCCGGGCTGCACGGCGGCGAGATCGTCGGGGCCGGCGCGCCGGCCGACATCGAAAAGAACCCGAAGTCCTGGACCGGCAAGTACCTGTCGGGCCGCGAGCAGATCGAGGTGCCGGCGCTGCGCAACCCGCCCCAGCCGAAGAAGCAGGTCCGCATCCGCGGCGCCACCGGCAACAACCTGAAGAACCTCGAGGTCGAGATCCCGGTCGGCCTGTTCACCTGCGTCACCGGCGTGTCGGGCTCCGGCAAGTCGACGCTGATCAACGACACGCTGTACGGCTACGCCGCGCGCCACCTGAACGGCTCGTCCGTGCTGCACGCGCCGGTCGAGCACGTCGAGGGCCTGGACCACCTCGACAAGATCATCGACATCGACCAGTCGCCGATCGGGCGCACGCCGCGCAGCAACCCGGCGACGTATACGGGGCTGTTCACGCCGATCCGCGAGCTGTTCGCGCAGGTGCCCGAATCGCGCGCGCGCGGCTACGACGCCGGGCGCTTCTCGTTCAACGTCAAGGGCGGCCGCTGCGAGACCTGCGAGGGCGACGGCGTGATCAAGGTCGAGATGCACTTCCTGCCGGACGTCTACGTCACCTGCGACACCTGCCGCGGCCGGCGCTACAACCGCGAGACCCTCGAGATCCGCTACAAGGGCCGCGGCATCGACGAAGTGCTGGACCTGACGGTCGAGGAGGCGCTGGCCTTCTTCAAGCCGGTGCCGGCCATCGCGCGCAAGCTCGAGACGCTGGTGGACGTCGGCCTGTCGTACATCACGCTCGGCCAGAACGCGACCACCCTCTCCGGCGGCGAGGCCCAGCGCGTCAAGCTGGCGAAGGACTTGTCACGCCGCGACACCGGCCAGACGCTCTACATCCTCGACGAGCCGACCACCGGCCTGCACTTCCACGACGTGGCGCAGCTGCTGCGCGTGCTCGAGCGGCTGCGCGACCACGGCAACACTGTGGTGGTGATCGAGCACAACCTCGACGTGATTAAGCGCGCCGACTGGGTCATCGACCTGGGCCCCGAGGGCGGCGACGGCGGCGGCGAGGTCGTCGCGCAGGGCACGCCGGAGGACGTGGCGCGCGTGGCGCGCTCGCACACCGGGCGCTACCTGAAGCAGATGCTGCCGAAGGCGGCAATCGCGAAGACGGCGTAGGTCGGCAAGCCCTTGCCGACTAAAACAGGTACTTGACGTACAGCGAGAACTGGTCGCGGTCGCGCTGCAGGTTGTAGCGCCCGCCGCCGGTGAACCAGGCGTAGCCCGGCGTGATGCTCAACGACTCGAGGTAGCGGACCTCCAGCGCGAAGACGATGTCCTTGCGGCCCTCGGTGAACTGCGCCGCGACGTCGGTGGAAGTGCCCTTGACGTCGTGCTGGAACAGCGTGAACGGCGCCAGCGATACGCCGGGCAGCACGCTTTCATAGCGGATCAGGCTGACGATCACGTAGCCCCAGGAGAAATCGTCGGCGAAGCCGCCGGACGGCTCCTGGTGCGGGTTGAAGCGCAGGCCGTCGCCGCAGGCGCGGCTGTTGGCCGGCGTGGTGGCGGCCAGCACCGCCGCGGTGCACGGCGTCGGGTCGGTGACGTTCGAGAAGAACTCGCCGGTGCGCGGGTTGTAGCCGTTGTAGTTGCAGTCGACGGTGTGCGCGCAATCCTGCGCGTAGTTGCCGGTCATGGTGCCGTCGGCGCCGGCGCTGGCGTGGTAGTCGGTGCCGGGCGCCTCGATCTGCAGCCGGTCGGGGCCCGGCAGGTCGGGCACGAACTGCGCGCCGACCTCGAACAGCCAGATCAGCTGGTCGGCGCCGATGACGTTGTCGGTCGCGCCCTGCACGTAGGTCGCGCCCAGGTTGCCCTGCCAGACGTCGAACTCCTCCCAGCCGCGGATGTAGCTGTTCGGCGGCGTCTCGCCGGGCGCCACGCCGCGCCAGGCGCCGATGAAGCTCGGGAACGAGCGGGCCGAGCCGGTGGCCGTGCCGATGACGCCGGCGCCGAAGTCCAGGTCGAAGGTGTCCGCATACGCCGCCACCCCCGGATACGGGTTGAAGTCGCTCGAGCCGTAGGCGACGCCGTCGATCGCGGAGGTGCCGCCGGCCGTGCCGCCGCAGGTGCCCGGCACGTGGCAGCGCTGCAACATCGGCCCGATGGCGTGGAACGTCAGGTCCTGCGTGTCGATTTGCAGCGGCATGTCCGGCCGGTAGGCCAGCTCGCCCTGCAGCGAGAAGTCCCCGGCCGTGGTGTTGAAGCTGAAGCCGAACATCCGGATGTCCTCGGGATACTCGAGCCGGATGCGCACCGTGTCGATCGGCGCGGCGTTGCTGGTGGCGCCGCGCGCGGCGGCCGCGGTGGCGGCGCCCAGCACCGGCAGGCCGGGACAGGCGGCCATCAGCGCGGCCGCGCTGCCCGCGTCGACGCCGCCGGCGTTGCCGCCGGCGCGGGCGCAGCTCGCGTCCGACGCGTACAGGCTGACGTACGGCAGCTTCGAGTGGTAGTTCATGAAATAGAACGCCAGCTCGGTGCCGTTGTTGAGCCAGTCGGCGAAATACTTGACCGAGACACCGAACTGGCCGCTGTCGCTGGCCTCGCGGTCGCGCAGCCGGCGCGTGGTCAGGCTGGTGTTGGTGATGGCCGCGAGCGGGCTGTTCTGCGGCGAGGAGCAGCCGGAGCCCGGGTTGCCGTACTGGAAGCCGGTGGGGCTGGCCGCGCCGGTGCCGCACACCTCCGGGTCCTCGGCCTGCCCGCCGAAGCTGATCGAGGCGTAATTCACCGCGTTGTCGGTGCCGAGGTCGGTGGACGCGAAAAAGCTGCCCGGCGCCGGGATTTCGGTCGGCTGCCATTCGTAGCCGTAGAAGGTCTCGACCGTCGCGCCCTCGAACGGCTCGAACGAGAAGAACGCCATGCCGGTCGGCACGAACAGCTCGGCCAGGTCGAAGCCGACGCGCGTCAGGTTGTTGGCGTTGACCGGGTTGACCTGGTTGACCGAGTTGATCACCAGCGCGGTGCTCTCGCCCCAGTTCAGCGTCTGGTTGCCGATCTTGAAGGTGAGCTTCTTCTCGTCGCTCCACGGCAGGCCGACCTGGCCGTAGAAGTAGTAGTCGAACATCTGCAGGTCGGTGCCGACCTGGTCGAGCACCGCGCCGTCAGTCCGCTCGCTCCGCACCGGCGCGCCGGGGCCATAGGCGCGGTCGAACGGCGAGGCATTGCAGCCGCCGCTGCCCACCGACGTGGTGCAGCCGACGCTGCCGCGGTTGGCCTGCGTGACCCTGTTCGGGTGGTGCTCCACGAAGTCGTTGTTGACGAAGTCGTAGAAGTACAGCCACTTGGCGAACACGCCGAACTCGCCGTACGCCAGCGTGACGTCCTGCGTCAGCTTGAACACCGCCTGCGTGGTGTCGTTGCGATCGTAGTTCAGGTTGCCGTCGTCGGCGTTGAGGTACGCCGCGCCCGGCGAGCGCGCCAGCGTCCGCGCCGGATGGGTCTGCTCCATGAACACGCCCTGGCAGGACTGCGCGATGCCGCCGCAGACGCCGGGGTCGAGGTTCGCCTTGCCGACGAGGTCGGGCGCGCGGTCCTGCATGCGCAGGGCGGCGCCGAGCGTCATCGTGGTGTTGAGCGTGCCGGACACGCCGTCGCCGACCGGCCATTCGAACGTGACGGCCTGTGCCGGCGGGCCCAGCAGCGCGGCGCACAGGAGGCCCGCACACGACGCAACGCGCAGCGTGACGCTCATCGGTACTCCCTCCCACCCGCCAGCGGGCGGATCGAAGGTACCAGCCCGTCGCGGCCCGGACAACCGGCGCGCCGTCAGCCCGGGCGCAGCTCCAGCGCCTCGCGCAGCGCGGTGCCGAGGACGTTCAGGCACAGCAGCGTCGTCGCCAGGACGCCGGCCGGGAACAGCAGCGTCCATGGCGCGATCGCAACGTCGACGGCGCCCGCGCCGAGCAGCGTGCCCCAGCTGGTCGCCGGCTGCACGCCCAGGCCGAGGCCGCTCAGCAAGGATTCGATCACGATCGCCTGCGGCAGCGTCAACGCCGCGCAGGCGAGCACCACGCCGAGCAGGTTCGGCGCGAGGTGGACGCGGGCGATGGCCGGCATCGGCAGGGCGGCGAGGCGCGCCGCATCCACGAACGGGCTCCGCTGCAGCGACCGCATCCGGTCGCGCACGGCGCGCGCCGTGTCGAGCCAGAGGATCGCGCCGACGGCGCCGAACGCCGGCGCGAAGGGCCTGCCGCTCGCCACCACCAGCAGGATCGCCAGGAACACGAGCGTCAGCGGACGCAGGAGGTCCACCGCGCCCAGCATCAGCGTGTCGAGGCGCCCGCCGAACCAGCCTGCGGCCGCGCCCCACGCGACGCCGATCGCCGTGCCGAGCAGCGTCGCCAGCAGGCCGACCCGCAGCGAGGTGCGGCCGCCTTCGAGCGTGCGGGCGAGCAGCGGATCGAGGGTTTCGACGGACTGCGGCGCCAGCCAGGGCCCGAGCAGGCAGGCCAGCGCGATCAGGCCGAACACGACGAGGCTGGCCGCGGCGGCACGGTTGCGCAGGAAACGGCGGCCGGCCCGCGCCCACAGCCCAGGCGGGGGCGCGCTCATGTCGCCGGCTTCACCGCGGGCTTGCGCGACGCCCACGTCACCAGCAGCACCCCGGCCAGGATGATGATCGTGCCGATCACCTGCGTCCGGTTCAGCTGCTCGTCGAGCAGCCACCAGCCGAGCACCACGGCGACCGCCGGGTTGACGTAGGCGTAGGTGCCGAGCCGCGCCGGCGGCACTTCGTGCACCAGCCACAAGTAGGCGCCATAGGCGAGGCACGAGCCGAACAGCACCAGGTATCCCAGCGCGAACAGGCCCTCCGGCGTGTTGTGCCAGCGCCCGGTCTCGCCCAGCACCAGGCCCGCCACGGTCATCACCGTGCCGGCGATCAGCATCTGCAGCGCCGCGGTCATGAACGGCGGGCACGACACCGGCGCGCGGCGCGACCATACCGAGCCGGCGGCCCAGGTCAGCGGTGCCACGCTCAGCGCGGCGTAGGCCAGCGGCGGCGCGGCCTGCAGCGTGAGGCCGCTGCCCACCAGCACGGCAACGCCGCCGAAGCCGAGGCCCAGGCCGGCCAGCGTCAGCCGGTTGAGCCGCTCGCCCTGCGCGCCGAAGGTGCCGAGCCAGGCGATCCACAGCGCCGAGGTCGCGACGATCAGCGCGGCCTGGTTCGACTCCACCCACTGCTCGCTCCAGGTGACCAGCCCGTTGCCGGCGACCAGCATCAGCAGCGCGGTGACCGTGATGTTGAGCCAGTCGCGGCGCGAGGCCGGCAGCCGCGCGCCGCGCCAGCGCGCGTAGGCGAGCATCAGCGCGCCGGCGAGGAGGAAGCGGATGCCCGCGAACAGCCAGGGCGGCAGGTGCTGCACGCCGACGCGGATGGCAAGGTAGGTGGAACCCCAGACCAGGTAGACGATCGCGAAGGCAACCGCGATCTGCGCAGTCCGCGACGCCGTCACCGGTCAGTTCGTCTTGGAGTCGCCGTTTCCGTTGCCGCCGGTCGCCTGGCTGAAGGCGATCTCGTCCTGCAGGTGGTTCAGCCACTGCGCCGCCATCTGCGCGGTCTTCTCGTGCTGCATGGCCGTGCGCAGCGCCTTCTCGGCCGTGCTGAACTGCTTGAGCTGCACGGCGCACACGCCGACCAGGAACGCGGTTTCGCCGGGATCCTTGAGTCCGCCCTTGCGCTGGGCCTTCTGCAGCGACTCGAGCGCGGCCTTCCACTGCCCGTTCTCGATCTGGATCTGGCCGAGCCGCTTGTACAGCTCGCCCTTGTCGGACGCGGACGCGGCGCGCGCCATGGCCTTCTCGGCCTTCTCGTACTCGCGCGCCATGATCCAGGCGTTGCTGAGGCTCTCGAAGTTCTTCTCGCTGGCCTCCACCTGTTTCAGCTCGATGCCGCGCTCCAGCAGCTGCGCCGCCTTCAGCGGGATCGCCATGTACATGTACATGTTCGACAGGTTCCGGATCTCGTTCTCCTTGTCGACCCAGCCCTTGCGCTCGGCCAGCGCCAGCACCGCCAGCGCCTCGGGATCCTTCTTGATCTCGAACAGCATGCCGGACAGCTGCTTCCAGTAGTCTTCCTTGATCGGGTTGGCCGCAACCAGGCTCACCAGCACCTCGGCGCAGCGCGGGAATTCCTTGAGCTCGTAGTGCAGCGCGAGCTTGAGCTGCAGCCAGGACTCCTTCAGCACGCCGCCCTTGACCAGGGCGAGGTCCACCTGCTTGAGCGCCTCGCGCCACTGCTTCTTCTCGGCGCTGACCGTGGCCAGCAGGATGTGCGCGTCCGGCAGCGGGTTGCACGACTCCTGCAGGTAGGCGTTGAGCGCCTGCGCGCTGCGGTCGAACTTGTCGTCCGAGGCGTAGAGCTGGGCGATGTTGAACATCATCTGCTCGTGGACCTGCTGCGGCAGCGAGTTCGTCGCCAGCGCGTCCTCGAACGCCTTGACCGCCTGCGTTTCCTTGCTGTTGGAGCCGTACACGAAGCCGAGCGTCTGCAGGATGATCGCCTTCTCGTAGTCGCCGCGGGAAGCCTCCATCAGCTCGCGCAGCTTCACCTCGGACTCGTCGAACTGGCCCTTGCCGATGGCGTCGATGATGCGCTCGAGGCGCTTGTAGGTGCTCTCGCTGATCGTGCCCTTGGCCTTGCGCGGCGGCTTGCGCGCTTCGCAGGCTTTCTGCTGCGCCTGCAGTTCCTTGAGCGTCGGCGCACCGGTGAAGGTCAGGCCGCCGCCGAGGTTGGGTTCGTCCTGCGCGCGCGCCGGCGCGGCCAGCAGGGCGACGGGAGCCGCCAGCAGCAGCACGCGAACCCAGGTGCTCACTTGCTTTCCCCTTCCATCTTGAAGTCGATCGGCTGCACGCCGACGGACTCGATGCCCTTGCCCTCGACCACCTTGGGCTTGAACTTCCACTTCATGATCGCGTTCATGGCGGCCCCTTCGAACACGCCGCGCGGCTTGGCGCTGAGCAGCTTGGCCGACTTCACCGTGCCGTCCGGATTGATCGTCACTTCGAACACCACCACGCCCTCGATGCCGTCGCGCAGGGCCTGGCGCGGATACTGCGGCGCGATGCGCACCAGCGGAATCAACTCGGAGTAGCCGGACAACCCCTCGCCGCTGAACGCCCCCAGGAAGGGCCCGCCGGTCAGGTTGCTCGGCAGGCTCAGCTTGGGCAGCGCGACCGCCTGCGGCGGCGCGTCGGGCGGCGGCGTCTCGACCTTCATCTTCGGCGGCGGCGGCTGCTTCGGCGGCTCGGGCTTGGGCGGCTTGCGGCGCTCGCGCGTCTCGAGCTCGGCGTCCTTCTTCAGGCGCACGAAATCGATCGACGCCAGGGTGGCGCCCTCTTCCGCGACGTACTTGCCGCCGACGATCAGCAGGTGCATGGACCAGAACATGCCGAAGGCGACCGCGGTCCCGTACAGGGCCGGGCGGGCGAAACGCTGCTCGAGGATGGCGGCCATGGCTCAGTTCGCCGGCAATGCGGCGATGGACACGGTCTCGATGCCGGCGGCGCGGACCTGGTCCATGACCTCGGTCAGCACACCGGTCTGCGCTTCCTTGTCGGCGATGATGACGACGGTGTCCTCGGGGCGCTCGATGTGGAAGCGCTCGATGATGTTGCGCACGTCGCGCAGCTCCACCTGCTTGCGGTCGAGCCAGATGTCGCCGTTGGGACGGATCGCGACCAGGATGTTGCCGTTGCGGTTGTACTCGGCGGTCTCGGCGTGCACCCGGTTGACCTGCGTGCCGGATTCCTTGATGAACGACGTCGTGATGATGAAGAAGATCAGCAGGTTCAGCACGAAGTCCAGCATCGGCGCGAGGTCGATGCCGGTGTGGCCGGCGAGGTCCTCGGTGTGGCGCGCGGGCCTCATGTGCCCTCCGTTGCCGCGATCGAGACGTTTTCGATGCCGCCCTGGCGGACCTGGTCGATGACCTGCACCAGGATGCCGCTCGGCGCCTGCTTCGCGGCGATCACGACCACCGGCGAGTCGGGCGACTCGGCGGCGAAGCGCTCGATGTTGGCGCGGACCGCGCGCAGGTCGATGATTCGGCGGTCGATCAGGATCTCGCCCGTGGCATGGATCGTCACGACGATGGTCTTGATCTTCTTCCTCTCTTCCTGGGGCTGCGGCTTGCTGGCCGGCCGGCTCACGGTGATGCCGATTTCCTTGACGAACACCGCGGTGATGATGAAGAAGATCAGCAGGTTCAGCACGAAGTCCAGCATCGGGGCGAGGTCGATGCCGGTCTCGCTTTCATCGACGGGCGGGCGGTGGTGGCGCAGGCGCATGGGCGGTCAGAACTGGAACTTGTCGGACAGCAGCTCGGTCTCGTGCTTGGTTTTCTGCGTGAACAGGAATACCGGGTAGATGCCCGAGACGGACACCGCCAGGCCGGTCATGGTGCACACCATGGCCTGGGACACGCCGCTGGCCATGGCGCGCGCGTCGGCCGAGCCGCGCGCCGCCATCGAGTCGAACACCTCGAGCATGCCGGTGACGGTGCCGAGCAGGCCCAGCAGCGGGCACAGGGGCACCAGCACGCGCAGGATGCCGAGGTTTGCGTTCATCGCCACGTTCAGGCGCGAGATCATGGCGCGGCGGATCTGGTGCGCACTCCAGGACTGGTGGTCCTGGCGCGCGTTCCACTGCGCCAGCATCGCCGCGGCCTCGACCGGCAGCCGGTTCTTGAAGAAGTAGTAGCGCTCGATCGTGATGGTCCACATCAGCAGGCAGGCGATGAAGATCCACTCGACCGCCACGCCGCCGGCCTTGACCAGGTCGCCGACGGCGTTGAACGGGGCCAGCAGGAAATCCAGCATGGCGCCCTCTTAGCGCTTCAGGCCCTTCTGCTTCTCGAGGCGCTCGGCCAGCAGGCCCGTGCTCTGCTCGTCGAGGATCTGCACGATCGCGCGCGAGCGCGCGCGCAGCGCGGCGTTGACGAACAGCAGCGGCACCGCGATGCCGAGGCCGAGCACCGTCGCGATCATGGCCTGGCCGATGCCCTTCGCCATCAGCTTGGGGTCGCCCGAGCCGGACTCGGTGATGGCCTGGAAGGTGATGATCATGCCGATGACCGTGCCGACCAGGCCGAGCAGCGGGCCGGCGGCGACCGCCAGGCTCAGGAACGACTGGTAACGCTCGAGCTTGGGCACTTCGCGCAGCACGGCTTCCGAGATGCGCAGCTCGACCACTTCCGCGTTCTCCTCGACCCTGGCGGCGTCGCCCTTGAAGCTGGCCAGCACGCGGCCCAGCGCGTTGTCCGGCGTCGGCCGGTCGGTGTTGGCGAGCTGGCGCTTGACCGCCGCGCCCTCTTTCAGGAGGAACAGGAACTGCATGGCCGCCAGCACCGCGCCGAGCAAGCCGACGAAGATGATGACGTAACCGACGAACTCGCCCTGCTCGATGCGCTCCATGAGCGTCGGCCGCTGCACCACCAGCGCCAGCAGCGCGCCGCGGGCCGGGTCGATGACCATGCGCTCGTAGCCATTGCCGGCCTCGGCGTAGTCGTCGGCGAGGCCGGGGTACGGCGAGTCCGGCTGGCGCGGGAACACGGTGAGCTCGTACTGGCTCGGCAGGTAGCTCAGGAAGGCGTCGCCTTCGACCGCGAGGTACGGGCCGACGCGCACAACCTCGGCGGCGCGTGCCGTGCCGTCCGGCTCGACCACCTTGGCCTGGAACTTCACGTTGCGGCCGGTCTCGGTCATCTCGCGCTGCATCTCGAACCACAGCTTCTCGAGCTTGTCGATCGACGGCAGCGCCTTGGATGCGGCCAGCTCGGCGACGAACAATTCGCGCTTCGGGTACTGCGCCGAAATAACCGAGTTGTAGATCACGCTCTGCACGTCGCCGGCGACGATGCGCACCACGCCGAACAGCTCGCCGAGGTTGCCGCCCTTGGCGTCGAGCACGGCCTGCTGCTCGACCAGCTTCTTCTCGTTGGCGTCGAACTGCGCGCCGAGCGCCTTGCTGCGGCTTTCCTGCGCGTTGCGCTCGTTGCGCGCCGTGGCCAGCAGGCCGGCCTGCTTGTTGCGGTCGCCGAGGAACTGCTGCTCGCGCGCGGCGTTCTGCTGTGCTTCCTGCGCGCGCGCGTTGCGGGTCTGCTCGAGCAGCTCCTGCAGCGACTGCGCCGCGTTGACCACCGGCTTGGCCGGCGGCGTGGCGGGCTTCTGCGCTTCCTGGGCCAGGACGGACGCGGCGCCGAGGGCGGCCGCGGCGAGGCCCAGGGCCGCGAAACGGTTGATCAGGGTGCGGGCGTTCATTACTTGGCCTCCTGCGCGGCAGCTTCCGGAGCGCGCACGGGCGCGATGATCAGGTCGGGCGCGGTCTGCTTGCGGGCCACCTTGAGCCCGTGCTCGACGTCGTCGGCGTAGCCGTTGTCCTCGACCCAGGCCTTCTGGTCGACGTCCCAGTAACCGGTCTCGTCGCCGTCGAGCGTCTGGTACATCAGCGCGGTGCGGCCGATGCGCAGGAAGTTGACCGTGCGCGCCGCATCGCCCTCGCCGAGCTTGCCTTCGGTGGCGTCGGAGGTGCGGCCGTACTCCATCTCGATCGAGTAGGCTTCCAGCAGGCGGCGGTACTTCTCGGCCGTGCTCACGTCCGCGCGGTTCATGATCTCCTTGAGCGTGGCGATGCGCTTGGTGCGCTCTTCCGGCAGGAACGGGATGTCGAGCTTCACGAACTGGTCGAGCGTCTCGATCATGCGCTGCATCAGCGGGTAGATCTCGCGGTTGGTGCGCTCGATGTCCTCGATCTGCTGCTGGATGGAGACCACTTCGGCCTCCTGCGACTTGATCTGCAGCTCCAGCTGCTCGTTGTAGCGGCGCAGGCTCTCGGTCTCGCGCAAGGTCACGCGATACTCGTTCAGCATGGTCTGGGTCTCGTCGTCGAGCTGGTTGACGCGGGCCTGCGAGGCGACGGCGGCCTTGTTGGCGGCGCTCTGCTCGTTGACCGTCGACTGCACGGCCTGGGGCGTGCCCTGCTGGGCATAAGCCGCCCAGCCCGCAAGCAACGCGCCGGCCGCGCCGACGATCACAATCGCCCTGCGCTGGATCGAGTTCTTCATCCTGTTCTCCATGGTTCTGACCGGCGGGGCTGGTGCAGCGGTCCGCCTTATCTTGATCTTGAAAGCTTATTCCGGACGGCGCCGAATGTCGCGGCGGTGGCCGCGAAGGGCGCAAATTCTACACGGATTACCGAGCCGTTTCTGCATTGTTGGCACGGTTTTGCTGCGCTGCAATAACGCCCCCGGATCGAGCGATGTGGGATGCTTTTCGGCATGACCCATGTCGAAGTCACGCGCGCACCACCCCTGCTCGAGGTGCGCCTCAACCGCCCCGACGCGCGCAACGCCGTGAACCGGCCGATGGCCGAGGCGTTGGCGGCCGCCTTCCGCGAGTTCGAGGCGGACCCGGAGCTGCGCGTGGCGTTGTTGTCCGGCGCCGGGGGCAACTTCTGTGCCGGCGCTGACCTCAAGTCGGTCGCTTCAGGCGACCCGGCGCTGTTGAACCGCCTGGAGCGCGACGGGGACGGACCGATGGGGCCGACGCGCATGCAGCTGTCCAAGCCCGTCATCGCGGTCGTCGCGGGCTACTGCGTGGCCGGCGGGCTGGAACTGGCGCTGTGGTGCGACCTGCGCGTGGCCGACGAGACGGCGGTATTCGGCGTGTTCTGCCGCCGCTTCGGCGTGCCGCTGATCGACGGCGGCACGGTGCGCCTGCCGCGCCTGATCGGCCAGGGCCGCGCCATGGACATGATCCTGACCGGTCGCGACGTGGGTGCCGCCGAGGCACTTGCCTTCGGGCTGGCCAACCGCGTCGTGCCCGCGGCGCGGCTCGAAGACGAGGCGCGTGAGCTGGCACGGTTGCTGGCCGCGCTGCCCCAGGCCTGCCTGCGCAACGATCGGCGCAGCGCGCTGGAGCAATGGAGCCTGCCGGAGGACGAAGCCCTGCGGCGCGAATTCGCCCTCGGGCTCGAGACGCTCGGCTCGGGCGAGTCGGCGGCGGGCGCCACCCGCTTTGGGCACGGCGAAGGCCGCCACGGGCGGCGCTGATCAGCCCGGGACGGTCCCGAACTCGCGGGCCGCCACCACCATCTGGTTGACCAGGACCCGCTCGGCTGGCGTGAGGATCGGGTTCCACAGGTCGAAGATCAGCACCACACGCAGCTGGTCGCTGTCGTTGCGCGCCTCGTGCTCGAGCGAGTCGTCGAAGATCAGGGTCTCGCCGACCTTCCACTTGCGGTGCTCGAAGCCGACCCGGTAGGTGCAGCCCTCCGGCACGATCAGCGGCAGGTGCGCGATGACGCGGGCGTTGGTCTCGCCGTGGTGCGGCGGGATGTGCGTGTGGGGCGCCAGGGCCGAGAACATCACGTTCGGGCACAGACCGTCGATGGTGGCCAGCGGCAGCGCGGCCAGGGCCTTGGCGGTCTCGGGGCAGCGCTCGAGGTTCTCCTGCTGCGGCACGCCGGACTTGTAGAGGTGGAACACGCTCCAGCGCAGCGAGCGGTTCAACTCCTGCCACTGGTCCACCGGCTGGCCCGGCTGCAGCTCGACGTACGGCTGGAACCGCTTGCGCTCCGTTTCGAGCAGCGCGACCAGCTCGCCGCGGATCACGTCGGTCCTGGCCTCGAAGGCCTTCAGCTCGGGGCAGACCGACCGGTCGAAGAACGGGATGGCGGGCAGGCGCGGCACCAGCAACTGGTTGGAATTGGAGTGGTACGGCTTCGAGCGGCCGGACGTCACCGCGATGGCTTCACGCCACCGTTCGGCCAGCAGCGGGTGCAGCTCGGCCTGGGCCTTGCCGGTACGCTGCTCCAGGTGCTGCTGCAGCGCCGCCGAGCGCTGCTCGGTCACCTCGCGAGCGTGCAGCAGGTGCGCCCGGTATTCCGCCGGCCATTGCGCCTCCGGCGGCGAGATCTTGACGGCGTTCCGGTAGACGGTCGCCGCCGCTGCCGGGTTGCCGTTGCGTTCGAGCCAGTCGCCCTTGGCGAGCAGCGCCGGGATGAAGTACGGGTCGATCGCCAGGGCATCCTCGACGGCCTGGCGCTCGGCCACGGCGTCGCCGCGCTGCCGCCACAGCGCCGCCAGGGCCATCAGTGCCATCAGGTCGCGCGGCGCGACCTCGC
Organism: Gammaproteobacteria bacterium; assembly: GCA_052386975.1. Lineage (GTDB taxonomy): Bacteria > Pseudomonadota > Gammaproteobacteria > Nevskiales > Nevskiaceae > JACPFV01. The sequence goes on along the minus strand of JBQTJQ010000079.1, from coordinate 4,688 downwards.
GCGCGGCGGTGAGCAGCTCCAGGGCGCGCTCCTGCTGCCCTCGCCGCAGCGCATGCACGCCCAGGCTGAACAGGGCCTGCGGGTGCAGCGGCTGCAGCCGCTGCACGTCCTGCCACACGCGCTCGGCCTCATCCCACTTCCCGGCCTGGACCAGCCGCACCGCGGACTGGACCAGTTGCTCGACCTGATCGGCCATGAACTCCGTGCCCCGAAAAGAAGCCGGCGGGCCAGAGGCCCGCCGTCTGAACCAACAGCGTCCTGCCGACGATCAGAACGTCGCGCTGACTCCGAAGATGTAAACGGTGCCCAGCGTGTCGTAGTGGCTCGGGAAGGTGTTGCCCGAGTTGAAGCTCGTGCTCCCTGCCTCGTTGCCCAGGACCGGCGGCTCGTTGTCGAAGATGTTGTTGACCGTCGCGCTCAGGCGGACGTTCGGCAGCACCTTGTAGCCCAGCGACAGGTCGAAATAGTCGTACGCATCGATCGACTGGAACGGCGTGTAGGTCGATGGGAGTTCGACGATGTAGTCCGGATGCATGTCGACCGCGCCCAAGTGGCGCCACAGCAGCGAGGCCTGGAGCTGGTTCCAATCCCAGGTCGTGCGCTGGATCCAGCGGATGTCCGGAACCGGACCGGCGCAGGCCGTCGAGAAGTACCCCAGGCAGTCAAGCACCGGCACGGTCGCCGAACTCTGGGACTCGTGCGTCAGGTACTTGTTGAGGTTGAGCGACACCTTCAGGCCACCCGCGGCACCCAGCCCGAAACCGACGCCGGCCCCGAGCTCGAGACCTTCTACGTTGAAATAGGACAGGTTGCTGGTGTACTGCTCGATGCCCGACCCCGGCAACACCAGATCGCCGCTGACGCGGAGGATCTTCGCGCACTCACCCGCCTGGCCAAGGTTGTAGCAGGCGTCAAGGACCTCCTGCGCGGAGTAGACACCGATGTAGTCGGTGATCTCGATGTCGTAGTAGTCAACCGTCACGTAGAAGTCGCGGAACATGTCGCCCAGCTTCGGCGTGAAGACCGCGCCAATCGTGAACGAGTCGCCCTCTTCGACCTCCGGCAGGTCGACCAGATTGGTGCCGTTGAACACGTTGATCTGGCCAGAGACGATGTCCTGCACCGTACCGACCTGCCCGGGCGTCATGCCGGTAGATATGCAGAGCGCAGTCAGCGTGGCCCCGGCCGGAGAGGCCAGGAACGCCGCGTTGGCAATGGAGCACGGATCCTGCGCCGCGTTGTCCAGGCCGGTGGTCTGCGGAGCCGCCAGCTCACCGATGTTGGGCGCACGCACCGCACGCTGCTGCATCACGCGAACCAGCAGCGAATCCATTGCCGTCCACGCCAGACCCGCCTTCCAGGTGGTGTTGCTGCCCGTCGAGCTGAAGTCCGATGCGCGGAAGCCGAGTTCGATGTCGAGTGACTTGATCCCCGGAACGTCGTCAACCACCGGGATGAACGACTCGGCGAAGTACTCATCCGCGCTGAAGCCGCCGGCAATCGGCAGGCTGTTGCCGCCTGCGCCACCCAGGCAACTGACCGGCGGAGTCTTCAGGCACTCGTCCGGCGTGAACGAGCCCGCTTCCCGCCGCGTCTCGTAGCCCGCCGACAACGCGATGGGCCGCGCGCCCGGGATCCCGAACGGCAGCAGGCCGCTGACGGTCGCCTGCGTGACGTGCTGCTCGTAGCTCTCGGTCGTGATCGCCGAGGCGGCGGCGAATGCCGCCATCGCAGGGGTGATCGTGCCGAAGCCGCCGAACAGGTTGATCGGCACGCAGCCCGAGGTGCCCGAGTCGCAGTTGATGCCGTCCTCGGATTCCACCATCTGCGCGATGTTGGTCACGTTGGTGTAGCCGGCGCTGAACGAAGTGCGGTCGGCCTGGCCGCGCGCGAACGACAGGTCGAAGTTCCAGGCGTCCGCGAACTGCCACTTGCTGCCGATCACGAACTGGAAGTTGTTGTTCTCGAAGCCGGTCGACCGCGGCCCGAGTTCCTCGGTGCGGCGCCGGTACGAGATCAGCAGGTCATCCGGGGCGTCAATCGTGCCGCTGCCGTTCTCGTCACGCCAGTTGGTGGCGCTGAATTCGGCCGGGTTGGTGAGGCGACGCGCTTCCGCCGCGTTGATCATCTGCGTGCGCGCCGCGTTCGAGATCTGGATGTTGGTCATCGGCGTCCAGAACGTGGTGCCGAAGATGCCCGACGGCGCGACCTGCTGCGTCACGTTGGTGACGCCGTAGGAGATGCGCGAGTAGGCCTCGACGTTCTTCATCACGTCGAAGTGGCCGACCACCGTGCCGCCGAACCGCTCCTGCGGCGTCTGGTAGTAGTTGTACGGGTTGAAGTTGAACACGCTGCAGTTGACGCCGAGCGTGCCGTCGTTGCGGAACTGCTGGGCGCCGGCGAGCGTGAAGGCCTGGGCGCTGCCCGGAATGGACACGCGCGTCGGCATCGTGGTGGTCGAGCCGCCCGCGGTGACCGCGTTCGGCGCGGCGCAGGTGCCGGTCGAATACGGCGGGGGCAGGCCCTGGAGGAAGTTGGAGTGGCCGAAACCGTCGGCGGTGACGATGCCGAGCTGGCCGAGCGGACGCTGGCCGAGCTGCACGCCCGCGCGGTCCACCCAGTTGATGCTCAGCACCGCGTTGCCGCGGCCTTCGCCGAAGTTGCCGCCCAGCACCAGCGACGACGACTTCTGCTGGCCGTCGGACTCGGCGGTGATGCTGTTGTTGTAGATGAACTCGACGCCTTCGAAGTCACGGCGCGTGATGACGTTGATGGCGCCCGACATGGCGTCCGACCCGTACACCGCCGAAGCACCGCCCGTGATCAGGTCGACGCGCTCGACCAGCGACACCGGGATCATCTGGGTGTCGACCACGCCGGCGACGTTGAACGGGGTGAGGCGCTTGCCGTCGATCAGGATCAGGTTGCGCGCCGTGCCGAGGCCGCGCAGGTTGACCGTCGCGGCGCCCGCGCTGCCGTTGTTCCGGTTCGCGCCGTCGGCGGGAACCGTGATGGGCAACAGGCGGAAAATGCGCTCGATTTCGGGCTGCTGCTGCAGGTCGATTTCGTCACGATCAATCGAGAACACCGGGCTCGACGAAACGATGCCGGGCGCGACGATGCGCGTGCCGGTGACTTCGATCGCTTCGAGTTCTGTGGCTTCGGACGTTGCTTCCTGGGCGCTGGCCGCACCGGCCAGCGAGAGTCCGGTCAGCATCGCCGTCTGCACGGCAAGGCGGAACACGGCCTCATGGTTGAGCTTCACGAGCTTGTATTTCATTTATCCCCCGATGAACCGATTGAGAAGTAGGCGAAAAACTGCCAACGGCAATCCAATTGCAGCCGCGACAATACATCTGTCAAAAGGTTCGCGTCAACGGGCAGCTGCACAAACAACAACGGGCGCCGTAGCGCCCGTTGCTTTTGCTGCGATGCAATATTCATTCAGGTTGCATTCAGCTTGCATTCAGCGTGCAGCTGCGCGCAGCTTGCGTGCCGGTCTGGCCGCGCGGGTCGCCGTTTCCGGCTTCTTCGCGGGCTTGCCTGCGTCGGGTTCGGACGCCGCAGCCCGCGCCGGGCGATCCACCAGTTCGATGTACGCCATCGGCGCGTTGTCACCCGCCCGATTGCCGCACCGCAACACGCGGGTGTAGCCACCCGGGCGCGCCTGGTAGCGCGGGCCGAGCTCGGAAAACAGCTTGGTCACCATGTCGCGGTCACGCAGGCGCGCGAACACCAGCCGGCGGTTGGCCAGCGTGTCGCTCTTGGCGCGCGTGATCAGCGGCTCAGCGACGCGGCGCAGCGTCTTGGCCTTGGCCAGCGTGGTCTTGATCAGCTCATGCTTGAACAGGGCCGAAGCCAGGTTCTGCATGTTGGCCTTGTGGTGGCTGCTGCTGTGCCCGAGGTGGTTGCCGTGGGTTCCGTGTCGCATCTTCTAATCCCTAGTGTTCAGGTTTTCCGAGGAGATCCCTCGCCCGCTGCGCGGGCTCGGGATGGCCGCTACGCGGCCACCTTCGGCGGCGTCCAGTTCTCGAGCGTCATGCCGAGGTCGAGGCTGTGCGCGCGCAGCGCGTCGCGGATCTCGGTCAGCGACTTCTTGCCGAGGTTCGGCGTCTTCAGCAGGTCGGCCTCGGTGCGCTGCACCAGGTCGCCGATGTAATAGATGTTCTCGGCCTTCAGACAGTTGGCCGAGCGCACCGTCAGCTCGAGGTCGTCGATCGGGCGGAACAGGATCGGCGACAGCTCCTTGCTGCCCTCCGCCGCGGCTTCCGCCGCTTCGGCCTGCAGGTCGACGAACACGCCGAGCTGGTCGCGCAGGATGCGCGCGGACAGGCGCACGGCCTCGGCGGCGTCGATGCCGCCATTGGTCTCGACGTCCAGGATCAGCTTGTCGAGGTCGGTGCGCTGCTCGACGCGCGCGCGCTCGACGGCGTAGCTGACGCGGCGGACCGGCGAGTACGAGGCGTCGAGGCGCAGGGCGCCGATGGTGCTGTGCTCCTCCTCACCGAGGGCGCCCGGGCCGGCGGCCGGCACGTAGCCGCGGCCGCGCGTGACCTTGAGCTCCATCTTCAGCGTGCCGCCGGTCAGGTGCGCCAGCACCAGGTCCGGGTTCACGATCTCCACGTCGTGGTCGAGCTTGATGTCGGAGGCCTTGACCACGCCCTTGCCGCTCTTCTCGAGCTTCAGCA
>JBQTJQ010000078.1:0-3783 GCA_052386975.1 Gammaproteobacteria bacterium | reverse complement strand
AGCGACTCGACGATGCCGGTGAACATCCGGACGGAGCCTATGAAGGAACCGCGGTGATGCGCAGGTCCGGCCCGATCATGCGCGAGTCGGTGTAGCGCAACTGGATGCGCTGCTCGAGCGCGGCCATGCCCGGCAGGTTGGCGAGCGCGCGCGCCTCGTCGCCGAGCAGGCTCGGCGCCACGTACAGCACCAGCTCGTCGACGCGGCGCGACTGCAGCAGCGCGCCGGCCAGCCTGGGGCCGGATTCGACCAGCACCTCGTTGATCTCCATGCGCCCCAGCGTATCAAGCGCCGACGGCAGGTCGACGCGGCCGTCGCTGCTGGTGCCGGCGAGCGCGACCTCGACGCCCTGCGCGCGCAGCGCCTGCAGCCGGTCGTCCGGCGGGCGCACCGCGATGGCGATGCGGCGCACGCCGGGTTTCCAGACGTTCGCCGCCAGCGGCGCGCGCAGCTGCGTGTCGATGACGATGCGGTCGGGCTGACGCGCGGTGGCGAACGCGCGCGCGGTCAGCTCCGGATCGTCGGCCAGCACCGTTTCGACGCTGGTCAGCACGGCGCCGGCCTCGGCGCGCAGGCGATGGACGTCGGCGCGCGCCTGCTCGCCGGTGATCCAGCGGCTCTCGCCGCTGCCCATCGCGGTGCGCCCGTCGAGGCTCATCGCGATCTTCAGCGTGACCCACGGGCGCTTGCGCGTCATGCGCGAGACGAAGCCGCGGTTGAGCGCCGCGGCTTGCTCTTCCATCAGCCCCGCCTCCGCGGTGATGCCGGCGGCGCGCAGCGCCGCCAGGCCCTTGCCGGCCACCAGCGGGTTCGGGTCCTCCATCGCCGCGAACACGCGGGCGACGCCGGCTTCCTTCAGCGCGTCGGTGCAGGGGCCGGTGCGGCCGGTATGGCAGCACGGCTCGAGGTTGACGTAGACGTCGGCGCCCCGGGCTTTCGACCCGGCGTGCTTCAGCGCCAGCACTTCGGCGTGCGGCTCGCCGGCACGCTGGTGGAAGCCCTCGCCCACGATCTGCCCGTCTTTCACGATCACGCAGCCGACGCGCGGATTCGGATGCGTCGTGCACAGTCCGCCACGCGCCAGCTCCAGCGCGCGCGCCATGGGATCGGGTTTGACCGCGCTCCGCTTCAAGCCTTCTTCTTCTTCTTTTCTTCTTCGGCTTCGATCAGCGACAGCTGGCTGCGGCGCTGCTCGGCGGACGGGAATGCCGCCAGCCGCTCGATTTCCTCGCGGAAGGCGTTGACGTCCTGGAACTGGTGGTAGATCGAGGCGAAGCGCACGTACGCCACCTGGTCCAGGTCGCGCAGCTCGTGCATCACCAGCTCGCCGACGCGGTGCGACGGCACCTGCCGCTCGTTGCTGGTGCGCAGCCGCTGCTCGACGTTGTCGACCAGCCGGTCGATCTGCTCGGGCGTGACCGGCCGCTTGTACAGCGCGCGCGCCAGGCCCTTGCGCAGCTTCTCTTCGTCGAACGGCTCGGGATTGCCGTCGCGCTTGAGGATCTGCGGCATCTGCAGCTGGGCCTTCTCGAAGGTGGTGAAGCGCTCGCCGCACTTCTCGCACTCGCGGCGCCGGCGCACCTGCGCCCCGTCCTCGGCCATGCGCGAGTCCACGACGCGCGTGTCTTCGGCCTTGCAGAACGGGCAGTGCATGGCCTATGCCGCCTTCTTCCCCGCCTGATAGACCGGATACCTCGCGCAGAGCTGTTCGGCCTGGCCGCGCACCCTGGCGATGGCGCCTTCGACGTCGCCCTGCTGGCTCATCACGTCGACGATGTCGCAGATCCAGCCGGCGACCTCGCGCATGTCCTTCTCGGTGAAGCCGCGCGTGGTCGAGGCCGGCGAGCCCAGGCGCAGGCCGCTGGTCACGAACGGCGACTTCGGATCGTTGGGCACGGAGTTCTTGTTGACCGTCAGGTGCGCGCGGCCGAGCGCGGCCTCGGCGTCCTTGCCGGTCACGTTCCTGGCGACGAGGTCCACCAGGAACAGGTGGTTGTCGGTGCCACCCGAGACCACCTTGTAGCCGCGCTTGATGAACACCTCGGCCATCGCGCGCGCGTTCAGCACCACCTGGTGCTGGTAGGCCTTGAAGTCGGGCGACAGCGCTTCCTTGAACGCCACCGCCTTGGCCGCGATCACGTGCATCAGCGGCCCACCCTGGATGCCGGGGAACACCGCCGAGTTGAGCTTTTTATTGAAGTCGTCGCCCTGGCCTTTGGTCAGGATCACGCCGCCGCGCGGGCCGCGCAGCGTCTTGTGCGTGGTGCTGGTGACTACGTGCGCGTGCGGCAGCGGGCTCGGGTACTCGCCGGCCGCGACCAGGCCGGCCACGTGCGCCATGTCCACCCAGAAATAGCAGCCAGCCTTGTCGGCGATGGCGCGCATGCGCGCCCAGTCCTTCACGCGCGAGTAAGCCGAGAAGCCGCCAATCAGCATCTTCGGCCGGGCCTCGAGCGCGATGCGCTCCATCTCGTCGTAGTCGATGTAGCCCTGCGCGTTGAGGCCGTACGGGATGATCTTGTAGTGCTTGCCGGAGAAGTTGGCCGGATTGCCGTGCGTCAGGTGCCCGCCCTGCGCGAGGTTCATTCCCATCACCGTGTCGCCCGGCGACACCAGCGCCATGAACACCGCGGCATTGGCCTGCGCGCCCGAGTGCGGCTGCACGTTGGCGTAGTCGCAGTCGAAGATCTTCTTCACCCGCTCGATGGCGAGCGACTCGGCCACGTCGACGTGCTCGCAGCCGCCGTAATAGCGCTTGCCCGGGTAGCCCTCGGCGTACTTGTTGGTCAGCGCGGTGCCCTGCGCTTCCATCACCGCTGGTCTGGCGTAGTTCTCGGACGCGATCAGCTCGATGTGGGCTTCCTGGCGCGCGCGTTCGGCAAGGATCGCGCTCCAGAGCTCAGGGTCGGTCTGGGCGACGGTCTTGGGCTGGGTCCACATGTGTAGGGCTTCCGCTGACTGGGGACAGAACTTCAGTTCTGTCCCCGGTTTTTCTCAACCGGGGGCGGCGCATTGTAGCGGGTAGCGCCGGCGCCAAGCCGCCGCCGCGGCAGGGCCAGCAGGGTGAGACCTCCGGGCGAGCCGGTGCCGCCTGCGGCGGGATCGCCGTCGCCGTCCGGGACCTCGAGTTCCTGGAGCGTCACGTTCGAGCCGCAGCCGGTGCAGGTGACCGTCACGTCGCCTCCCACGAAGATGTCGCCGTCCCCGCCCTGGAATGCACCGTCGGCGATGCAGAGCGTCACGCTGCCGCTGTCGCCCGCGGTGACGTAGACGTCGGGATTTCCCTTGAAGCTGCCCAGGCTCATGCCGGCGGCCGCGGTGATGGTGAGCGTCGTCTCGGGATCGTCGGCGCGCATGGTGAACCGGATAAGCGCGCTGGCATCGCAGCCGCCCACGTCGCCATCGGTGGTCAGCTCGACGCGGCCGTCACTGTCGAGGTCGCCGAGGTGCACCGCGTGCTCGCTGTCGATGGCCACTGCCACGGCCGAGGTGACCTCGAGCAGCCCGTTCGCGGTGACCCCGCCGATCCCGGTGGCGAGCGAACCGCCCGGGCCGAAATTGATGATGCCGCCGGGCCCCAGCGTGATGGTGCCGCCCTGGCTCATGTCCGGCAGGCCGCCTTCCAGCGGCACGAAGCCGCCGCCCGCGCCGTAGTTGATCGAGCCGCCGGCGCCCAGCGCGAGCAAGCCGTTTTCCGGGCCGAAAGTCAGCACCGCGCCGTCCGTTGCATTGATGGTTCCGCCCTCGGCAAAGTCGATGGACACGGAGCACGGGCCATCGCAC
>JBQTJQ010000077.1:0-17320 GCA_052386975.1 Gammaproteobacteria bacterium | reverse complement strand
CGTAGATTCCGGCGGGCCACGACGGCGTGAGCAGCACCAGCGCGAACGGTTTGACACGCGCGGCCAGCTGCTGCGCCAGCAGGCCGCCCATCGAATGCCCCAGCAGGATCGGCGCTTCGGTGAAGTCCTGCTGCCGGATGAACTCCTCGAGGCAGGCCAGGTAGTCCGTCAGGCTCTGCGTGCCGACTTCGGGGTGGGCGACGCCGATCTCGTGCGCCGGCAGCGTCGGCGCGTGGCAGGCATGGCCACGAGCCTTCATCCCATCGGCCAGCCGGTCGAAGTTGGCGCCGGTGCACCACATGCCGTGGATCAGGACAATCGGCCGCGCCATGGAGCGGTCCTAGTAGCCGCTCATGAGCCGCGTCGTCAGCCGGGACAGCCAGGCCGGAGTGAGCTTCTGCGCCAGCGCCATCAGCCAGCCCTGCAGGCTCACGTGCCAGTGCACGCGCGGCCACAGCCGCCAATGCGCCGCGCGCCACACCACCTCGGCGACGTCAGTCGCGGTCAGGCGCATGCCGAGGCGCTCCATGCTCTCGAGGGGCTTGCCGCCGAGGTCCTTCAGGCCCTGCTGGACCATGGGCGTATCGACGAACAGCGGCAGCACGTCCATCACCGTGATGCCGTGGCGCGCCCACTCGACGTTCAGCGCCTCGGTCAGGCCCTTCACCGCGAACTTGGTCGCGCTGTAGCTGGCAAATAGCGGCGTGCCGTAGATCGCCGAAGCCGAGCAGGTGCTGATCACGCGCGCGCCGGGCGTGCGCCTGAGGTAATCGAACGCGCAGTGAAAGCCGTTGATGACGCCCTTGAGGTTCACGTCCACGATCGCATGGTGCCGGGCGAGCGGGACCTGCTCGAACTCGTTGACCGTGGCGATGCCGGCGTTGTTGAACAGCAGGTCGAGGCGCTGGCCCGCCGCCTGCCAGAACTGCGCCAGCGCGGCGGTGAACTGCGCGGCGTCGGTGACGTCGAGCCGCCCGGCGCAGGCCCGCTGCGGGCCCAGGCGCGCGGCGAGCTCGCGCACGCCCGCCTCGTTGGTGTCGTACAGGCCGACGAACCAGCCACGCTCCGCGAACAGCCCGGCGGTGGCGCGGCCGATGCCGGAGGCGGCTCCGGTCACGAAGATGCTGGGCACGGTCACGCCGGGCTGATCGGTTCCAGGTACACGTGGGGCCCCTCTCCGTGCTGTCGTTCTGAAGTCTAGCCTTTTTAGTAACCTACGGGCCCCAAGGAGAATCCATGGCCGCGCATTCCAGAGCATTCCTGGCGATCGTCGACGACGCCAAGAGCCGCATCAAGCAGGTCCACGCACGCGAGATGCCCGGGATCCTGCAGAAGGATCCGCGCGCGAAGCTGATCGACACGCGCGAAGAGAGCGAGTACGCCGCGGGACATGTCGAGAGCGCCGAGTGGATCGGCAAGGGCGTGATCGAGCGCGACATCGAATCGCTGCACCCGGACAAGTCCGAGCCGCTGTACCTCTATTGCGGCGGCGGCTTCCGCTCGGCGCTGGCCGCCGACAACCTGCAGAAGATGGGCTACAGCAACGTCTACTCGGTCGACGGCGGCTGGCGCGCGCTGAAAGACCTGTTGCCGACGGAATAAGGCATGCACCAGACCGGCGCGCTCAGCCAGATGGGGTTCGGCAACCTGCTGGCCCAGGCCGACGCGGTCGCCATCGCCGTGCTGCTGCTGTTGCTGCTGATGGCGGTGTTCAGCTGGTACTACATCCTCACCAAGGCCGCGCGCGCCTGGCACATCCGCAGGGCCGCCGACGGCGTGGTCGCGGCGTTCTGGGAAGCGCCGTCGCTGGCCGACGGCGCCAGGGCGATGGAGCAGCAGCGGCCGTCCGAGCCGTTCTCGAAGATCGCGCTCGACGGCGTCAACGCCGCGCACCACCACGAGAAGCACACCGGCGGCAAGCTGGGCGAGGCCATGGGCCGCGGCGAGTTCGTCGAGCGCGCGCTGCGCAAGGCCATCGCGCGCGAGACCACGCAGCTCGAGACCGGGCTCACCTTCCTCGCCACCGTCGGCGCGACCGCGCCGTTCGTGGGCCTGTTCGGCACGGTGTGGGGCATCTACCACGCCCTGATCCGCATCGGCGCCAGCGGCGAGGCCTCGCTCGACGCCGTCGCCGCGCCGGTCGGCGAGGCGCTGATCATGACGGCGATAGGTCTGGCGGTCGCGGTGCCGGCGGTGCTCGGCTACAACTTCCTGGTGCGCAGCAATCGCGTCGTGCTGCAGAGCTTCGACAACTTCGCGCACGACCTGCACCAATACCTGACCACCGGCGCGCGGGTGGAAACACCCGTCACCCCCGCGAAAGCGGGGGTCCAGGGTTCTTAACCATGGCCTTCGGCAGCGGCGGCAAGAGCTTCACGTCGGACAGCCCGCCGATGTCGGAGATCAACGTCACGCCGATGGTGGACGTAATGCTGGTGCTGCTGATCATCTTCATGATCACGGCGCCGCTGATCACCCACAAGGTCGCCATCGACCTGCCGCAGGCCGCGGCGCAGAGGAATCCGGACAAGCCCGACATCGTCACCTTGTCGATCGACGCGCAAGGCCAGCTGTTCTGGAACGACCAGCCGGTCACCGCCGAAGAGTGGAAGGTGCGCGTGCGCTCAGCGGCGCTGAAGGACCCCCAGCCCGAGCTGCACCTGCGCGCCGAGAAGACCACTCAGTACCAGCAGCTGGCCGAGGTCATGGCCGACGCCCAGGCCGCCGGCATGGTCAAGATCGGCTTCGTGACGAACCCGAGGGTTCAACCGGTTCAAAGGTGACAGACACCTTTGAAACTCAAAGGTGCCTGTCACCTTTGAAAGCGTAGCGGACGCTGACGATCTCGATCTCGGTCTCGCCGCCGGGAAGCTGCGCCGTCACCACCTCGCCTTCCGCGCGCTTGAGCAGCGCGCGCGCCAGCGGTGAGTCCACGCTGATCAGGCCGTGGCCGGCATCGGTCTCGTCGGCGCCGACAATGCGATAAGTCTTCGCCTCGTTCTTGTCGTCGACGATCTCGACCCAGGCGCCGAAGAACACCCGCTTGGCATCTGCGGGCTTCGTGTCAACCACCTTCAGGTCCGGGATGCGCGTCTGCAGGTAGCGCACGCGCCGGTCGATCTCGCGCAGCTCCTTCTTGCGGTAGATGTACTCGGCATTCTCGGAGCGGTCGCCCTCGGCCGCCGCCGCCGACAGCGCGCGCACCACTTCGGGCCGGCGCACGTTGTACAGCTGGTGGTATTCGTCCTTCAGCCGCGCGTAGCCCTCTGGCGTGATGTACGGCGAGGACTTCGTCTGCGGTGGTTTGTAACGCGACACGTGGGCCTCGAGGTCGCTCGGGGAGTCTTCCTTGCCCCAGCCGCGCGCCATCAGCCGAGCTTGCGCGTGTCGTCGGGCAGGAAGAAGTCCGGCAGCATCTCGCTGTCCGGCGTGCCGGGCACGGCCGCGTACTTGCTGAAGTCGCGCACGCCCGCGTCCCACAGCACGAGATCATCGATGCAGAAGTTGCCGGTGAACTCGCGCGCGTTCTTCGTCAGGATCGCGTGCGCGGCGTCGGCCATGATCTCGGCGCTGCGCGACTTCTTGAGCATCGGGTCGCCACCGAGCATGCGCACCGCGGCGGTGGCGATGGTGGTGCGCGGCCACAGCGAGTTGGCGGCGATGCCGTCCTTGCGCAGTTCCTCGGACCAGCCCAGCGTGCACATGCTCATGCCGAACTTGGCCATGGTGTACGCGACGTTCGGCGCAAACCACTTGGCCTTCATGTCCAGCGGCGGCGACAGCGTGAGGATGTGCGGATTCTTCGCCTGCTTGAGGTGCGGGATGCAGTGGCGCCCGACCATGAACGTGCCGCGCGCGTTGATGCCGTTCATCAGGTCGTAGCGCTTCATGTCGGTCGCCAGCGTGCCGGTCAGCTGGATCGCGCTGGCGTTGTTGACGCAGATGTCGATGCCGCCGAACTCGGCGACGGTCTGCTTCACCGCCTGCGCGACCTGCTCCTCGTCGCGGATGTCGCACACGATCGGCAGCGCCTTGCCGCCGGCCTGCTCGATTTCCCTGGCCGACGTGAAGACCGTGCCCGGCAGCTTGGGATGCGGATCGGCGGTCTTGGCGGCGATGGTGACGTTGGCGCCGTCACGCGCCGCGCGCACGGCGATGGCCAGGCCGATGCCGCGCGAGCCGCCGGTGATGAACAGCGTCTTACCCTTGAGGGTCATAGACCTTCCAAAAAAGGGGACAGAACTATTTTCGTGACGAGACTCCAAGCGGTTTCAAGCGCCGTAGGAAAATAGTTCTGTCCCCTTTTCCTCTTTTCACTGCAGCATCGCGGTGGTCCGGGCCAGGCGCTCGGCCTGGATCCGGTTGAGGTTGCGGAACACGGTCGCGGCGATGCGCGGGTAGCGCTTGCGCAGGCGCTCGAGCTCCTCGGAGCCGAAGCGCAGCAGGCGCGCCGGCGACAGCGCGTCGACGTTGGCGGTGCGGCGCTGGCCGAAGAAGCCGGCCTCGCCGAGCACCGCGCCACGGCCCATGGTCGACAGCTCGAGCCGCTCGCCGTCGCGGTCCACCCAGGCCTGCAGCTCGCCGTCCACCACGACGTACATGTCGCGCGCCCAGTCGCCCTCCTTGATGATGCGGTCCTGCGCCTTGTACTTCTCGATGCGCGACAGCAGCGCGAAGATGCGCGCCTCGCGCACCGACAGGCCGGACATCAGCGGGATGGTGTGCTGCGGGCTCTTGCCGAGGTCGAGCCGCAGCAGGTCCCACAGGGTGACGATGCGCATGTACGAGCCCAGTGCCGGCGTCAGCGTGATGTCCATGAACCAGGCCACGAACAGCGTGAACGAGGCCAGCGCGCCGAACAGGATCTGGCTGTGCAGTTCGCCGCCGGTGAACGACAGGAAGCCGAGGCACAGCGCCACCATGTTCAGCGTGATCGGCCGCAGCACGCCGGCCAGGGCGCTGCGCGCCGCCGCCACCTCGGAGGCCTGGTCGCGCGCGTCGGCGTTGAACTTGGCGAGGAAGTGGAAGGTCTCGTCGACCGTCACGCCGAGCACGATGCACGCGATCAGGCTGGTGGTCGGCGACAGCGAGATGTCGAGCAGCCCGAGCGTGCCGAAGTAGACCGCCACCGGGATCACCGTCGGCAGCAGCGCCAGGAAGCCGGCGCGGGCCGAGGTGAACAGCAGCGTCAGCAGCATCCAGATGCCGATGACGGCGATGGCGATCGACAGGCCCTGCCCGCCGACGATATCGCCGACCGTGTGCAACGCCAGCACCGAGCTGCCGGTGACCTTGCCGTTCAGCGGCGGCGGCAGCTCGGCCAGGCGCGCCTCGATGCGGTCGACCAGGTCGCCGATCGGCACGGTGCCGTCGACGTTGATGCGCACGGTCAGCTGCGTGCTGCGCAGGCGCGCGTCGATGAAGCGCTGCAGCTCCTCGCTGCCGCCGAACACCATCAGCTGCTTGATCTCGCTGGCGGTGTCGGGCACCGCGTAGGTCTCCGGGTCGCCGTCGTTGAGGCTCTGCCGCGTCAGCTTGAGGAAATCCACGTACGACACGGCCGAGCCGACCTCGGGCTGCCCGGCCAGCCAGCCCTGCAGCTTCTCGACCTCGCGCGCCAGCTCCGGGTCGGTCAGCGCGTCGGTGACGTGCGTCTCGATCAGGATCGACAGCACGTTGGCGCCGTTGAACGCCGAATTGATCGCCTCGAAGTCGCGCCGCACCTCGCTGTCGGGCGGGTAGTCGCGGATCACCTCGGAGCCGGCGCGGATGTTGAGGGCCAGCAGCACGCCCGCCGGGATCAGCAGGAAGCCGAACACCAGGATGGCGATGCGGTGCCTGAGGTTGAACTCCGCCAGGCGCTGCGCCACGCGCTGGAACATGGCCTCGCCCGGCAGCACCTCGCGCAACTTGCTGCCGGTGACCGTCAGCAGCGCCGGGATCAGCACCAGCGACAGCAGCGCGGCATAGCCGATGCCGGCCATCGACAGCACGCCGAACTGGCGGATTGCCGGCAGCGGGCTGGGCACGAAGCCCAGGAAGCCGATGACGGTGGTGACCATCGACAGCCCGATCGGCACGGCGATGTGGCTCATCGTCGCGATCGCGCGCGCCGCGCCGGTCGGGTGCTCGGTGGCGCGCGGATCGTCCTTCAGGTAATCCGACAGGACGTGGATGGTGTAGGTCAGGCCCAGCGTCAGCACCATCGGCGGCACGATCGCGGTGACCAGGTTCAGCGTCAGGCCCAGCGTGGTGACCGTCGCCACGGTCCACAGCAGCGCGATGCCGACGGTCACCATGCACACGGCGACGGCGCGCAGGCTGCGGAACGCAACCAGCAGCACCACCGCCATCAACCCGAAGATCAGCGGAATGGTGAACACCAGCGAGCCGAGCAGCGCGTGCGTGGTGGCGGCCCTGACCACCGGGCCTCCGGTGATCCAGACCGTGGTCTCGCCGACGACCTCTTTCACGATGTCGCGGATGCGCTCCGGATACGCGCCGGAGACCAGCAGCGCCTCTTCGGCGTCGGCCAGCGAGATCGCGAACGCGGTGACGCGCCCGTCGCCCGACACCAGCGCGCCGCGGTAGACCGGGTTGTTGTCGAGCTGCTTCTTGAACTCGGCGATGCGCGACGGATCGTCGGCGGCCTGCTGCGTGAAGGTGCGCACGTCGACGTCGCCGCCGACCGCGAGCAGGTTCGGCGCGGTCGCCAGCGAGAACACGCGGTCCACCCCGGGCAGCTCGCGGAAGCGCTCGCTCAGCACGGCCACTTTGGCCAGGTTCTCCGTGGTGAACACCGGATCGAGCGTCACCGCCACCAGCACCGCCTCGCTGTCGCCGAACAGCGCGCGCGTGCGGTCGAACACGGCGCGGTCGGCGCTCGACGGCGGCAGCAGGTTGTCGATCGACGCGTCGATCGCGAGCCGCGGCTTGCCGGTGGCCGGATCGAGGCAGGACAGCAGCGCCACGGACGACAGCACCGCGACGGAGGCGATCACCCACAGCGGGTGGTGCGCGAGCCAGTGGACCAGTCGCTGCACGGGCCGCTAGTTGCCGAGGTGGAACGAATGCGGCGAAAAGTAGCGCCCGGCCAGCTTGTCGTCGGCCTTCACGCCGGTGATCACGAGCCGCGTGCGCGTGCCGTTCTTGACGTCGCGGATCTCGGCCTTCGAGGCGTACCAGCGCTCGTCGGACTGCTTGAGGTCGGCCGGCTGCACCGTCAGCACCTTGCGCAGGCCGGCCGGCTCGGTCAGCTCGAGCTTGAGCGCGACGCAGGTCTTCTTGTCCACCAGCGTGCGCACCACGCTGTAGCGCGAGCCTTCTTCCACGGCCGGCTTGAACGACAGCGCGTGCACGGCGCGGTCCTCGTAGTCGGGCACGTCGGCTTCGAGCGTCACGCCGGCGCCGTCGTAGGCGCTCTGCATCTGCTTGACGTCGTTGTAGGACAGGTCGGTGCCCCACAGCTGGCCGTCGAGCGCCTGGCCGGTAATCCGGCGTACCTTCTGCACCGCCGGCAGGTAAAGGTACATCTCGTCGCCCTTGTCGCTCTCGCGCACCAGGTAGGCCGCGCCGGCGAGGTCCGACGGCGACTCGATGCGCATCATCACGCGCGCCAGGCCGTCCTCGCGCGTGGCGAAGACCTTGCCCTTCATGGTGCGCTGACCGCCGACGCGGTCCCAGGCGGTGATGGTGACGGCCTGGATGCGCACGTTCTGCGGGATGTTGGCGCGCATGCAGCCGGTGATCGCATCGAGCCCCGGGGGGGTCGCCGGATCGGCCGCGTCCGCGCCCGGCGGAAGGCACTGCAGGGCCAGCAAGACGGCGGCCAGCACGACCCTACGCATGGAACCCAACCCCTGGAAGATTTTGCCGGCTAGATTAACCCAGCGAGCCGCCGGACGTGGCCTTCGGCGCCGATGCGGCGGTACGCCTCGAGCGCCTCGCGCCGGCAGCGCCGCGCCTCGTCCGGCGCGCGGCTCCAGTGCGCCCGCGCCAGCCACACCGCGGGCCTCAGGCCTTCCGCGCCGCAGGCGTCGACCAGCTCCTGCATGCGCGCGAGCCCCTGCTCCGCGCGCGCGCGGCGCGCGTCGCTGGCCGGCAGTTTCATCCAGGCCAGCCACGCGCGCAGCTCCCACACGCGCGAGCGCGACTTGCGCGCGCTGGCGATGCCCTGCTCGGCGCTGGCTTCGGCGTCGGCTTCGCGCCCGGCCTGCAGGTAGACCTCGGCCAGCACCGCGAGGTAATTGGCCTCGAACTGGTGGCCCAGCGCGCCGGGCGCGACCACGCCGCGGTTCTGCTCCATCAGCTCGACCGCCTGCGCGCCGGTGCCCTCGAGCCAGTGCGCCAGCGCCAGCGCGCGTACGGACAGCGCGCGGAAGAACGGGCTGCCGAACTTCTCGGCGCGCTCGACCGCGCGCCGCGCCTCGGCCATGGCGTTGGCGTCATCGCCGGACATCATCGCGACATCCACGAGGAACGCGTACATCCAGCCGGCGCTGCGGTCCTCCCGGTCGGCGAACTCGGCCGAGGCGCGGATGTTGCGCTCGCCTTCCTTGAGCCCGCCGAGCAGCGCCTGCATGAACCCGTAGAAGCCGCGCGACATGTAGTTTTCGGCGCCGATCGGCTCGGTCATCCACGCCGTGCCGGCCGCGGAATTCACCAGCTCGAGGCCCTCGCGCGGCGAGCCCGCCGCGTTGAACACCAGCAGCACCGCCAGCCGGAAGCGGTGCACCAACTCCTTGCCCTTGCCGATCGCGATGGCGCGCTGCACCGCCTCGGTCGCGAGCGCGAGCGCGGCCTCGGCGTCGCCGCGGTGCAGCTGCTCGTTGGCGTAAGAGAACAGCACCTCGGCCATCGCCGGCAGGTCGCCGGTGCGCTCGGCCATGCCGCGCGCCTCCTCGAATACCTGCTCGAGCCGCTCGCGCGGGATGGCCACGAACTGCGACATGCGCAGCAAGCCGGCGCGGCTCTGGATGCGGCCGCGCAGCACCTCGGGCGACTCGGCGGCGCGGTCGTAGTCGGAGATCGCCTGCTGGTAGGCGCGACCGGCCTGCGACACGTCGTGCGTCCCGAGATATCGCGCGGCCTGGAAACTCCAGTGACCCGACTTCGCCCAGTCGCCGGCCGCGTGCCAGTGGTGCGCGATCTGCACCGACAGCTCGGCCGGCTCGCTGCCGCCCGGCGGGTAGTCGCGCTCGAGCGCCTCGGCCAGGCGCGCATGCGCCCGCGCGCGCTGCGACTCGAGCTGCGTCTGGTAGGCGACTTCCTGCACCAGCGGGTGGCAGAAGCGGTAGTGCGGCCCGCCGGCGCCGTCACCCTGGTGCACGAAGCCGTTCTCCTCGAGCAGCGTCAGGCCGTTGTCGAACGGCTCGTCGTCGAGCTCGGCCAGCGACGCCAGCACCTGCCGGCGGAAGTCCTGGCCGATCACCGCGGCGAAGTGCAGCAGGCCGCGCGGCTCCTCCGGCAGCCGGTCGATGCGCGCCGAGATCAGCGCGTGCACCGAGTCCGGGATGCGCCACTGCTCGATCGGCTTGGCCAGCACGTAGTTGCCGCGCTCGCCGCGGACGTGGCCCTCGTCGATCAGCGCCTGCACCGCCTCTTCGGCGTAGTACGGGTTGCCGTTGGCGCGGTCGCAGATGCGCTCCGGCACGCCCTTCAGCGAGGCGTGCGGTCCCAGCGCGACGCGCGCGATGTCGCAGATCTGGTGGTTGTTCATCGCGGTGAGCTGGATCTGCTCGTCCACCAGGGGAATCAGCCGCTCGCTGACGTACTCGGGCCGGTAGTTCAGTAACAACAAGGTTCTCGTGGCGCGCACCTCGGCGCACAGGCGCGCGATGAATTCCTCGGTGCCGGTGTCGGCGAAGTGCAGGTCCTCGATCAGCAGGATCTGCGGGCCGTCGCCGCCCGGCAGCCAGCGCGCCAGCAGCGCGAAGAGTTTTTCCCGCGCCTCGGCGGCCTGGTCCGGCGCGCGCGCCCCGCCCTCGCCGGCGCCGAGGAACTCGAACAGCGCCGGCAGCACCGGCGCGCTGGCCGGGTCCGCCAGCAGGAAGGTGCCGGCGACCATGCGGCGGATCTCCTCCGGCTTGCACGCGTCGGGCAACCCGAGCCGGCTGCAGACCAGGTTGCGCACCGGGTACAGCGGCAGCGCGTTGGCGTAGGGCACGCCGGTGGCGCAGTGCGCCGCGACGCGCGCGCGCTGGCAGGCCTCGACGAACTCGTGGCACAGCCGGCTCTTGCCGATGCCGGCGTTGCCGACGACAGCCACAACCTGGCCAGACGGGGCCTGCCCCTCGCCCTGGCGCGCGCGCTGGAGCGCGCCGTGCAGCGCGGCCATCTCCTGCTCGCGGCCGATGAAGCGCGTGCCGAGCCGCGCCATCTGGCGCTGCAGGCGCGTGCGCATCGGCCCCTCGCCTTCGAGGTCGAACACGCGCACCGGCGCGCCCGAGCCCTCGACCGGCGTCTCGCCGAGGTCGCGCAGGCGGAAATAGCCCTCGACCAATTGCGCCGTGTTGCGCGACAGGTAGACGCGGCCCGGCTCGCAGATCTGCTCCATGCGCGCCGCCAGGTTCACGGTCAGGCCCTGCGCGGTGTAGTCCATGCGCAGGTCGTCGCCGATGCGGCCGACGATCACCTCGCCGGTGTTCAGGCCCACGCGCATCGTCAGGTTGAGGCCCTGCTTGAGCCGCAGGTCGTCGGCGAACTTGCGCACCTCGGCCTGCATCGCCAGCGCGGCGAAGCAGGCGCGCTGGGCGTGGTCCTCGTGCGCGATCGGCGCGCCGAACAGCGCCATCACGCCGTCGCCGGTGTACTGGTTGACCGTGCCCTCGTAGCGGTGCACCGCCTCGGACAGGATCGCGAAGAAGCGGTCGAGGATGACGTGCCAGGCCTCGGCGCCGGCCTGCTCGGCCAGCCGCGTCGAGCCCTTGATGTCGGCGAACAGCACCGTCACGCGCTTGCGCTCGCCCTGCAGCGCCGAGCGCGCCTTGAGCACCTTCTCGACCAGGTGGCGCGGCGTGTAGGCGGCGCGCGGCAGCGTGCTAGACGCCACGCCGAGGCGCGTGCCGCACTGGTTGCAGAACTTGGCGCTATCGGGGTTCTGCGCCCCGCAGGTCGGACAAATCAATCGGGTCACGGAAATGGGGGTCAGACCACCATTTAACAGGAAATTGGGGTCAGACCACCTTTACGGCCCGGCTCGCGTTTTTGCCCGGCCCGTCGGTTTCAGTTACGGTCGGGTAAGCGCACCAGAAAAAGAACAAAATGCCGCGCCGACCACGCCTAGGCATCGCCGGGATCCCGTTCCATGTCATCCAGCGAGGGAACAACCGATCGCCCTGCTTCTTTGAAGGGGGTGACTACCACCGATACCTTGTCGATCTCGAGCGCCTGTCACGCATGCACGGTGTGGCCGTACACGCCTACGTGCTGATGACGAATCATGTTCATCTGCTGGTCACGGCGCAGCGCGCGGACGGCGTGTCGCAGCTCATGAAGCAGCTCGGCCAGGGCTATACCCAGTATGTAAACCGGAGGCACGAGCGAACGGGGTCACTTTGGGATGGGCGTTTCAGGTCTTGCCTCGTCGACACAGAAAGCTACTTTTTGACCTGTCACCGTTACATCGAGACGAACCCCGTTCGTGCCGGCATGGTCGGCCATCCTGCCGCTTACCTCTGGTCCAGCTATCGAGCCAATGCGGAGGGAGTACCCAATTCGATGCTGTCGCCCCATGAGATCGTCGAAGCCCTGGGGAACACGCCGGCAGCGCGCCGCGCCGCTTACCGAGAGCTCTTCTGCGAGGAGCTTGGTGGCGCGCAGCTCGAACGGATCCGGCGCACGACCAACGGAGGCTTTGCACTCGGCACCCCTCAGTTTGAGGAGCGGATGGCTAAAGCGCTGGGCCGGCGCGTGTGCGCGGCTCCGGTCGGGCGGAAAAAGAAGGCTGATTGAAATGGTGGTCTGACCCCCATTTCGAATATGCTCCGGCCAGCCATTTTTTGGGGGATGCCATGAAGAGTTTCGCGCCGTGCCTCGCGCTGCTCGCGCTTGCCTGCCTCACGCCCGCCGCGGCCCAGGATGCTCCGGCACGCGCCGAGGAGGCCAAGCCGCTCGCCGCCAAGGTCGAACTGGTGGTGCCCGCCGGCGCGCAGGCCGGGCCTGACTTCGACGTCGAGCGCGCCACGCAGGCCTGGGTCGAGACGCTGCCGGTCGACAAGCGCGAGCGCTCGGACAATTATTTCGAGGGCGGCTACTGGCTCCGGCTGTTCACGCTCCTCTACGGCCTCGCTGTCGCCTGGGTCTTCCTGTTCGGGCGGCTGTCTGCGCGCATCCGCGATTTCGCCACGAGCCATTCGAAAGGCCCGATCACCCAGAGCATGGCCTACGCCCCGCTCTACATCCTCGCCGCGACCGTGCTCGACTTTCCGCTGAGCTGGTACAGCGGCTTCTTCCGCGAGCACCAGTACGAGTTGTCGACGCAGACCTTCGGCGCCTGGCTCGGCGACGAGGCCAAGGGCCTGTTGATCGCGCTGATCGTCGGCACGCTGCTGATCATGGCGCTCTATGCGGTGTTCCGTCGCACCGGCAGGGCCTGGTGGCTGTGGGGCTCGGGCGTCGCGATGGTGTTCCTGATCATTGGCGCCATGATTTACCCGGTCTGGATCGCGCCGATGTTCAACGACTACAAGCCGCTGCCCGCGGGTCCGCTGCGCGACAACATCCTGTCGATCGCGCGCGCGACCGGCGTGCCGGCCGAGGAGGTCTACTGGTTCGACGCGTCGCGCCAGACCACGCGCATCTCGGCCAACGTCGCCGGCTTCGGCGCGACCACGCGCATCGCGCTCAACGACAACCTGCTGAATCGCTCGGCGCCGGAAAGCATCGAGTCGGTCATGGGCCACGAGCTCGGCCACTACGTGCTGAACCACGTCTACGAAGGGCTCATCTACAGCGCCGTGGTCTTCGTGCTCGCGTTCGCGGCCGTGGCCTGGGGCTTCACGCGCGCGGTCGAGCGCTGGGGCCAGCGCTGGGGCGTCTCCGGCATCACCGACCCGGCCGGCGTGCCGCTGCTCGGCGTGCTGTTCTCGATCGTGTTCTTCCTGCTGACGCCGGTGAACAACAACATCACCCGGACCAACGAGATCGAGGCCGACCGCTTCGGCATCGCGACCTCGGGCCAGCCCGACGGCTTCGCCGCCGTCGCGATGCAGCTGTCCGAGTACCGCAAGATCAGCCCGGGGTATTGGGAAGAGATCCTGTTCTACACCCATCCGAGCGGTGAGAACCGCGTGCGCGCGGCGATGCAGTGGAAGAAAGAGCACATGCCGGCGGCGTCGCCGCCGTAGCTTCGGCACAAGAGGAGGCTCCCATGACTCGCATCTTCGTGTTGTTGTTGCTGCTGTTGCTAACTTCCGGCTGCGGTGTCCAGCAGCCCGCCCCCGTCGATGTCGCCAAGGAAAAGGAGGCGATCCGGTCGGTGCTGGCCGAGTTCAGCCGCGCTTACCAGGCCAAGGAGCTGGCCGGGATCAGCAAGGTGCTCTCCTCCTCGGGAGAGTTCATGTACTTCGGCACCGACGCGGCCGAAGTCATGAGGAGCAAGGCCGACTTCGAGGCCCAGATGAACGCCGACTGGCAGGTGTTCGAGGCGGTCAAGCTCAGCGAACCGAGGAACCTCGCCATCCAGGTCAGCGGCGACGGCCAGCACGCGCTGGCCGTGTTTGAGATGACCTTTGAGGTGACCATCGGGGGCAAGGCCATGCCGCCCGCCCTGCTGCGCTTCGCCGACGGCTTCCGTAAAGAAGATACCCAGTGGCGGCTGATCCAGGGCGTCGCTTCGACGGCCTCCGTCGGCCAGTCCTCCGTCGAGATGGCGAAGAAGGCGGCGGCTCAGAAACAGTAGGAGCGGCCTCGGCCGCGACCGCCTTCAGTCGAGCTTGTCGAGCGCCTCGCGCGCCTGCTTGAAGTCGGGGTTCTCTTTCAGCGCGAGCTCGTACTGGGCGCGGGCTTCGTCGCGGCGCGTGGCCTTCTCGAGCACGAGTCCGAGGCGCCAGTGCGCCGCCTCGATCGCCGGATCGTTCTCGGCCCTGGGCCCGGTCTCGAGGTAGGCGCGCAGCGCCTTCTCGCCGGCCTCGAGGTTCTTGCCCGACATCGCCGCCGTTCGGCCGACCTGGTAGAGCGCGCCGGCGTTGGTCCGCGCCAGGATCTCGAACTGCGCGGACGCCGCGTCCCACTGCTCCAGCCCCTGCAGGTAGAACGCATACTGCATGCGCGTATTGGGCGGCGCGCCGGGCGCGGCGATGGCCTTCTCCCACGCCGCGACGACCTCGGTATCGGGCTTTTTATCGGCGCGCGCGAGGATCGCGTCGAGCCGCAGCCCCTCGGCCGGGTCGAGCCTGGCAACCGCGGCGGCCTGCTCGCGGGCCTTGTCCATGCTGCCGCCGGCGATGCCGGGGGCCTGGATGTAGAACTGCATCAGCGACTCGCGCGCGCGCACCGAGCTCGGGTCGAGCGCGACCGCGCGCTCCGAGTGCTCCTTGACCTGCTTGCCGAGCGACATCTTCTTGAACATGCCGACCTGCGAGATGTACTGGCCCAGCGCGGACACCATATGGAGGTGGATGTCGGCCTTGTCGGGCGCCAGCTCGAGCGCGCGCGTGAGCGCCGCGACCGCCGGCTCGCCCTGCGCCGCGCGCGTATAGGCGCGGCCCAGGTAGGCGTGCAGCTCGGCGTCGTCGGGCGCGGCCTTCGCCGCCGCCTGCAGCAGCCCCAGCGCGACGCGGTCCTGCCGCGTGTCGAACGCCTTGATCGCGTCGCCGCGCGCATCAGCGCCGACGGCGCCGCTGGAGAGCAGCGCCAGCGCCGCGAGGACGGAAAACCAGTGCTTGCTCATGGGCAGGATTCCTTCAGGACTTCAGGTGTGATGGTAAAGGGATGCGCCGGGTTTGAAAGTGGTCTCAGCCGACCAGGCCGTCTTCTTCGCTGACCCGGCGCCAGAAGCGCGTGCCGCGTCGCGCCGGGCGGCCATTCAGAGACTCCCACAGCACCTTGTGCCAGGCGGCGGCCAGCCGGTCGGCCCGGACCAGGGCGCCGGCATCGGGATGGGCGGCCGCCAGCTGCTCGAACACCTTGGCTTCGATCTCGTCGCGCGTGGCGCGCAGGCGCAGCCGCAGCGAGGCGTCGTCAAGAGCGTGCCGGTGCAGCAACTCGTGGCGCCGCCACAGCAGGGCTGCGACCTGCTTGTCCGCCGGCGTCAGCACCGAGAATTCGCCGTCGAACGCCGCCGGCCGGAAGATCGACAGGCACGGCGCCGAGGTGCCGGTGAACAGCGCGGTCGGCCCCGACGCGGTCAGGCGCGCGATCATCGAGCCGGTGGTCTGGCGGCGGCGGATCAAGCCCGCCGCGTGCATGCAGACGTCGGCGTTGCTGCCGTCGGCCGGGTCCTCGTCGTTACGCGCGTGTGCGCGCAGGTGGAACGCCATGCGCGCGAACGACGGCGACGCGGCGCGGCCCAGGTGATGCAGGGACAGGGCGCGCCGCGCGCGGGCGCCGGCGAGCCAGGGCCTGAGCCGCGTGTCGAAGGTGCGCGCGAAATCCTGCCCTGCGGCCACGCCGGACGAGCGCAGCTCGCGCTCGGTGCCGATGGTGAAGGCGTCCGAGATGGCGTAGTGGCCGGTGACGCGGCGCGCGACCCAGTCGCGGCCCGCGGTTTCGAGCACCCACGCGTCCAGCGCGTCGGCGATCAGGAAACTCGCGTCGTGACAGACCGCCTTGTCGCGAAAACCCGTCGGCCCGCCCTGCCCGTGCTGCTCGAGCAGCCGGATGATGACCTCGAGCGCCTCGCCCGCCGTGCCGCCACGCTCCAGGCCGAGCCGCACCAGGTCCATGCCGAGCAGCGCCGGCGCGCGCGTGGCGCGGCGCGAGAAGATCGCAGCGTTGCCGATCGCCACGCCCTTGTCGTTGACGCCCATCTCCGCGCCCCAGCACCACACCGGGCGCGACAGGATCACGCCGTGTCGGCGCGGCACCTGCGGCAGCTCGACGTAGGTGGCGCGCACCGTCGCCGCATCGTCCGCGACGACGGCCGGCAGGCGCATGACGGGCTGCGGCTCGCCGGGCTCGCGGTCGGAGTTCTTGGCGAACCAGACCGCGTCGGGCCCGATCAGCACCTGGACGTCGCACATTGCGGCACTTTAATTCACTAGAGTGTCGCCATGGGTTACACGACGCTCGACCGCCTCGCGCACGACCCGCGCCTGGGCGCGCTGGGGGGTCCGCCGCCGGCGTCAGCGGGCGGCTCGGAATATTTCTCGGTCGTCCCGCCGACACCCCTGCCCGATCCGAAGCTGGTCGCCTTCAACCCGGACGCCGCGGCGCTGATAGACCTCGACCCGGCGCAGGCCGGGCAGCCGCAGTTCGCGCAGGTCATGGCCGGCAACGCACCGCTGCCCGGTGGCTCGCAGATCTCGATGCTGTACGCGGGCCACCAGTTTGGCGTGTTCGTGCCGCAGCTCGGCGACGGCCGCGCGATCCTGGTCGGGCAGGTCAGGAACGCGCGCGGCGAGCTGTGGGAGCTGCAGCTCAAGGGCGCCGGCAAGACGCCCTATTCGCGCTTTGGCGACGGCCGCGCCGTGCTGCGCTCGACCATCCGCGAATACCTGTGCGGCGAGGCCATGCACGGCCTGGGGATCCCGACAACGCGCGCGCTGTGCATCGTCGGCTCATCCGAACCCGTGCAGCGCGAGACCGTGGAGACCGCCGCGGTGCTGTGCCGCATGGCGCCGAGCCACCTGCGCTTCGGCAACTTCGAGGTGTTCTACTACCGCGGCGAGCACGAAAAGCTGGCGCCGCTGGCGGATCACGTCATCGAGAATTATTTCCCGCGGATCGCGCCCCGGGACTATCGCGCCTGGCTCATCGACGTGGTCGAGCGCACCGCGCGGCTGATGGCGCAGTGGCAGGCGGCCGGCTTCTGCCACGGCGTGATGAACACCGACAACTTCTCGATCCTCGGCCTCACGCTCGACTACGGGCCGTACGGCTTCATGGAGGAGTTCGAAGCGCATTACATCTGTAACCATACGGACGAGACCGGCCGTTACGCCTACGACCAGCAGCCCGGCGTCGGCCACTGGAACTGCTCGCGCCTGCTGCAGGCTACGCTGCCGCTGCTCGACCCGGTGCCGGAGAAGGCCATCGAGATCGCCTACGAGATCCTCGAGCGCTACGGGAGTGTGTTTGTTACCGAGCACCTCAGGCTGCTGCGCGCCAAGCTCGGCCTGCTCGAGGCGCGCGACACCGATGCTGAGCTGCTCAACGACTT
>JBQTJQ010000076.1:0-18391 GCA_052386975.1 Gammaproteobacteria bacterium | reverse complement strand
CGACACCGCCCAGTCCTCGCTGGTCACCGCGCAGTTCCCCGACCGCATGGCGGCGCTGGCGCCGCTCGCCGCGGGCGCGACCCGGCCCGGAACCGCCGAGCTCGAGCAGATCTGGCAGGCCCTGCGCTTCGATATCGAACAATCCGGCGCGGTGGTGCGCTTCAATGCGGGGATTGCCACGCCTGACGGCGAGCTGCGGCGCGACGTGCTGCGCGCCGGCGTGTTCGCGGCCGTGGCCGGCGGCGAGTTCCTGCGGCTGCAGGGCGGCGGCACGCGCCTCGCCGAGATGGAGCGCCAGCCTTCGCGGAGCTACCGGCGCATCGCCGCGGCTTTCGAGGCAGGTTCAACCCCGACGATGCTGCTCGACCCTTCGCGCGGCGCGCTGCTGCTGGCCGAAGCCAACCGGCCCGGGCTGTTCGAGCGGCTGTGGCACAGCGGCGTCGGCGGGGTTTTCATCGCGGCGGTGCTGTTGCTGGCGATCGCGCTCGCGCTGGCGCAGTCGCTCTGGCTGCGCTCGCGGCTGATCCTCGACGAACAGAGCGTCGGCGTCGTCGCGGGGGTGCTGGTGGCGTTCGCGCTGGTGCATTTGCTGCTGTGGCGACCCGGCGAGCCGTCGGCGGCGGAGGACCAGGTCGCCACGATCACGCTGGTCGGCGAGCAGGCCGATGCGGGCAACGAGCCGCCGGCGCCGGAGCTCGAGCCGCCCGCGCCGCCGCCGGCGATGGTGGCGCCGGACGCGCCGGCGCTTCCGGCCCTGACGCCGCCGGCAGCCATGCCGGCGTCGAGCATCCAGCTGCCGGTGCGGCTCGCGTCGAGCTCGCTGTCCGGCGCTTTCGGCGGCTTCGCCCGCGGCAGCGCGGGACGCGGCCAGGGCTTCAAGGGCGAGACGCTGATTCCGCTGTCCACCGCGCGGCCGCAGATGCCGGAGTGGGCGTGCCGGCAGAAGATCAAGGGCTGGGTCGAGGCGGTGTTCGTGGTGCTGGCGAGCGGGCGGGTGCAGGACGTGAAGATCGTGGATGCGCCGCCGCGCGGCGTGTACGAGGCGGCGGCGATCGAGTCGATCTCGAACTGGATCTACGCCGAGACGGACCGGGCGCGCGAGGTGAAGCAGCGCGTGCCGATGGACCCGGCTGACTGCGCGTACAACTGGAAATGAGGACGCTCGTTGCGCGGGTCGTTGGCTTGCCGAGCTCCATGGCTCGCTCGATGCCGCGCTGCTCGCCTCGCCAAGTCTCGGCTCGCGACGCGCGGCACCCCTCGCTTCGCTCGGGGCTCCGTCTCGCTGCGCTTCTACTTCCGCTCGGCAAGCCAGCGACCCGCGCCCTGGTCGCTCTACACTTCTTGTTCGCGCTCCCATTGGCCCATGCCGACCAGTACCGCAGCGAAGTGCGCGAGCTGCCGGGCGCGCCGCCGGCGGCGCAACCCGCGGATCCCAAGCAGCTGCTCGAGAACACCACGGATCCGTACGAGCGGGCGCTGCTGCTGCGCGAGCTGGCGGCGAGGGCGGCCGGCAGCAGGGAATACGAGGCGGCGCTGGGTTACCTCGACCAGGCCTTGCGGCTGGATGCGCTGTCGCCGCAGGCCGCGACCGAGATGCGTAACGATACGGCCCAGCTGCTGGCTGCGACCGGCAAGCCGGCCGAGGTGATCAAGTTGTTCGAGCCGCGGCTGCGCAACAATGCGGCGGCGCCGGCCGGGCAGCAGGCCGCGCTCGGCGCGGCTTACCTGCAGCTCGAGCGCTACGCGGACGCGCTGCCGCTGCTCGAGCGCGCGGTCGCGGCACAGCCGAACCCGGACGAGGCCTGGCTGCAGGCGCTGCACATCGCGTACGCCGGCGCCGGCAGGAAGCCCGAGGCCACGGCGGTGCTCGAGAGGCTGGTCCGCAGGAACCGCGAGCGACGCGAGTACTGGTTGCTGCTCGCGTCTTCGTTGATCGAGTCCGGCGATCGCGAGCGCGCGCTGGCGGTGCTCGAGCTCGCCGCGCGGCTCGGGCACCTGCGATCCGCCGAGGAGCGCCTGCAGCTCGTCGGACTGACCGCGCAGCAGGGTGCGCCGTTCGAGGCGGGATCGCTGCTGCACGTCTGGATGAAGGGCGGGGAGGTGCCGCGCAACGCGCCGAACCTCGAGGCGCAGGCCGGGCTGTGGCTGGCCGCGCGCGAATCCTCGCTGGCGCTCGGCGCGCTGGCCGAGGCGCAGCAGCTCGCCGAGGATCCGGGCCGCTCGATGCAGCTCGGCCAGCTCTACATGGATCGCGACGAGCTCGATCGCGCCGCCGCCGCGTTCGACGGCGCGCGGCGCTCGCCGCAGCTCGCCGCGACGGCAGGCGAGTGGCTGGAGTACCTCGACTCGCCTGCGGCACGCGCCCGGGCCGCGCGCCAGGCGCAGGCCGGCGCGCCGCCCGCGGAAACCGTGGCGCTCGGCGGCCGGCTGCCCGGCGCGGCCGCGACTGCGACGCCGTCGCTGTCGGCCGGTGCCGCGCCAGGGCCGGGCCGCGTGGGTGCGCGCCTGACCGATGTCGGCGCCGAGCGCGACGGCAACGCCGACGGCACGATCCCGGCCTGGACCGGCGGCATCACCCGGCCGGCGCCGGGCTACAAGCCGAACGGCCGCCTGGTCGATCCGTTTCCGCAGGACACGCCGCTGTTCACCATCGCGCCGGCCAACGCCGCGCAGTACGCCGCGCAACTCAGTGCCGGGCACCGGGCGCTGCTGTCGAAATACCCGGACTTCCGCATGCCGGTGTACGCCACGCGCCGCAGCGCGGCGTATCCGCAGGCGATCTACGACGCGACCGCGGCCAACCTCGGCAAGGCGAAGTTGATCGGATCGGACGCACTCACCGGGGCACGGCTGGGCTTCCCGTTCCCGCGGCCGGACAACGGCGTCGAGGCGATGTGGAACCACCGCACGCGTTACCGCGGCGACTCGTACGTCGGCGTGACTTCGCAGGCGGTGGTGGGCAGGGACGGCATCAGCCATCGCAACAAGGGCGTGTCCCGCGTGCTGTTCCGCTATGGCCACCTGGCGCGGCCGGCCGACCTCGCGGCCGAGAACGTCATCGCCTACGGCGTGAGCTTCGTCGGCGAGCGCGTCACCGACACCAGCGCCGATTTCGTGGTGCTGTTCCACGAGTCGGCCAACTCGCTGAAGAAATCACGCGCGATCTGGGTCCTGCTCGGCCAGGTCGGGCGCATGCTGCGCCTGCCGCCGCTGGGCTACGACCAGCCGCTGTACGGCAGCGACGGCCTGTACTCGATCGACATGATCGACATGTACAACGGCGCCTTCGACCGCTACGTCTGGAAGCTGCTGGGCAAGCGCGAGCTCTACATCCCGTACAACGCCTACCGCCTGTCCGACGGCAGCCGGAAGTACGAGCAGCAGCTCACCTGGCCGACGTTCGACGGCAAGCACGCGCGCTACGAACTGCACCGCGTGTGGGCGATCGAGGCCACCGAGCGCGGCGGCGCGCGCCACCAGTTCGGCAAGCGCGTGTTCTACCTGGACGAGGATTCCTGGAACGTGGTGCTGGTCGAGAACCAGGACCGCAACGGCGCGCTGTGGCGCTTCCAGGAGGGCCACCTGCTGACCTCGTACGACGTGCTGTCCACCAACACCTACCCGATCGTGACCTACGACCTGAGGCAGGACCGCTATTTCGTGCACCGGCTGCTGGCCGAGGACCCGCCAGTGAAGTACAACGTGGCCATGCGCGAAGGCGATTTCCTCCCGGCGACGGTCAGCGCGCGGTACTCGAAATGAGCCTGCGGGCGGCCGGCGGGCAGATCCAGGGCAAGCGGCGCCGGCAGGAGGATGCCTGGCGCCTCGAGCGCTATGGCGACGACGAGCTGCTGGCGGTGATTGCCGACGGGCTCGGCGGCCATCCCTGCGGCGACGTCGCCAGCCGCGAGGCGGTGCGCGAGTTCGTCGAGCAGTTCGGCGCGCGCCGCGCGCTGGCCACGGCCGCGCCGCGCGTGTGGCTGCAGGAAGCCACAGTCGCGACCGACCATGCGCTGAAGGCCATGCAGCGCGCCGACCGCAAGCTGCGCGAGATGGCGACCACGCTGGTGGCGATCTACGTGCGCGGCGCGGAGTTCTCGGCGGTCAGCGTCGGCGACAGCTACCTCCTGTTGCTGCGCGAGCGCCGGCTGATGCGCCTCAACGCGCTGCACGCGGAGGACGGCGGCGTCACCAGCTGCGTCGGCTTCAACCTGTCGCGCGTGGACGTGGCCGACCGGCTGGCGGTGATGCGCGGCGACCGCTTCCTGCTGGCGACCGACGGCATCGTCACGCTCGAGGACGACGAGGTCGCCGCCTGCCTCGGCAACGCCTCCGACGCCGAGGCCGCCGTCATCGGCATGCTCCAGGCGGTCGACAGGGCCGACCTGCCCAAGCAGGACAACGTCACGGCGGTGGTGCTGCTGGCCTGACGCTACCGTGGCGCTCGCGGTAGAGCAGGTACAGCAGCGGGCCGAACGAGCCGGCCGCGACGGTGATGCCCACGAACGGCCAGGCCTTCAGGCCCCTGGCGCGCGCATCGCCGATCATCCAGCTCGAGATCAGCAGGCAGGCGATGACCAGGTCCAGCAGGATCTGCAGCGCCGCCGCGCTGGCGAAGCCCGCGCGCCAGATGCCGAGGTAGCCGAAGTCCCACATGACGTAGAGGCTGTAGGCGCCGAAGGCCAGCAGGATCAGGTTCACGATCAGGTTGCGCATGGCTCGCTCCATGAATGGGGTAAATGGGGGACAGACCACCTTTTCTGGCGAAATGGTGGTCTGACCCCAATGGGTGGGCAATTACCAGCCCGGTAATTGTCGGTGTGATGATAGGCGCCGAGACTGCCTGCCCATGACGCAAGCCACGGAAGTTCGCATCCGCTGCAGCGACGGCTTCGAGCTGCCGGCGAGCCTGTTCGCTCCGCCCGCGCCGCGCGCCGTGCTGGTGGTCGCCCCGGGGATGGGCATCCCGCGGCGCTACTACGGCAAGTTCGCCGCCGACATGGCCGGGCGCGGCGTGGCCACCGTGACCTTCGACTACCGCGGCGTCGGTGAAACGGCGACCGCGCTGAAGTATCCCCGGACCACGAGCTTCCAGGACTGGGGCCGGCTCGACCTGCACGCCGTGCTCGAGCGCGTGCTCGCGCAGTTCCCCAACCTGCCCGTGTTCCTCGCCGGCCACTCCGCCGGCGCGCAGATCGTCGGCATGACGCCGCTTTCGGAGAAGCTCGCCGGCCTGGTGTTCGTCGCCGCCCCGCGTCCGCACGTCAGCCAGGACCGCGGCGCTTACCGCATCTTTTCGACGCTGTGGTGGTACCTGCTGGTGCCGCTGGGCTCGCTGCTGGCCTGGTTTCCGGCGCGCAGGCTCGGCTTCTCCTCGACCGACGTGCCCTCCGGCGTGACCCGCGAATGGGGGCGCTGGGCGCGGGCGCCGCGCTACCTGTTCAGTCCCGAGTTCGGCATCGACACCTCGCGCTACGGCAAGCTCGCGCTGCCGCTGCTGGCGTTCAACTTCACCGACGACAGCTACACGCCGCGCGCCTCGGCCGAGGCGCTGCTGTCCGAGTACCCGAAGGCCAGCGTCACGCGCCGCGAGGTGCGGCCGGCCGACGTCGGCGCGCGCGCCATCGGCCACATCGGCTTCTTCCGCGAAGGCCTGCGCGACACGCTGTGGAGCGAGACCGCAAACTGGATCCTGGCGAGGGCGGCATGAGCACGCCGGCCGCGCGGCTCGAGTCACGTCCGCCGTTCGCGCGGCTGCTGAAGGCCTGGCGCGAGACGCGCAAGTGCTCGCAGCTCGACCTGGCGCTGACCTCGCGCATCAGCCAGCGCCACGTCAGCTTCATGGAGTCCGGGCGGGCGCGGCCGAGCCGCGACATGGTGCTGCAGCTGTCCGAGGCCCTGGAGATCCCCTTGCGCGAGCGCAACACCCTGCTGACCGCGGCCGGCTTCGCCGCCATGTACCGGGAGACCGACCTGAAATCGCCCGCGATGGCGCCGGTGCGCGAAGCGCTGCAGCTGATGCTCGACCACCAGGAGCCCAACCCGGTGTCGGTGGTGGACCGCGCCTGGAACGTGCTGATGATCAACCGCGCGATGCTGCGCGTGTTCAGCCTGGCCGGCGATCCCACGCAATTGTGGGAGCGCGTGTGCGGCAAGGGCCCGCACAACGTGCTGAAGATGACCTTCCACCCGGACGGCTTCCGCCCTTACATCGTGAACTTCGACCAGGCCGCGCCGGTGCTGCTGAACCGCACGCGGCGCGAGGCCGCCGCCAGCGGCAACGAGGCGCTGCAGAAGCTGCTCGACGAGATCCTGGCGTACCCGGGAATCCCCGAGGCCTGGCGCGCGCCGTCGTTCGAGACGCCGCCGCCGCCGGTGCTGCCGCTGGAGCTGGCCAAAGGCCAGCTCCAGTTGAAACTATTCTCGATGATCACCACCTTTGGCACGCCGCAGGACATCACCACCGACGAGCTGCGCGTCGAGAGTTTCTTCCCGGCCGACGAAGCCACCGCGGCGCTACTGAAAAAACTCGCGGGCCCGTAGGTCGGCAATCCCTTGCCGACGTCGGCAATCCATTGCCGGCATTGGCGGCATGTGAATGCCGCCCTACAATTCCGGCCCATGAAACTTCCGCTGTGGCAGGTTGACGCGTTCGCGTCGAAGGTCTTCGCCGGCAACCCGGCCGCCGTGGTGCCGCTGGGCGAATGGCTGCCCGATTCGATGCTGCTGTCGATCGCGGCCGAGAACAACCTGGCCGAGACCGCCTTCATCGTGCCGCACGGCGACGGCTACGCCATCCGCTGGTTCACGCCGACGGTCGAGATGCCGCTCTGCGGCCACGCCACGCTGGCCTCGGGCTGGGTGGTGCTGAACCGCCTCGAGCCGGAGCGCGCGGCGGTCACGTTCCAGTCGAAGAGCGGCCCGCTGACGGTGCGGCGCGACGGCGCGCTGCTGTCGATGGACTTCCCGTCGATTCCGCCGGGACCGGCCACGCCGAACCCGGACCTCGTCGCCGCCCTCGGCGCCGGGCCGAAGGCGCTGTACGAGGGCTTCCAGTGGTTCGCGGTGTACGAGTCGGCCGAGCAGGTGCGCGCGCTGCGCCCGGACCTGGCGACGCTCGGCAAGCTGCCCTTGCACGGCGTGATCGTGACCGCGCGCGGCAGCGATTGCGACTTCGTCTCGCGCTTCTTCGCGCCGGCCGCCGGCGTGCCGGAAGACCCGGTGACGGGCTCGGCGCACTGCCGGCTGGTGCCGTATTGGGCGCGCGAGCTGGGCAAGCGCAAGCTGCATGCGCGCCAGGTGTCGGCGCGCGGCGGCGAGCTGTGGTGCGAGCTCGACGGCGACCGCGTGCGCATGGCCGGGCACGCGGCGCTGTACCTCGAGGGCACGATCGAGGTGTGACGGTGAGGTTACAGGTGCCGGGCCAGCACGTCCGCCAGCGCCGGCACCAGCGCCTCGGCCTCGTGCTCGGCGATGCCGCGGAAGCGCGCGTAGAACGCCTTCAGCGCGCCATTGCTGCTGGCGGCGACGCGCGCGTCGGCGATGGCGAGCACGGCTTCGGCGACCTGCGCCCGGTCGCGCTTGAGGATCCTGGCGAACTCCACGCCGCCGGCGCCGCGCGAGCGCGCGTGCAGCGGCTCGAGCGCGGCGGTGAAGTCGGGCAGCAGGCGCGCGACCGAGCGCGGGATCGCGTCGGGCAGCCGGCGGTTCACCGCGCCCATCGCGGCGCGCAGCGCGACGCCGCGCAGGCCCGGGCGCTGGGCGATGTGGTCCTCGACCACGTCGACGATGTCGGCGATGAGGTCCTCGCGGCGCGAATCGTCGAGGAGCGCGGTGAACTTGCCCATATAATCCGGCGGTGAAAATAAAGCCTAGCATGGCCGCGCTGAAGACCACGCCGTGGGAGCGCAACGTCGCGCTGACCCGCATGGGCGTCGCCGCCGGCGCGAAGATTGCCGCGCACGAATTCGCCAACCTGTTCCGCGGGCGCGCCGCGCAGCAGGCCTCGGACCGCAGCTTCTACGCCGGGCAGGCGCGCCAGCTGGCCGACGAGCTCGGGCGCTTGAAGGGCAGCGTGATGAAGGTCGGCCAGATGCTGTCGCTGTATGGGCAGTACTTCCTGCCGCCCGAGGCGACCGAGGTGCTGGCGACGCTGCACGACGACACGCCGCCGCTGGAATGGAAGGCGCTCGAGCCGGTGCTCAAGCGTGCGCTGGGGCGCTCGCTGTCGCAGCTCGAGATCGATCCCGTGCCGCTGGCCGCGGCCTCGCTCGGGCAGGTGCACCGCGCGCGGCGCAAGTCCGACGGCGCGCAACTGGTATTGAAGGTGCAGTACCCGGGCGTGGCCGACGCCATCGACAGCGACATCCGCACGCTGTCGCGCCTGATCGCGATGACGCGGCTGGCGCCGCGCGGCCTCAACCTCGACCCGGTCTACGCCGAGGTCAAGGAGATGCTGCACCGGGAAGTCGACTACCACGCCGAGATCGACCACACGCAGCGTTACCGGCAGCTGCTGGAGCGCGATGCGCGCTACGTGGTGCCGCGGGTGTACGAGGAATATTCCAGCGACCAGGTGCTGGCACTGTCGTACGAGCCCGGCGTCGGCGCGCGCGATCCGCAGGCGCAGGCGCTGCCGCAGGAGCGGCGCAACGCGCTGGCGCTGGCCGCGCTCGAGCTGTTCCTGCGCGAGCTGTTCGAGTGGGGCATGGTCCAGACCGATCCGCATTTCGGAAACTACAGGCTGCGGCTCGACAAGAAAGGGGACAGTCCCCTTTTTCGGGAAGATGAAAAAGGGGACAGTCCCCGGGTCGCGGCTGATCGAATCGTTTTGCTCGATTTCGGCGCGACCCGGCTGTTCGGCCGCGGCTTCGTCGAGAGCTACCGCGAGATGGTGCACGGCGCGATGGCGCGCGACCGCGCCGAGGTGCTGCGCGGAGCCGAAGGCATCGGCGCGATGCCGGCCGGCTTCCCCGAGTCCGTGCACACGGCGTTCGTCGAGCTGTGCGAGCTGATCGTCGAGCCGTTCCGCGGCGAGTACGACTGGGGCGCCAGCGACCTGCCGCGGCGCGTCGGCGAGAAGATCGCGCGCAATGCGCTCACGCGTTACTTCCGCATCCCGCCGCGCGAGATCGTGTTCCTGCACCGGCGCCTGGCCGGGGTGTTCTTCCTCGCCGCCACGCTGCGTGCCCAGGGCGACGTGCGGCAGGTGCTGCTGCGCCACCTGGAACGCGGCCGGCCGAACTGACATACCATCTCGCGGCGAGCCACGGGGGACACCATGCAGTTCAACGACAAGCACACGTTCGACCAGCCGGCGGCGACGGTCCTGAAGATGTTCTCGGACCGCGCCTACTTCGAGCGCAAGTACAAGGAACTGGGGTTCTCCAACATCGAGGTGCTCGAGTGCACCAATGACGGGAAGAAATTCCGGATCAAGGCCCGCTACTCGGCGCCGCTCGATGCCCCGCTGCCGGAGTTCGCCAGGAAGTTCTTCGCCGCCGCCAACGTCATCACCCAGTCCGACGCCTGGGACCTGGAGAAGAAAACCGGCCGGCTCGAAGCCGAGATCCGCGGCGTGCCGGTCAAGGTCAGCGCCGACATGAAGCTGGCCGACGAGGGTGCCGGCTCGGCCAACACCCTCAGGTGGAACCTGAGCTGCGGCATTCCGTTCATCGGCGGCAAGCTGGAGGAATTCGTCGGCAGCGACATCAAGGCCAAGGGCAAGGCCGACATGGCCAAGTCGCGGGAAATCCTCAAGGGCTACTCGTAGGTCGGCAATCCATTGCCGCCCTACCCCATGACCGAACCGCAGAAACCCCCGACCCTCTGGCAGACGATTGCCAGCGTCGGCGCCGCGTTCTTCGGCGTGCAGAGCTCGAAGAACCGCGAGCGCGACTTCAAGCACGGCAAGGCGGCGCACTTCATCGTGATCGGCCTGGTCGCGACGGTGGTGTTCGTGCTGGCGGTATGGCTCGCGGTGCGTTTCGCGCTGAGCCAGGCCGGCCGGTAGGGACCCATGCGCCGGCTTGCGCTCGCTGCGGGCGTGCTCGCGCTGGCCGCCTGCGCGGAGCAGCCCGCGCCACCGGCCGCCACCATCGTCACGCGCGCCATGCCGGCGTCGCCGGAGCCGATCGCCTGCGCGATCGCGCGCGACGCCGACTTCGAGGGCGCGGGCGAGGCGCAGTTGCGCCGCTACCTCGAATGGCTGGCGTGGACGCACGGCACCGGCGCCGGCCTGCGCCCTGACCAGGTGACGCTGGCGATCATCCGCGGCAGTTTCAAGAACGCGCCCGCCGGCGTGCAGGTCGGCGAAATCTCCTGTGGCGCCGGCGAATACCGCGTGATGCTGTATCGCGACGCACTGGCGGGACGGCCGCTGGCGGTCGTCTACGGCACGCTGGCCCACGAGTTCTACCACGTGGTGCAGATCCGGCGCGACCAGCTGGCCTGCGAAGCGAAGAAGGGCGAGCGCTTGAAGTACGAGCGCGAGGCGGACGAGTTCGCGAGCAAGGTGACGCCGGCTTGCGCCAAGTAGCCCGGACCGGCGGCATTGGAATGCCGCCCTACGAGCGCAGCTGCTTGAGCCGGTAGAGCAAGTCCAGTGCGTCCTTCGGCGTCATGCCGTCGGCTTCGGCGGCATCGAGCAGCTTCAGCACCTCGGCCGCGGCGCCGTCGAACAGCGCCAGCTGCGGTTCGGCCTTCGGCTGCGCCGGCAGGTGGAAGGTCTCCAGCGTCTTCAGGTACGCGCGCGCCTGTTCGATCACCGGTTTCGGGATTCCCGCGAGCGCCGCGACCTGCAGGCCGAAGCTGCGATTGGCCGGACCCGGCTGTACCCGGTGCAGCAGCACCAGCTTGTCGCCCCCATCAGAAGAATATTCGGTGGCGTCGAGATGCACGTTCGCCACGCCGGCGACGGCCTGCTCGAGCTCGGTCAGCTCGAAGTAGTGCGTGGCGAACAGGGTGAATGCTTTCGTGCGCGAGGCCAGGTACTCGGCGCAGGCGCGCGCCAGCGACAGGCCGTCGTAGGTGCTGGTGCCGCGGCCGACCTCGTCCATCAGCACCAGGCTGCGCCCGGTCGCGTTGTGCAGGATCGCGGCGGTCTCGGTCCTCTCGACCATGAAGGTGGACTGGCCCGAGGCGAGGTCGTCGGCCGCGCCGATGCGCGTAAAAATTCGATCCAGCGGCCCGAGCGTGGCGGACTCGGCCGGCACGAACGAGCCGGCGTGCGCCAGCACCACGATCAGCGCGGCCTGGCGCATGTAAGTGGACTTGCCGCCCATGTTCGGGCCGGTGATCACCAGCAGGCGGCGCTCCGGGCCCATCATCAAATCGTTGGGCACGAACGGGTCGCGGCTGTTCTGCTCGACCACCAGGTGGCGGCCGCCGCGGATGTCGATGCCGGGCGTGTCGGCGAGCTGCGGCCGCTTGAGGTTCAGCGCGCCGGCGCGCTCGGCGTAGCAGGCCAGCACGTCGAGCTCGGCCAGCGCGCTCGCCGCGGCCTGCAGCGGCGCGAGCCCGGCGTTCAGGCGATCGAGCAGCGCGTCGTAGAGCTGCTTCTCGCGCGCCAGCGCGCGGTCGCGCGCGGACAGCACCTGGTCCTCGAACTGCTTCAGCTCCTCGGTGATGTAGCGTTCCTGGCCCTTGAGCGTCTGGCGGCGGTGGTACTCGGGCGGCACCTTGTCGGCGTGCGCGCGGCCGATTTCGATGTAGAAACCCGTCACGCGGTTGTAGCCGACCTTCAGCGTGTCGATGCCGGTGCGCTCGCGCTCGCGTTTCTCCAGGCCGGCCAGGAAGCCCTCGGCGTTTCCCGACAGAGCGCGCAGCTCGTCGAGCTGCGCGTCGAAGCCGGCGCGGAACACGCCGCCGTCCCTGGCCAGCGGCGGCAGTTCCTCGGCCAGCGCCGCGCGCAGGTGGGCGGCGGTATCGCCATGGCTGCCGAGGCGCTGCTCGAGCTCGCGCAGGCGCGGCGCGCCGGCGCCGGCGACGTGCCCGGCGATCGCGGGCAGCCGCAGCAGCGCGTCGCCGAGTCCGGCGAGGTCGCGTGGGCGGGCGTTGCGCAGCGCGACGCGCGCGCAGATGCGCTCGAGGTCGGCGAGGTCCGACAAGGCCACGCGCAGGGGCTCGAAGCGCGAGCCGTCGACCAGGCGCTCGACCGCGCCAAACCGCGCCGACAGTTCGGCGCGCCCCGCGTCATGAGCGCTCAGCGGGCGTGTCAGCCAGCGCGACAGCAGGCGGCTGCCCATGTGGGTGCGGCAGCTGTCCATCACCGCGAGCAGGCAGCGCTCGCGCTCGCCGGCGAGGTTGCGGTCGATCTCGAGGTTGCGCCGCGTCACCGTGTCCAGGGCGAGCGCCTCGTCGGGCATCTCGACGCGCAGGCCGCGCAGGTGCGGCAGCATCGATTTCTGCGTCTGCTGGACGTACTGCAGCAGCGCGCCGGCCGCGCCGAGCGCGGCAGTCATGCCGTCGGCGCCGAAACCCTTGAGGTCGCGCGTGCCGAATTGCGCGGTCAGCAGGCGCTGCGCGCTGGCCGGGTCGAAGTGCCAGGGCGGCTGCGGCCGGTAGGTCGGCGTTCCCATGCCGACGCTGACGTCGGCAAAGGATTGCCGACCTGCGCCGTCGGCGACGAGCACTTCCGCCGGCCGCAGCCGCGCCAGCTCGGCGTGCAGGTCGGCGGCGCGGGCGCTCTCGGTGACGGTGAAATCACCCGAGGCCAGCTCGAGCCAGGCCAGGCCGTGGCGGTCCTTGGTCGAGCACAGCGCGGCCAGCACGTTGGCGCGGCGCGGGTCGAGCAGGACTTCCTCGGTGACGGTGCCCGGCGTGACCACGCGCACCACTTCGCGCCTGACCGGGCCCTTTTCCGCGCCCACTTCGCCAACCTGCTCGCAGATCGCCGCCGACTCGCCGAGCTTCACCAGCCGCGCGAGGTACTGGTCCAGCGCGTGCACCGGCACGCCCGCCATCGGGATCGGCGCGCCGCCCGACTCGCCGCGCTGCGTCAGCGTGATGTTGAGCAGCCGCGCGCCCTTGCGCGCGTCGTCGTAGAACAGCTCGTAGAAGTCGCCCATGCGGAACAGCAGCAGCAGGTCGGGGTACCCCGCCTTGATCGCGAGGTACTGCTGCATCAGCGGCGTGTGTGGGCTGGCGGTCATGCGGCGGGCTGGCGGCGGCCCGCCATGCTACCCGGAAGGCGCCACCGCGTGGCTGCCGCGTCGTGACCGCTTGGCCTGGTACAGCGCCGCGTCCGCCTGCTTGAGCAGGGCATCGCCGGCGATTCCCCCGGCTTCGCGCAGGGCGATGCCGATCGACGTGGACATCGGCACCTCGTGGCCCTTCAACGTGGCGGCCGGGCGCGTGGCGGCGATGATCTTCAGCGCCACCCGTTCCGGATCTTGGTCGGAAGCGAGGTTTTCGAGGATCACCACGAACTCGTCACCGGCCAACCGGCAGACGGTGTCCGTCTGCCGCACGCAGGCGACGACGCGCCGCCCGAACTCCTTCAACAACTCGTCCCCGACGTCGTGGCCCAGGGTGTCATTGACGCGCTTGAAGCCGTCCAGGTCCAGGTACATCAGCGCCAGGCGTTGCCCGGTGCGCTCGCTCCGCTGGACGGCTTCGGCCAGCCTCTCGTTGAACCGCCGGCGGTTGGCCAGGCCGGTGAGGGGATCGAGCAGCGCCAGCTGGCGCAGTTCGTTTTCGATCCGCTTGAGCGGCGTGATGTCGCTGACCAGCCCGTAGATATCCTGGATGGCGCCGGCGTCACGCGCATCCGGCACCAGCGTGCCCCGGAAATGGCGCCCATCGGCCTCGAACTCGAACGTCACGTCTTCTCCGGCGAACGCGCGGTCCATGTGCCCGGCGATGGCAGAGGCCGCCGCCGGCGGGTACATCCGGTCGAACGGCTGCCCGACCAGCGCCTCGGCCGGCCGGCCGACGAAGTCCAGGGCGGCCCGGTTGCTGAACGAGACGCGACGATCGTGTTCCACGCGATAGATGTGGGCCGGCGCGTTGTCGGTGATCAGGCGCAGGCGCTCGGCGGCCTCCTTGATCGCGCGCTCGTCCTTGTACTGCTGCGTGATGTCGCGTACGACGCCGCGGTAGCCGAGAAACGCCCCCGCGGCATCGAAGCGGGGGCGCCCCAGGCAGGCCAGCAGCGCGCGCCGGCCCTGCGCGTCCTGCACGGGGAACTGCAGGTGCGAGAACGCCTCGTGCCGGCGCAGCGGCGCCATGAACTCCTCGAGTCGCGGTGCCCCGGGGTAACGCAGCAGGTAGGCCTCGCCCGGGGTCCTGCCGAGCATGTCCGACGCTCGCAGGCCGAGCGCGTCGGCGAAGGACTGCGAGACAAACGTCAGGCGCAGGTCGCCGTCGGTCTCCCAGAAACCGTCGGCAGCGATGCCGGCGAAGTCTGTGAAACGCTCGGCGCTGCCGCGCGCATCCTCCCGCGCCATCGCCTCCCGGGCCCGCTGCTGTTCGATCTCCTCGATCAGGTCCGCGGTGGACCGCTGGAACAACGCGATGGACTGGAAAACGACGATCGGCAGCAGCGCGGCCGCCATCAGGAACGAGACCCACGAAGTCACGTCGTAGACGTAGGCCGCGGGATCGACCGGCACCTTCAACGCGCCGCGCGTGAAGCCGGCGGCCGCGAGGGCGATCAGGAAGAGCGAAGCGCCGGATACCATGAGGCCCACGCGCATTGACAGCAATGCGCTGGCCAGCAGGCTGGCCATCACGAGCCACCACAGGCCCGCGCCCAGCAGGCCGAGCGTGAACAGGCCCGCGGCGCCGACCACGAAGAAGATCGTGAGCAGCGTGACGGACCGCGCCATGAACGACAAGCGCCGGCGCGCCAGGAACAGCACGATGACCAACGCCGCGAGCGCGACATGGACCGAGTAGAGAGGCAGCCAGCCCGTGGACAGCGCGCGTGACGCCGAAGCGGGTGCGCCCACCAAGGCGAGCACCAGGATGCCCAGCCAAACGCGATCCAGGAGCTCCAGCCGGATGCCGTGAATTCGCTGCGCCGCCGAGGCGACGAAGGTTGGCACTGTTGCCCCCTGCTCAACGTTCCCCACGGCAATATACGCCGCCGGTTGCGCCCGGATTGCCGCATTGCGGCAAGAGGGAGGCGCCCAATAAGCCTAGAATACGCCCGCTAAAACATAGGTCTGCGCAACGCGCCCGAAAGCATCCAATGAACAACGAAGCGGCCGCCAACCAGGAACTCGACGTCCTGCTCAACAGGATCGAGGCGCTGGCAGCCAGGCGCGTCGACAAGCCGGACCAGCCGCTGTTCCGCGCCTTCGCGCGCGCCTACTTCGAGATGGCGTCGGCCGAGACGCTGAAGCTGCGCCCGGCCGAGGACCTGCTCGAGGCGGCGCTGGCCCACTTCCAGCTGACGCGCTCGCGCAAGCCCGGCGAAGTGCTGATCTCGGTGACGCCGCCGCAGGACGCCGCCGCTGCCGGCAGCAAGGGCTTCGCCACCGTGCGCACGGCGGTCGACGACATGCCGTTCATCTACGACTCGGTCGGCATGGCGGTGCGCGAGGCCGGCGTGTCGATCGACTGGACCGTGCACCCGGTGCTGCGCGTGAAGCGCGACGCCAAGGGCCGCCTGACCGAGGTGCTCGGCGTCGCCGGCACCGGCGCCGAGGGCGCGGCCGAGTCGCTGATCCACGTCGAGTGCGAGGCGCTGGGCAAGCCCGAGGACTACCCGGCGCTCGAGAACCGGCTGCGCTTCGTCATCGGCGAGCTGACCCAGTGCGTGCAGGACTACCCGGCGTTGCGCCAGCGCGTGCAGGCGCTGGTCAAGCAGCTCGACACGGTGCCCAGGGGCGCCGACGCCGCCGAGTTCCGCGAGGCGCAGGATTTCCTGCGCTGGCTCGAGGAGGGCCGCTTCACCTTGCTGGGCTACTCCGAATCGCGCGTCGGCAAGGCCGGGGGATTCGACGACGTCAAGGACGCCGCGCTCGGCCTGCTGCGCCCGGGCGGCCGCTTCGAGGACACCCAGGAATACATCGCGCCGCGCGAGGAGCTGTCCAAGTACGCGACCAGCAAGCGCGTGGTGGTGGTCAGCAAGGGCAACGTCAAGTCGCCGCTGCACCATCCCGAGTATTTCGACGTGATCTCGGTCAAGCACTTCGATGCCGGCGGCGAGGTGCACGGTGTCAGCCGCTTCGTCGGCCTGTTCGCCAGCGAGGTCTACGCCAGCCGCGTGCGCGAGATCCCGCTGCTGCGGCGCAAGGCCGAGTACGTCATGCAGCGCGCGCGCCTGCCCGAGCACAGCCACTCGGCCAAGAACCTGCGCGAGATCATCCACTCGCTGCCGCGCGACGAGCTGTTCCAGAGCTCGGAGGCCGACCTGTTCCAGCTGTGCATGGGCATCCGCGCGCTGCGCGACCGCCACCAGCTGCGCCTGTTCATGCGGCGCGACCGCTACGGCCGCTACTACTCGTGCATGGTCTACCTGTCGCGCGACCGCTACTCGGCCGAGCTGCGCGACCGCATCGCCCACGAGCTGACCGGCCTGTTCAGCGCGACCTCGGTCGACCGCACGGTCGAGCTGCTGCGCGGCTCGCTGGCGCGCATCCAGTACGTGGTGCGCACCGAGCCCGGCACCACCATCGCGCTGTCGCCCGACGAGGTCGAGAAGAAGCTGCAGGCAGCGACGCGCTCGTGGCGCGAGCAGCTGCGCGAGGTGTTCCGCCCGCACCCGACCATCCACGGCGGCGAGATGGCGACGCGCTTCGGCGATGCCTTCCCGGTGGCGTACACCTCGACCACCTCGGCCGAAGAGGCCGCCGCCGACGTCGAGCACCTGATCCGGCTGTCGGCGCTCGAGCCGGTGCTGCCGCGCCTGGTGGTCGGCGAGCAGGCGGTGACCTTGAAGCTCTATTCGCACGGCAAGCCGATCCCGCTGTCGGACGTGCTGCCGACGCTCGAGAACTTCGGCCTGCGCGTGATCTGGCAGGACCCGACCGAGGTCAAGCCGCGCGACGGCGACACCTTGTGGGTGCAGGCCTTCGCCATCGACCTGGCCGTGCTGGGCGGCGGCGCCAGGGATCTCGACATCAAGGCCTTCGAGGCGGCGTTCCTCAGCACCTGGCGCGGCGAGCTCGAGAACGACGGCCTCAACCGGCTGGTGCTGCGCGCCGGGCTCGACGGCCGCCAGGTGGTGTGCCTGCGCACGCTGTGCAAGTACCTGATCCAGACCGGCCTGCCGTACAGCCAGTCCTACATCGAGCAGTTGCTGGCCGAGCACGCCGCGATCGCCGCGCTGCTGGTGCGCGTGTTCGAGGCCCGCTTCGATCCGTCGCTCGACGACAAGAAGCGCAGGTCCGAGGAGCTGACACTCGCCCAGGAGCTCGACGCATTGCTCGACAAGGTGGCCACGCTCGACGGCGACCGCGTGCTGCGCGCGCTGCTGGCGGTGGTGCGCGCGGCGCTGCGCACCAACTATTTCCAGAAGCGGCCCGACGGCCGGCCCAAGCACTACGTCAGCGTCAAGCTCGACCCGAAGAAGGTGCCGGAGCTGCCGCAGCCGCTGCCGATGTTCGAAATCTTCGTCTACGCGCCGGAAGTCGAGGGCATCCACCTGCGCGCCGGCAAGGTCGCGCGCGGCGGCCTGCGCTGGAGCGACCGCAAGCAGGACTTCCGCACCGAGGTGCTGGGCCTGATGAAGGCGCAGCAGGTCAAGAACGCCATCATCGTGCCGGTCGGCGCCAAGGGTGGCTTCGTGGTCAAGCAGGCCGACCCGTCGAAGCGCGACGAATGGCTGAAGGCCGGCGTCGAGTGCTACAAGACCTTCCTGCGCGGCCTGCTGGACATCACCGATAACCGCGACGGCGACAAGATCGTGGTGCGTAACAACGTGGTGCGTTACGACGAGGACGATCCGTACCTGGTGGTCGCCGCCGACAAGGGCACGGCCACGTTCTCCGACATCGCGAATGGCCTTTCGGCCGAGTACGACCACTGGCTCGGCGACGCCTTCGCCTCCGGCGGCAGCGCCGGCTACGACCACAAGAAGATGGGCATCACCGCCAAGGGCGGCTGGGAGAGCGTCAAGCGCCACTTCCGCGAGATGGCCGATGGACCAGCGGCCGCCGGCGGCGGCCGCGGGGGCCGCGACATCCAGAGCGAGGAGTTCAGCGTGGTCGGCGTCGGCGACATGAGCGGCGACGTGTTCGGCAACGGCATGCTGCTGTCGCGCAAGATCCGCCTGCACGCGGCCTTCGACCACCGCCACATCTTCCTCGACCCGGATCCCGACTGCGAGGCCAGCTTCAAGGAGCGCGAGCGCATGTTCGCGCTGCCGCGCTCGAGCTGGGACGACTACAACAAGGACCTGATCAGCAAGGGCGGCGGCATTCATCCACGAGCGGCAAAGTCG
>JBQTJQ010000075.1:0-5838 GCA_052386975.1 Gammaproteobacteria bacterium | reverse complement strand
AACTTCAGCCGTGTGTGGATCGACGCCGGCGTGGTCGAGCCAGGCCTGGCGGTAGGTCATGCGCTCGACCGTTCCCGCCGCCGCGACGCCCAGCGTCGTCAGCAGCGCGACGATCT
The DNA here is from genome assembly GCA_052386975.1 of Gammaproteobacteria bacterium. GTDB lineage: Bacteria > Pseudomonadota > Gammaproteobacteria > Nevskiales > Nevskiaceae > JACPFV01. The sequence goes on along the minus strand of JBQTJQ010000075.1, from coordinate 5,722 downwards.
CGTCCATCAGCGCGTGGTGGCCGAAGCCCGGGCGGTACCACTCGAGCATCAGGAATTCGGGGTTGTGGTGGCGGCCCAGGTCGCCGGCGCGGAACACGTGGCACAGCTGCCAGATCGGCCCCGAGCCCGCCGCCAGCAGCCGCTTCATGGCGAACTCGGGCGAGGTCTGCAGCCAGCGGCCGTCGACGGTGCGCAGGCTGTCGATGTGGAAGTCCACGGTCGCGTGCGCCGACAGCACCGGCGTGTCGACTTCGAGCACCGCGCGCGCGGCGAAGAACGTGCGGATGCGCGCCAGCAGCTCGGCGCGCGCGCGCAGCGTTTCGATCGATGCGGAAGGCTGCCAGGTTTCAGTCATCGTAGGGCGGCATTCCAATGCCGCCATGGCGCCGGCGCGTTTCGCTGCACCGTCGGCAAGGGATTGCCGACCTACTTCCCGGCCCGGTTCAGGTACTCGCCGGTGCGCGTGTCCACCTTGATGATCTCGCCTTCGTTGATGAACAGCGGGACCTTCACGGTGGCGCCGGTCTCGAGCTTGGCCGGCTTGGTGCCGCCGGTCACGGTGTCGCCGCGCACGCCCGGGTCGGTCTCGACGATCTTCGCGTGGACGAAGATCGGCGGCGTGACCTGTAGCGGGATGCCGTTCCACAGCAGCACCTTCACCGTGTCCTGCTCCTTGAGCCAGATCACGGCCTCGCCGACCTTGCCCTTGTCGGCGGTCAGCTGCTCGTAGTTGGTCGGGTCCATGAAGTGCCAGAACTCGCCGTCGTTGTAGAGGTACTGCATCTCGACCTCGACGATGTCGGCTTCCTCGGCGGACTCGGCCGAGCGCAGCGTCTTCTCGATCACGCGGCCGGTCTTGAGGTTGCGGATCTTGAGGCGGTTGAAGGCCTGGCCCTTGCCGGGCTTGACGTACTCGTTCTCGAGGATCGCGTAGGGGTCGCCGTCGAAAAGGACTTTGACGCCGGGCTTCATATCGTTGGTGCTGAGGGTAGACATTGGTAAAGAGTCCTGAATTCAATAGGTTGCCGGATAACACGCGACCGGCGAAAATGCGGCGCGAATGATACAGACAAACACCGCCGCCCGACAGGTCCCCGCGTGGCAGCAGGACCTCGCGTCGGCCTTTACCCGGCCGGCCGAATTGCTGGCTTTCCTGGAGCTCGCGGCCGACACGCCGACGCTCGCGCCTGCCCTCCCCGCCGCGGGCGCGAAGCGCCCGTCAATTGATTTCCCGCTGCGCGTGCCGCGCGCCTACGCCGCGCGCATGCGCAAGGGCGATCCGCACGATCCCCTGTTCCTGCAAGTCTGGCGTCGCCCGCGGGAGGCCGACGAGGCGCCGGGCTTTTCCGACGACGCGGTCGGTGACCTGAACAAGCTCAAGCCCGGCGGCACCATCCACAAGTACGCCGGCCGCGCGCTGGTGATCGCGACCGGCGCCTGCGCCGTGCATTGCCGCTTCTGCTTCCGCCGGCACTTCCCGTACGCCGACGCGACCGCCTCGCGCCACCACTGGGACGAGGCGCTGCGCGAGCTCGCCACCGACCGCTCGATCAGCGAGGTCATCCTGTCCGGCGGCGACCCGCTCTCGCTGTCGGACGACAAGCTGGCGCCGTTCGCCGAGGCGCTCGAGTTCCTGCCGCATGTGCAGCGGCTGCGCATCCACACGCGCCAGCCGATCGTGCTGCCCTCGCGCGTCGACGACGCGCTGCTGGCCTGGCTCGGCCGCGGCCGCCTGCAGAAGGTGGTGGTGGTGCACGCCAACCACGCCAACGAGCTGGACGAGCCGGTGCGCTGGGCGCTGCGGCGCCTGGCGCAGGCCGGCGCGACGCTGCTGAACCAGTCGGTGCTGCTGGCCGGCGTCAACGACCGCGCCGACACCCTGGTAACCCTGGCTACCCGGCTGTTTGAGTGCGGCGTCCTCCCGTACTATCTGCACATGCTCGATCGCGTCCGCGGCACCGCCCATTTCGACGTGCCGGAAACGACCGCGCGCGAACTGATGCGCGCCATGTCCGCGCGCCTGCCCGGCTACCTGGTGCCGCGGCTGGTGCGCGAAGAGTCCGGCGCTCCCGCCAAGACGATGCTGAGCTGGTAATGGCCACGCGCCCCGACCACACCATCACGCTGCAGGCCAGCACCTCGAAGCTGCTGGTGCTGAGCTCGGGCGAGGAACTGGCCAAGCGCATCGAGAGCCACCTGCGCAACGCCGGCCGCCCGGTGCGCGCCGCCTGGGTCACCGACCTCGAGGACCTCGAGGACGGCATCCGGCGCGGCACGCCGGACCTGGTGCTGTGCCAGGACGGCCAGCCGCGCGCGTCGATCAAGGACGTGCTCGACCTGTGCCACCGCGTGCAGCCGGACCTGCCGGTGCTGCTGCTGGCCACCAAGTCCTTCGCCATGGCCGACACGGTCGCCGCGCTGCGCACCGGCGTGCGCGGCCTGGTGTTCGCCGGCGATACGCTGCAGCTGCAGCACCTCGAGATGATCTGCATGCGCGAGCTGACCACGCACCAGCACATCCGCGAGCTGCGCAGCATGCGCGTCAAGCTGGCCGACTTCGAGGCGCGCCACGAAAAGCTGATGGCCGGCTCGAGCGATGCCGTGCTGCACGTCGAGGAAGGCATCGTCACGCACGCCAACGCCCCGTTCGCCACGCTGATCGGGCAGAAATCCGCGGATTCGCTGACCGGCAACCCGCTGCTCGACCTGATTGCCGAGGAGAACGTCGCCGCGATCAAGCAGTTCCTGAAGGACTTTTCCAAGGGCAAGGTCAAGAGCGACACCAAGCTGCCGCTGGTGCTGGCGAATGCCCAGGGCGCCCCGGTGAAAGTGACCGCCAGCGTCAGCGTCAGCGGGCCCGAGGGCGCGCGCATGCTCGAGCTGCTGATCCCGAAGCCCGCGGCGGTGGCCCCCGCGACCCCGGCGCCCGCGCCGCCTCCCAAGGCGGCGCACGACCGGCTCGAGCTGTTCGCCGTGCTCGACCAGGCCATCAAGGCCAACGTCGAGATGCACCGCGCGCTGATGCTGGTGATGGTGGACAGCTTCGGCGCGGTCGAGGAGCGGCTCGGCTACCACGAGTCGGAGTTGGCGCTGAAGCAGCTCGGCGACCTGATCAAGCGCCGGCTGGCCGCCAAGGAGCCGCTGTACAAGTTCTCGACGGCGCTCGAAGCCATGGTGCTGTCGCGCCCGAGCCCCGCGGACTTCGAGAAGCTGGCCGAGGTGCTGCGCGCGGACGTCGCGGCGCAGGTGTTCAAGACCGAACATTACGAAGCCCATCTCGCCGTCACCGTGGTCGCTTACCCGCTGTCGAAGACCGACAAGGCGGAGGAAGTCGTCGACAACGCGGTGCGCCAGACGCGCCAGCTGTCGCGCGACGGCGGCAACCGCGTCGCCATGCTGGGCGCCGCCGCCGCGGCCGCGCAGGAAGCCGCGGTGGACCAGCGCAAGGCCGAGCAGATCCGCAAGGCGCTGGCCGAGAACCGCCTGAAGCTCGCCTACCAGTCGATCGCCAGCCTCGAGGGCGGCGACACGCACCACTTCGACGTGCTGGCGCGCATGCTCGACGAGGCCGGCCAGGAAGTGCCGGCCAAGGAATTCATCCCGGCGGCGGAGAAGTTCGGCCTGATCGTGGCGGTCGACCGCTGGGTGATCGCGCGGGCGCTGACCGTGCTGGCCAAGCGCGCCGGCGCCAGCGACACCTCGATGCTGTTCGTGCGGCTGTCCGAGCAGACCATCAAGGAGGGCGACGCGCTGTACCGGTGGCTCGCCGAGCAGGTCAGGCAGCGCCCGCTGAAGAAGGGTGAACTGGTGTTCACGATCCAGGAGGCCGTGGTCGAGAACCACGTGACCAAGGCCAAGGCCTTCGCCCAGGCGCTGCGCTCACTGGGCGCCGAAGTCGCCCTCGACCGGTTCGGCTCGACGCCGAACTCGGAGAAGCTGCTCGACACCCTGGCGCCGGGCTACGTGCGCCTCGACTACACGTTCACCAAGGACTTCAACGACCAGGCCCTGCAGAAGCGGTTTGCTGACCTGATGGAAGCCGCCAAGAAGAAGAGCATCGCGACCATCGTCGGCCAGGTCGAGGACGCCAACGCGATGGCGCGGCTCTGGCAGCTGGGCGTGACCTACATCCAGGGCTTCCACGTGCAGGCGCCGGAAGCGGTGCTGCTGGCCAGCGAAGTGCGCTGAACGTCGGCAAAGGATTGCCGACCTACGTAGGGCGGCATTCCCATGCCGCCGCCGCGATCAGCGAACCGGCCCCTGCTGCAGGGCGGCGATGCGCTGCTCGATCGGCGGGTGCGTGGCGAACAGGCTCTTGATGCCGCCGTTGATGCCGAAGGCCGTGATGGTCTTGGGCAGCGTGGTCTGGCCGTAGGCCCGCGACAGCGCCTGCAGCGCGCCAACCATGTTCTGGCGACCTGCCAGGTGGGCCCCGCCGGCGTCGGCGCGGAACTCGCGCTGGCGCGAGAACCAGGCCACGATGATCGCGGCCAGCACGCCGAAGGCGATCTCCAGCACGAACACCGTGAGCATGTAGCCGATGCCGACGCCGCGTTCGTTCTTGAACACGGCCTTGTCGATGACGTAGCCGATCGCGCGCGCGGCGAAGATCACGAAGGTGTTCAGCACGCCCTGGATCAGGGTCAGCGTGATCATGTCGCCGTTGGCGACGTGGCTGATCTCGTGGCCGAGCACGGCCTCGACCTCTTCCTGCTTCATGTTGTTGAGCAGGCCGGTGCTGACCGCGACCAGCGCGCTGTTGCGGAACGCGCCGGTGGCGAAGGCGTTGGGCTCGGGCCCCTCGTAGATCGCGACCTCCGGCATGCCGATGCCGGCGGCCTGGGCCTGGCGCTGCACCGTCGCCAGCAGCCACGACTCGCCGGCGGTGCGCGGCTGGGTGATGACTTGCGCGCCGGTGGCGCGCTTGGCCATCCACTTGGACATCAGCAGCGAGATGAAGGCGCCGCCCATCCCGAACACGGCCGCGAAGCCCAGCAGTGCCTGGTAGTTCAGGCCGTTCTGCGTCAGGTACTGGTTCACGCCCAGCAGCGACGCCACCACGCTCAGTACCACGAGCACGGCGATGTTGGTCAGCAGGAACAGGAAGACGCGTTTCATGGTTCTCGGTTCATCCCGGGTCGGCGGTAGTGCCTTTATGGGGCTTTGGACAGCCCAATTCAAGCTTCGGCACGCACCGTCGCCACCGTCCGGTAGCCCTGCGGCAGGAACAGGCCGCGCGAGGCGCGCGAGCCGGCGTAGTGCTCGAGGTCCTTGCCCTTCAGGCCCATGGTGCGCTTGCCGCTGGCGATCTGGAGGCCCGCCCCGGCCGGCACCACGCAGGCGTGCACGATGCGATCGTTCTCGCGCACCTTGATCAACTTATTACCCTTGCCCTTGGCCATCTCGGGCAGCTCGGATAGCGGGAACAGCAGCAGCCGCCCCTCGTGGGTGATGACCGCCAGGCGGTCGGTCGCGGGGTTGGCCGCGCGGCCGGCGTTGAAGGCCTTCGAGCCCTCGGGAACACTGATGAAGGTCTTTCCGGCCTTGCGATCGGTGGTGAGGTCGCCGAGCCTGGCGACGAACCCGTAGCCCTTCTCGCTGCCGACCACGTAGCGATCCTCGGCGTCGCCGAGGATGACCGAGGCCACTTTCGCCCCGTCGCCGAGGTCCAGCTTGGAGGTGACCGGCTCGCCGTGGCCGCGCGCGCTCGGCAGGTCGTTGG
>JBQTJQ010000074.1:0-3761 GCA_052386975.1 Gammaproteobacteria bacterium | reverse complement strand
GACTTCGCGGCGATCTTCGGCTGGCGTTTCGACCCCACGCTGATCGTCTACGGTGGCCCCTGGTTCAGCACCGTGAGGTACCGCGGCCACCACTTCTCGGACCGCGGCGCCAACCCTGACGTCGAGTTCGACTATCGCGGCGACATCGACGGGGTCGGCGCCAACGCCGGCCTGGCCTTTACACCCGGGCGCTGGGGCCGCGTGCTGGTCGAGTACTCGCACGCCAGCCTGACGGGCGGTTCCACCCGGGAGCGGGTCGGCTACCCCGCGCTGGCGATGGAAATCTACTTCGGGCCGCTCAGCCCCGGGCGCTAGAACCGGACTCGAATCCCGGCCATGGTGTCGGTGATGCGGGTTTCGCCGCCGCCGGCTTCCAGCGTCGTCACGCGGTGCTCCACGAACAGGCGCAACGGGTCGCTGACCGTGACGGCAGCGCCGGCCAGCCACTCCACGCCGTCGCCGGTGTCGCGCAGGCTCACCCAGCCGACGCGGGCCGTCAGCTCCCACCAGCGGCGCACGTCGGTCTGGGCGTTGATGTGCACGGCGACGCCGCTGTCGGCCTCGGTGTTGCTCTGCCCGCGCAGGAACTGCGCGCGGATGTCGACGTCCGGCAACACCTGGTAGCCGCCGCCGAGCCGGATCCATGTGAGGTCGCGGGACACCCGGTCGCCGTCGAGGCCGTCGTAGCGGTCGGTGTAGGCCTCGAGGGTGAGGAAGAGCTGCGGTTGGATGGACCTCCGCCCCTGAAAGCCGTAGCCCATGCCGCCGTCGGTCTCGGCACCCGACGCGGTGCGAAAATCGCTGCGCGGCGCGTAGAACAGGTCGAAGTAGCCGCTTTCCACCGCCGGAGACGCGGCCGGAGCGAGCAGGAGCAAGGCAGCGATCCAGGCGATAGAACGCATGGGCCCCAGTCTATGCCGCCGCCCGATTGACGGCACCGGCCGCTTTCACGAAACTTGGCTCATCAGGAGGTCGTCATGCGCCCGATCGTCACCCTGCTGGTGTTGCTGCTCAGCGTCACCGCCGCGTCCGCCGCCGAGGTCTACAAGTGGAAGGACAAGGACGGGCGCGTCCATTACGGCGACAAGCCGAAGGACCAGCCCGCGGATTCGGTGATCATCGAATCGTCGAGCGGCAGCGGCACGCCGTCGGCGGCCGCGGCCGAGGGCGCCTCGCGCGACACCGAGTGCAGCGCGAAGAAGGCGCGGCTCGAGAGCTACCGCCGGGCGCCGAGCATCAGCGAGATCGACAACCTCGGCAAGACGCGCGAGTACTCGGCGGCCGAGCGCCAGCAGTACCTCGACCAGGAGCAGCAGCGGGTCGATGCTGCGTGCGCGCCGCGGGCGCCGTCGCCGGCCGCCGCCGGGACCTTCCCGCCGCCGGAAGCGCCGGTGGAGGAAGTGAAGGCGCCGCCGGAAGAGAAGCCCGCGCCGACGCCGTAACGACCGGTCGCGCCTGAAACGAGTGGCCGGCAATCCCTTGCCGGCGGGAAAGGATTCCCGCCCTACGACTACGACTTCAGGAAGGTCGGCACCGCGAACGCGGCGCGATGCGTGTCGGCGTTGTAGTACCGCGTCTTCAGCTTCCTGATCGCCGCGGGCGCCAGCCGCGCCGCCAGCTTGCCGCGCGTCTTGCGCGCGAACGAGGCCGACCACCAGCCCGACGGATAGACCGGCTGCGGGAAGGTGATCAGGTGGGTCTGGGCGAAGCCGGCCTGCCGCATGGCGGCGTGCATCTCGCGGATCAGGCTTTCGTGCAGCAGCGGCGATTCGGACTGCTGCACCAGCAGGCCGTCCCTGGCCAGCGCCTTGATGCAGTCGCGGTAGAACTTCAGGCCGAACAGCCCCTCGGCCGGCCCGACCGGGTCGGTCGAGTCGATGATGATCACGTCGATGCTGCCGGGCCTGGCGTCCTTCATCCACTGGATGCCGTCGCCGAAGAACAGCGTGGCGCGCGGGTCCTTGTTGGCGGTGCACAGCTCCGGGAAGTACTTCTCGGCCAGGCGCGTGACGCGCTCGTCGATCTCGACCTGGGTCGCGCGCCTCACGCCCTTGTGCTTGAGCACCTCGCGCAGCGTGCCGCAGTCCCCGCCGCCGACCACCACCACGTTCCTGGGGTTCTTGTGCGAGTTGAGCGCCGGGTGCGACATCATCTCGTGATAAAGAAAGTTGTCGAAGGTCGAGACCATGGTGCAGCCGTCGATGGTCATCAGCTTGCCGAAGGTCGCGGTGTCCCAGATCTCGATCTTCTGGAACGGCGTCTGCTCCTCGTGGAGCTTGCGGCCCGGGCCGAGCTTGAGCGAGAAGGCGGTGCCGGTCTTGTCGACCGGCTCGGTGAACCAGCTGCTGTCGAGGGACATCACATGCTCCGAAAAAAGGGTGACAATGCGCGGCGTGCAGGAGCGCCTTCAGGCGCGAAGTATATAGACGACCTCCAATGAACGACGTGGGCTGGAACGCGGCAAGCGCGAAGGACTTGTACAACGTCCAGTACTGGGGCGAGGGCTACTTCGACGTGGCCGAGAGCGGCCACCTGCTGGTGCGGCCGACGCGCAACGGCACTGCGATCGACCTGTACGAGCTGGCCCGCGGCCTGCCGGCGCAGGGCCTGGCGCTGCCGGTGCTGCTGCGCTTCAGCGGCATCCTGCACGACCGCGTCGACGCGCTGACCGGCGCCTTCAACGACGTGATAGTCGAGCAGAACTATGGCGGGCGCTACACCGCGGTCTACCCGATCAAGGTCAACCAGCAGAAGGACGTGGTGGACGCCATCGTGCGCCACGGCGGCGACCGCGTCGGCCTCGAAGCCGGCAGCAAGCCGGAACTGGCCGCGGTGCTGGGACTGGCGCGCCCTGGCGCGCTGGTGGTGTGCAACGGCTACAAGGACCGCGCCTACCTGCGGCGCGCGCTGATCGGCCAGAAGCTCGGCCACCGCGTCTACATCGTGGTGGAGAAGACCAGCGAGCTGCCGATGCTCCTGAGCGAAGCGAAGGATCTCATGGTGGAGCCGCTGATCGGGCTGCGCGTGCGGCTGGGCAATTCCGCCAGCACCCAGCAGAACACCGGCGGCGAGAAGGCCAAGTTCGGCCTGGCCGCGGCGCAGGTGCTGGAGGCGATGGAGCTATTGAAGCAGGCCGGCAAGCTCGGCTGCCTGCGCATGGTGCACTTCCACCTCGGCTCGCAAGTGGCCAACGTCGCCGACATCCAGCGCGGCATGCGCGAAGCGGCGCGCTACTACGTCGAGCTGCGCGGGCTGGGCGCGCCGCTGGACCTGGTGGACGTCGGCGGCGGCCTCGGCGTGGATTACGAGGGCACGCGCAGCCGCTCGTTCTGCTCGATCAACTATTCGCTGCGCGAGTACGCCCACAACATCGTGCGCACGCTGCAGGAGGTCTGCCGCGCCGCCGGCCAGCCCGAGCCGAACATCGTCTCGGAATCCGGCCGCGCGCTGACCGCGCACCACGCCGTGCTGCTCACGCAGGTGGTGGACCACGAGAGCCCGCCGGCGGAGGCGCCGGCCGCGCCGGGCGCCGGCGACCCGGTGTTGTTACACGACCTGCACGCCACGTTTGCGGCGCTGGCCGAGCGCCCGCCGCTGGAGTGCCTGCACGACGCGCGCCATTTCCTGGTCGAGGCGCAGGCGGCCTACACCGCCGGCACGCTCAGTGTCGTGCACCGCGCGAAGATCGAGCAGGCGTATTACGCGATCTGTCGCGCGGTCGTGCCGCGGCGCGCCCCGGCGGTGGGCGCGCCCCCCGCCGC
>JBQTJQ010000073.1:0-4490 GCA_052386975.1 Gammaproteobacteria bacterium | reverse complement strand
TTCACGGTCGGCAACTACCTGATGCCGAAGGAAGGCCGCCTGTCGATGCACTGCTCGGCCAACGTCGGCGCGCGCAATGACGGCGCGATCCTGTTCGGCCTGTCGGGCACCGGCAAGACCACGCTGTCGGCCGATGCCTCGCGCAAGCTGATTGGCGACGACGAGACCATCTGGTCCGACAACGGCCTGTGCAACCTCGAAGGCGGCTGCTACGCCAAGCTGATCAACCTCGACAAGAAAGCCGAGCCGGTGATCGCCGCGGCGCTGTCGCAGCCGGGCTCGATCATCGAGAACGTGCCGCCGCTGCCGGGCAAGAAGATGGAGCAGTGCCACCCGGACGAGCTCGACCTCAACGACGGTTCGATCGCCGAGAACACGCGCCTGTCGTACCCGCTCAGCGCCGTGCCGAACGTCATGCCCAACGCCCGTGGCCCGCATCCGGAGACGATCGTGCTGCTGACCGCCGACGCCTTCGGCGTGCTGCCGCCGATCTCGATCCTCGAGCCCAAGGACGTGATGTACCACTTCGTCTCGGGCTTCACCGCCCGCGTCGCCGGCACCGAGGTCGGCGTGACCGAGCCGCAGCCCACGTTCTCGGCCTGCTTCGGCGGCCCGTTCATGGCGCAGAAGCCGAACGTCTACGCCAGGTTGTTAGCCGACAAGATGCAGAAGCACCAGGCGCGCTGCATCCTGCTGAACACCGGCTGGAGCGGCGGCCCTGCCGGCACCGCCAAGCGCATGTCCATCAAGCTCACGCGCACGCTGCTGAACGCGGCGCTCGACGGCAAGCTCGACAAGGTCGAGACCGAGACCCACCCGATCCTGAACCTGAAGATGCCCAAGTCCTGCCCGGGCGTGGACGACGCCACCATGCTGAATCCGCGCAACACCTGGAAGGACAAGGGCGCCTACGACGCGCAGGCCACCAAGCTGCGCGACATGTTCCGGCAGAACTTCGAGAGCAAGGGTTTCGCGAAATTCGGGATCGAAGCCCGGATCTAGCCGTGTCATCCTCGGAATGACACCGTGAAGGTCAATCGCATCTTCTGCATCGGCCGCAACTACGCCGAGCACATCAAGGAGCTCGGCAACGCTTCCGACGAGACCTGCGTCGTGTTCATGAAGCCGGCCTCGTGCGTGGTGCCGACCGGCACGCCGGTGGTGTTGCCGCGCGGGCGCGGCAGCGTGCACCACGAGACCGAGCTGGTCGTGCTGCTGAGCGGCGGCGGCCGCGACGTGCCGCCGGAGCGCGCGCTCGAGCAGGTTGCGGCGCTCACGCTGGGCCTCGACCTGACGCTCCGCGACCTGCAGAACGAGCTCAAGAAGAAGGGCCAGCCCTGGGAGCTGTGCAAGGCCTTCGACCACGCCGCGCCCCTCGGCAACTGGGTCCCCTACCAGGGCCAGGACCTGCAGGCGATCGAGTTCACCTGCGACGTGAACGGGGCGCGCCGCCAGGCCGGCAATACCAGGGACATGCTGTTTCCGGTGGCGCGGCTGGTCCACATCCTGTCGCGCAGCTGGGCGCTGGCGGCCGGCGACATCATCTACACCGGCACGCCGGCCGGCGTCGGGCCGCTGGTGCCCGGAGACCGCGTGGCGCTGGCGTCGCCCGCGCTCGGCCGCCACGAGTGGGCCTGCGCATGACCCTGCCGCGCCTCGCCCGCACCTTCCTGTCCGGCCTCGCCGTGGTGCTGCCGATCGTCATCACCATCGCGGTGCTGCTGTGGCTGGTGACGACGAGCGAGAAGCTGCTGAGCCCGGCGGTGAAGTGGCTGCTGCCGGAGGGCAGCTACCCGCGCGGGCTGGGACTGCTGGTCGCGCTCGGCCTGATCTTCGCCGTCGGCGTGCTGATGGAGGCGGTGTACTTCCGCCGCCTCATGGGATGGGTCGAGGACCTGCTCAACCGCATCCCGCTGGTCAAGACCGTCTACAGCGCGGTGCGCGACCTGATGAGCCTGTTCTCGAAGGCCGGCACGAAGAAGTTCAGCAAAGTCGTGCTGGTCGCCTTCCCCGGCACCGACGCCAGGCTGATCGGCTTCGTCACCATCGAGGATTTCTCGGACCTGCCGGTCGCGCCCGGCGCCGGGCGCGTCGCGGTCTACCTGCCGATGAGCTACACCATCGGCGGCTACACCGTGTTCCTGCCGCGCGAATGCCTGACGCCGCTCGACATGAGCCTCGAGGAAGCGATGCGCTTCGTCGTCACCGCGGGAATGTCGCGCTCGTAGGGCCTGTCGGGGGGCGTAAGCTGGCGAGGTGAATTTCCTCGCCCACCTCTGGCTCACCGACCGTGCCGGGTTGCCGCTCTCCGGCGCGATCCTCGGTGACCTGCTGCGCGGACCGATGCCGGCCGCGATGCCCGAGCCATTGGCGCGCTCGGTGATGCTGCACCGCCGCGTCGACGCGCACACCGACCGCCATCCGCGCGTGGTGGCCGCGCGCGGGCAGTTCGGCCCAGGTGCGCGGCGCTACTCCGGAATCCTGCTGGACTTGCTGTTCGACCACGTGCTGGCGCAGGACTGGAGCCGCTACTCGGACCGCGCGCTGCCGGACTTCGCCTTTCATGCCGGCCGCCAGGTCGGGCTCGATGGCGCCTGGTTCGAGCACGCCGGCGCGCCGATCCCCGAGCCGGAGCCGTTCAGCGAACTGTTGCAGTCCTACGCGACCGCGCCCGGCATCGAGCGCGCGATCCGGCGCGTGGCGCGCCGCATGCGCCGGCCCGACGGTCTGCTCGAGGCCGCGGCCGGCTGGGAACGGCGCCTGGCCGTCCTGCGCGAGGACCTGCCCGCGCTGCTGGCGGACCTCGAGCACCTCGAGGATCCCTCGCTACGCTCGGGATGACGTCAGGTCCCCGATGCGCCGGTCCTTGGCGGCCCACAGCTCGCCGACCCAGGCCTGGAAGCGCTGGCGGAATTCCGGATCGTTCTCGTAATCGCCGGCGAACAGCTCGGCCGGGATCTTCAGCGCGCGCACCTCGACGATGACGCGGCGCAGCTTGCCGCAGAGGAATTCCCAGAAGCCCTGCGGCCCCTGCGGATAAACGATCGTCACGTCGAGCAGCGAATTGAGCTGCGCGCCGAGCGCCGACAGCGTGAAGGCGAAGCCGCCGGCGCGGGGCTTTAACAAGTGCCGGTACGGCGACTGCTGGCGCGCGTGCTTGGCTTTGGTGAAGCGCGTGCCCTCGAGGAAATTCAGGATCAGCACGGGCTGGTTCTTGTAGCGCTCGCAGGCCTTGCGCGTGGTCTCGAGGTCCTTGCCCTTCAGCGACGGGTCCCTGGCGACCTGCTCCGGCGTGTAGCGCTTCATGAACGGGTAATCGAGGCCCCACCAGCACAGGCCCAGCACCGGCACCCAGATCAGCTCCTGCTTGATGAAGAACTTGAAGAACGGCGCGCGTCGCCCGAAGGCCTGCATCAGCACGAAGATGTCGTTCCAGCTCTGGTGATTGGAACAGACCAGGTACTGCCCCTGCGGGCTCAGGTCGGCGTCGATGCGGATGGTCCATTCGATCCGCAGCAGCCAGCGGACCCACACCGTGTTCAGCACGGCCCACTGCTGGGCCAGCCAGGCGGTCAGGCGCGAGGCGCGGTCGCGCAGGCCGCGCGTCGGCGCCAGCAGCTTGAGGAAGATGCCGACGTAGACCACGGCGGCCCACAGCACGGTGTGGACCACCAGCACCACGAACATGATCGCGCCCGTCACCGGCGCCGGCAGGAAGGTCAGCACGGCGCGGCGGCGCTCAGTGCGTCACGCCGGGGACCGGCGCGGGCGGCGCGGCGCTCGCGGCGACCACCGTGCCCGCGGTGGTGCGCACTTCGACGACGATGTGCCGCCCGGGCGGCAGCTGCACCAGCGCGCACGGGCTGCTCAGCGCCTGGGTCTGCAGGCTGCCCGGCTCCGGCCCGAAGAACGTGACGTCGAGCACGATGCGCTCGCCGCGCTGCGTGGCCTGCTCCGCCACCTCGATCCCGTAGCCTCCGGTCGGGCGCATGCCGGCCTCGACCACGGCGAAATCCGCGTCGGCCCGCGGCTCGGCGCCGGCCAGCGCGATCCCGCGCTCCGTGTACCAGGCCGCGACCGCCGCCGCGCCGCGCAGCAGGTGCACGCGCGCCGCGGGCCCGGGTGTGTTGCAGTATTGGCTGCTGGCGAGTTCCCGCACCTCGATGCGCGCGGCGCACCCCGCCACGGCGACGACACATGCCAGCAGCGCCGGTTTCATGCGGCCAGCGCGGGCTCGGCCAGCGCTTGCTCGAGGATCATCGCCGCGGCCTTCTCGGCGATCATCGTGGTCGGAGCGTTGGTGTTGCCGCCGACCAGCGTCGGCATGATCGAGGCGTCCGCCACGCGCAGGCCGCTCAGTCCGCGCACGCGCAACTGCGGATCAACCACGGCCAGCTCGTCCAGGCCCATCTTGCAGGTGCCGACCGGGTGGTAAATCGTCTCGGCGTTGGCGCGCACCCAGGCCCGCAGCGCCTCAAGGTCCTGCACGT
>JBQTJQ010000072.1:0-1887 GCA_052386975.1 Gammaproteobacteria bacterium | reverse complement strand
TTGATGACCTCGGGACGCACCGCGGCGACCTCGCCGACGAAGCCGAGGTCCTTCTTGCCGTTGAGCTTGCGCGCGCGGATCAGGCCGTCGTCCTTGCCGGTCACGCCGATGGCGCGGCCACCGTGCTGGTTGATCAGCGCGACGATCTCCTTGTTGACCTGCCCGCCGAGCACCATCTCGACGACCTTCATGGTCTCGGCGTCGGTCACGCGCATGCCGTCGACGAACTCGCGGCCCTTGCCGAGCTTGCCGAGCAGCTCGTCGATCTGCGGGCCGCCGCCGTGGACGATGACCGGGTTCAGGCCGACCAGCTTCATCAGCACCACGTCGCGCGCGAACGAGGACTTCAGCGCGTCGTCCTCCATCGCGTTGCCGCCGTACTTGATGACGATGGTCTTGCCGCCGAAGCGCCGGATGTACGGCAGCGCCTCGGTCAGCACGCGCGCGATCGCGCCGGCTCGGGTCTGGTCGATGCTCATGGAAAAAGGGTCAGATCAATTTCGGAGATGGTATCTCAGTCCGCGATGCAGGCAGGCGAAATTGATCTGACCCTTTTCACGTCCGGCCCGAGTGCCCGAAGCCGCCCGCACCGCGCGTGCTGGTCTCGAAACTGTCCACCGGCATGAGCCTGGCCTGCACCACCGGCACGAACAGCAGCTGGGCGATGCGCTCGCCGGGCTGGATGGTGAACTCGGCGCTGCCGCGGTTCCAGGTCGAGACCATCAGCTCGCCCTGGTAGTCCGAGTCGATCAGGCCGGTCAGGTTGCCGAGCACGATGCCGTGCTTGTGGCCGAGCCCGGAGCGCGGGTAGATCATCGCCGCGAGGCCGGTGTCGCCGATGTGGATGGCGAGGCCGGTCTTGATCAGCACGGTCTCGCCGGGCTTGAGCACCAGCGGCCCATCGAGGCAGGCGCGCAGGTCGAGCCCGGCGGAGCCGTCGGTGGCGTGCGCCGGCAGCGGCCAGGTCGTGCCGATGCGGGGGTCGAGGATCCTGCAGGGGATTTCGCGCATGGCTCCATCCGGGGGACGGACTTAAGTCCGTCCCCGCTTCGGCTGATAGCGTTCGGCGATCAGGTCCGCCAGCGCGCGCGCGAGGTTGGCCTTCGAGTCCCTGCCCAGGGCCTTGCCGCCCTTGTTCCAGTACACGTGCAGCTCGTTGTCGTCGCGGTCGAAGGCGCGGCCGTTGCCGACCAGGTTGGCCGCGACCAGGTCCAGTCTCTTGTCCTTGAGCTTGGCGCGCGCGTTGGATTCCAGGTTCCCGGTCTCGGCGGCGAAGCCGACCATGAACAGCGAGCGGTGCTTCTGCCGCACGGCGGCGAGGATGTCGCGGGTGCGCTCCATCGGCACAGACAGCGTAGCGGCCTTCTTCTTGATCTTGCCGCGCGCGGCCCTGGCCGGTTTGTAGTCGGCGACCGCGGCCGCGCCGACGAAAATCTTCGCCGGTTTCGCCGCCTTGATCGCCGCGCGATACATCTCCTCGGCGGTCTCGACGTCCACGCGCTGCACGCCGGCCGGCGTCGCGACCGCGACCGGCCCGGCGATCAGCGTGACCTGCGCGCCGAGCCCGGTCAGAGCCTCGGCAACGGCGAAACCCATCTTTCCGCTCGAGCGGTTGGTCAGCACGCGCACCGGGTCGAGAGGTTCGCGCGTCGGCCCGGCCGTGACCACCACCGGCACGCCAGACAGCGGCCCCCGCTGGAAATGCGCGACCAGCGCGTCGCGGATCCGGGCCGGCTCGAACATGCGGCCGGGCCCGACTTCGCCCTCGGCCAGCTCGCCGTGGCCCGGGCCGAGCAGCGCCACCTTGCGGCCCTTCAGCCGCGCGATGTTGTCCTGCGTCGCGCGGTTAGCCCACATCCGCAGGTTCATCGCCGGCGCCACGAACAG
>JBQTJQ010000071.1:0-3363 GCA_052386975.1 Gammaproteobacteria bacterium | reverse complement strand
ACCAGGCCCCACTTCACGCCGGTGGGGAAACCGGCGCCGCCGCGGCCGCGCAGGTTGGCTTCCTTGACGGCATTGGTCACCTCGAGCGGCGCCATCTGCTTCAGCGCCTTGCGCGCCGCGTGGTAGCCGCCGCGCTTCTCGAACTCCACGATGTCGAGCGGCTCGTTCGGCAGCGAGCCGGACTTGAGCGTGATGTTCCGCGTCAGCGGCCTGGTCGGCGGGGCGGCGGGGTTATGGGTCGTCATTATTTGTACCCGTCCAGCAGCTCGCCCAGCGACTGCTCGCTGAGGTCCTCGAGGTCGCGATGCAGGTCCTGGTCCACCAGCATCGCCGGCGCGCGGTCGCAGGTCCCCAGGCACACGATCGGCAGCAGCGTGAAGCGGTTGTCGGCCGTGGTCCGGCCCATCTTCACGCCGAGCTTGTTCTCGAGCTTCGCGCACAGCTTGTCGGCGCCCATGATGTGGCACGACACCGAGTCGCACACGAAGATGACGTGCTTGCCGACCGGCCGGCGGAAGATCAGGTTGTAGAAGGTCGCCACCGCGTCGACGTCGGCGGCCGAGGTCTTCAGTGCCGCCGCGATGTCCTTGACCGCCTCGTCCGACACCCAGCCGCGGTGCTTCTGCACGATCTTGAGCGCCTCGATCGTGGCGGCCGAGGCCTGCTCGTAATGAGCCAGCTCGTGCTCGATCTCGGACAGTTCTTCTTTTGAAAGCATCTCAGAGGTTCCCAAAAAGGGGACAGTCCCCTTTTTTCGGAGAAGATCGAAAAAAGGTGACAGTCCCCATTAGCGGTCCACGTCCGCCATCACGAAGTCGATCGAGGCGATGTACGCGATCAGGTCGGGCACCATCGAGCCCTTGCACACCGCCGGGATCTGCTGCAGGTGCGGGAAGCTCGGGGTGCGGATCCGCGTGCGGTAGCTCATCGTGCTGCCGTCGGACACCAGGTAATAGCTGTTGAGGCCCTTGGTCGCCTCGATCGCCATCGAGCACTCGCCGGCCGGGATCACCGGGCCCCACGACACGTTCAGGAAGTGGTGGATCAAGGTCTCGATGTCCTGCATCGTGTTGTCCTTGATCGGCGGCGTGGTCAGCGGGTGGCGCGCCTTGTAATCGCCGGACGGCATGTTGTTGAGGCACTGCTCGATGATGCGCAGCGACTGCTTGATCTCCTCGATGCGGACGATGGCGCGGTCGTACACGTCGCCGTTCTTGCCAGTCGGGATCTCGAAGTCGAAGTTCTCGTAGCCCGAGTAGGGCCGCGCCTTGCGGTAGTCGAACGGCAGGCCGGTGGCGCGCAGGCCGGCGCCGGTGACGCCCCACTCGATGGCCTCGTCGGTGGTGTAGGCGGCGACGTGCATCGAGCGCTTCTTCAGGATCGAGTTGTTCATCGCGATCTTGAAATAGTCGTCGAGCCGCTTCGGCATGAAGTCGAGGAACTCGCGCACCAGCCGGTCCCAGCCGGTCGGCAGGTCGGCGGCGACGCCGCCGATGCGGAACCAGGCCGGGTGCATGCGGAAGCCGGTGATCGCCTCGATCACGTCGTAGGCCTTCTGCCGGTCGACGAACATGTAGAACACCGGGCTCATCGAGCCGACGTCCTGCACGTAGGTCCCGTAGAACAGCAGGTGCGACATGATGCGGAAGAACTCGCACAGCATCACGCGGATGGTCTGCGCCCGCGGCGGCACCTGGATGCCGGCCATCTTCTCGACCGCCATCAGGTAGGGCAGGTTGTTCATCACCCCGCCGAGGTAGTCGATGCGGTCGGTGTAGGGGATGTAGGTGTGCCAGCTCTGCCGCTCGCCCATCTTCTCGGCGCCGCGGTGGTGGTAGCCGATGTCCGGCACCGAGTGGACGATCTCCTCGCCGTCGAGCTGCAGCATAATGCGGAACACGCCGTGTACGCTCGGGTGGTTCGGCCCGAGGTTCAGCAGCATGAAGTCATGGTCGCGGCCGTGTGTCTGGAAGCCCCAGTCCTCGGGATTGATCTTGAGGTCGGCCTGCAGGTTGTCGGCCTTGAGCTCGTCCATGTGGAAGCGCTCGAACTCGGTGCCGCGCGCCGGATGGTCCTTGCGCAACGGATGGCCGACCCAGCTGCGCGGCATCATGATGCGGAACAGGTTCGGGTGGCCGTCGAAGCCGATGCCGAACAGGTCCCAGACCTCGCGTTCGTACCAGTTGGCGTTCAGCCAGACGTCGCAGATGCTCGGCAGCGAGGGCGTGTCGCCCTTGAGCGCGACCTTCACGCGGAAGTCGCTGTTCCGCTCGAGCGACATCAGGTGGTAGACCACGGTGAAGTCGGACTCCGGCTGGCCCTGGCGGTTGACGCGCAGGCGCTCGTCGATCGCGGTCAGGTCGTACAGCATCCGGTACGGTTTTGCCGTCTCGTTCTTGAGCCAGCGCAGCACGTCTTTCAGGCGCCCGGCCTGCACCCACACCGTCGGGATGCCGTCGGCCGACTCCTGGTAGGAGTAGCCGAACTCGGGGAACTTCGACGAGAACTCGAGGCGGATGTCGCCCGACTTGCCCGGAGCGCGTGCAGTCGTGGCGGTGGCCATGTCAGACCGAGTCAGGCGTCCGCAGCGTGGTCGCCGCCATGCGTTCGGCGCTCTTGGCGTCGCGCATCGACAGCTTGGGCATCTTCTGCACGCCCTGCGGCCCGACCATCCACGACAGCGGCCGCACCTCGTTCTGGATCGAGTTCTGCAGCAGGATCAGCGCCTCGAGGAACGCCTCCGGGCGCGGCGGGCAGCCCGAGATGTAGACGTCCACCGGCAGGAACTTGTCGCAGCCCTGCACCACGCTGTAGATGTCGTACATGCCGCCGGAATTGGCGCAGGCGCCCATCGAGATGACCCAGCGCGGCTCGAGCATCTGCTCGTAGCAGCGCCGGATCACCGGCGCCATCTTCAGGAACGGCGTGCCCGAGATGACGATGACGTCGGCCTGGCGCGGAGTGGCGCGGATCACCTCGGAGCCGAAGCGGGCGAGGTCGTGCGGGCTGGTGAAGGCGGTGGCCATCTCGACGTAGCAGCACGACAGGCCGAAGTTGTACGGCCACAGCGAGTTCTTGCGGCCCCACTGCACGAAATGCTGCGCCAGGCCCTTGGGCCCCAGCTTGATCCAGTCGGACAGCTTGCCGAAGGCGACCGCGTTCTTGACCTGCTCGTCCATCGAAGGCGCGGCGCCGGGGCCTTCGTACTTCTTCAGGATCTTTTCGGTCATGCGATGTCCGGGGTCAGACCCCCAATACCCCACGGGAAGTGGGGTGTGACCCCAGGCTTTTCCGTGCCAGCGGTGGCGGGTTGTTGTGCGTGTTGTGGTTCGGGCCCACGGCGGGCGGCAGCGGGCGCGGCGT
>JBQTJQ010000070.1:0-3672 GCA_052386975.1 Gammaproteobacteria bacterium | reverse complement strand
GTTCGCGTAGTTCAGGGACACGGCTAGACGAAGCCGACGCCGACCTGGAACAGCTTCTCGACCGCCTTGGCGTTCTTCTTGTTGACGATGAACAGGATCACGTGGTCGTCGGCCTCGATCACGGTGTCGTGGTGCGCGATCAGCACGTCGTCGCCCCGCACGATCGCGCCGATGGTGGTGCCGGGCGGCAGCGCGATCTCGTCCAGGCGGCGGCCGACAACCTTCGAACCGGCGCGGTCGCCGTGCGCCACCGCCTCGATCGCCTCGGCCGCGCCGCGGCGCAGGCTGTGCACCTTGACCACGTCGCCGCGCCGCACGTGCGCCAGCAGCGCCGACACCGTGGACTGCTGCGGCGAGATGGCGACGTCGATCGAGCCGCCTTCCTCGACCAGGTCGACGTAGGCCAGGCGGTTGATCAGCGACATGACCTTGCCGGCCCCGAGGCGCTTGGCCAGCATCGCCGACAGGATGTTGGCCTCGTCGTCGTTGGTGACCGCGCAGAACACGTCGCAGTCCTCGATGTTCTCCTCGGTCAGCAGGTCCTCGTTGGCGCTGTCGCCGACCAGCACCACGGCCTTCTCGAGGTGCTCCGACAGGAATTTGGCGCGCTCGCGGCTCTTCTCGATGATCTTGACCTGGTGCGTGCCCTCGAGCGCCTCGGCCAGGCGCCAGCCGATGTTGCCGCCGCCGGCCAGCATCACGCGCTTGAGCGGCTTATCGGCGCGCCTGAGCTCGGCCATGATCTTGGGGATGTGGTCCTTGGCGGCGACGAAGAACACCTCGTCCTCGGCCTCGATCACGGTCTCGCCCTCGGGAATCATCGGCCGGCCGCGGCGGTAGATCGCGGCGACGCGCGCGTCCACGTCCTCGGGCAGGTGCGTGGGCAGTTCCTTCAGCTGGCGGCCGACCAGCGGGCCGCCGTAGTACGCCTTGACGCCGACCATCCGCACCTTGCCGTCGGCGAAGTCCACCACCTGCAGCGCGCCGGGGTACTGGATCAGCCGCCGGATGTAGTCGGTGACCAGCTGCTCCGGCGAGATGTGCATGTCCACCGGCAGCGCGCCGGATTCGAACAGCGCGGATTCCTTCAGGTACTCGGCCGAGCGCACCCGCGCGATCTTGGTCGGCGTGTGGAACAGCGTGCTGGCGATCTCGCAGGCCAGCATGTTGGTCTCGTCGCTCTCGGTGACCGCGATGATCATGTCGGCATCGTCGGCGCCGGCCCGGCGCAGCACGCTCGGGTGGCTGGAAAAGCCCTGGACCGTGCGCAGGTCGAGGCGGTCCTGCAGGTCGGACAGCAGGGCGCCGTCGGTGTCCACCACGGTCACGTCGTTGGCCTCGCTGGCGAGGTTCTCGGCCAGCGTGGACCCTACCTGACCGGCCCCCAAGATGATGATTTTCATGGAGAAACGGCTCAGTCCCTGGGCGTCTCAGGGCGGATGGCCGACTGGGCCGCGCCCGTGTTCTTCTTCATGGGGCGCGCACGCTACGCCCCTTCCAGCGGCGCCGCAACTCGATTCAGTTCCTCAGGATCAGCCGGTAGCGCGCCTTGCCGGCGCGCAGGTGTTCCATCGCCTCGTTCACTTTCGCCATCGGAAAGAACTCGACCTGCGGCGCGATCTTGTGGCGCGCGCAGAATTCCAGCATCTGCGCGATGTGCGTCGGGCTGCCGGTGCCGGAGCCGGTGATGACTTTCGGCGCCATCAGCCCGAACACGCTGACCGGCACCGGCTCGAGCACCGCGCCGACGAAATGCAGCCGGCCCTTGGGCTTGAGCGCGGCGAGGAAGGCGTTCCAGTCCATCGCCACGTTCACCGTCACCAGGATGAAGTCGAGGCTGCGCCGCAGCGCCTTGAGCGCGGCCTTGTCGGTGCTGGCCACGGCGTGATGCGCGCCCAGCGACAGTGCCTCGGCGTGCTTGGCCGCGGTCGAGGTGAACGCGGTAACTTCGCAGCCCCAGGCGCGCAGGAATTTCAGCGCCAGGTGGCCGAGCCCGCCGATGCCGATCACGCCGACGCGATCGAGCGGCCGGATGCCGTTCTGCAGGATCGGCGCGAACACCGTGATGCCACCGCAGAACAGCGGCCCGGCGCTGGCGGCGTCCACACCGTCCGGCAACGGAAAGGCCCAGGCCCAGTGGGTGCGCAGGCGCTCGCCGAAGCCGCCGTGGCGGCCGACGATGGTCTGCTCGCGTGTGTCGCACAGGTGCTGCTCGCCGCCGATGCACGCGGCGCAGTGCATGCATGAGCCGGTGAACCAGCCGACACCGACGCGCTGGCCGGGCTTGAGCCCCTTGGCCTGCGCGCCGACCGCGGCGACGGTGCCGACGATCTCGTGGCCGGGCACGAACGGGTAGGCGGTGTTGCCCCATTCGTTGTCGAGCATCGACTGGTCCGAATGGCAGATGCCGCAGTGCTCGACCGCGATCTCGACCTGCTCGGGCCCGAGCGGGCCGGGGTCGTACTCGAACGGCTTGAGCAGGGACTTGGCCTTGTCGGCGGCCCAGGCGCGGATCACGGTGCCCATGCTCTGCTCCTCAGCGTTTCTCGAGACGCGCGTAGAAGAATCCGTCGAAGTCGCCGCCGGGCGCGAGGCGGCGTCCCGGAGGGTGCGCCTCGCCCCAGGCAGCGTCAATCGGCAAGGCGCGCGCGGTCGGCTCGCGCGCGAGGAACTGCTCGACCACATCGGCGCCTTCCTGGCGCAGCACCGAGCACACCGCGTAGACCAGCACGCCGCGCGGCGCCAGCAGCGGCCACAGCGCGTGCAGCAGCTCGAGTTGGGTCTGCGCCATGCGCGGCAGGTCGCCGGGACGGCGCAGCCACTTGATGTCGGGATGGCGGCGGATCACGCCGGTGCCGGAGCAGGGCGCGTCGCACAGGATCCGGTCGAACGGCGTGCCGTCCCACCAGGCCTTGGGCTCGCGCGCATCGCCGGTTTTCACGGCGGCCTTCAGCTTCAGCCGCGCCAGGTTCTCCTCGACCCGCTTGAGCCGCTGCGCATCCACGTCGAGCGCGGTGAGTTCGCAGGCGACGCGCTCGAGGATGTGCGCGGTCTTGCCGCCGGGCGCGGCGCAGGCGTCGAGCACGCGCTGGCCGGGGTTCACGTCGAGCAGTTCGAAAGACAGTTGCGCGGCGGTGTCCTGCACCGATACGACGCCGTCCTCGAAGCCCGGCAGTTCGGTGACCGGCACGGCTTCGTCGAGCACCAGCGCGTCCGGCGCGTCCTTGACCGCGTGCCCGGTGAGGCCGGCGCCCGGCAGCTCGCGCGCGAGGTACTCGGCCGCGGTGAGGCGTCGGCGGTTCACGCGCAGCGCCAGCGGCGCCTGCTCGTTGTTCTCGAGCAGCACCTTTTTCCAGGCCCGCGGCCAGTCACGCCGGATCGCGTCCACCAGCCAGGTCGGGTGCGACAGCCGCACCACCGGGTCGGTCGGCAGCGCGTCCTCGAGGTCGCGGCGCTCGCGTTGGTAGCGGCGCAACACAGCGTTGACCATGCCGCGCGCCCAGTGCGCCTCGAGCAGCGCCACCGCGTTGACGGTTTCAGCGACGGCCGCGTGCGCCGGCATGCGCATGCTGCGCAGCTGGTGCAGGCCGCACAGCAGCAGGGCTTGCACCTCCGGCGCCTTGTCGAGCGGCTTGGCCAGCAGCCGCGCGGCGAGCGTGGTCAGCAGCGTGT
>JBQTJQ010000069.1:0-4602 GCA_052386975.1 Gammaproteobacteria bacterium | reverse complement strand
GCCGACGGTCCGCGCCTGAAGGACGGCTTCAAGCTGATCTCCTCGCTGGCGCGCCGCCGCCACTTCCCCGATGACGACGTCAAGGAGCTTGGCCCGGACCAGCTCGCGGCGTTGCAGCAGGTGGACGGCAAGAGCTACTGCATCTGGGGCGCGCTGAACCCGGCCCGGCCGGAGGAGCCCGGCATCGGCATCGCGCGTTACCGCCGTGTTCCGGAGGAACCGTCGGCCGCCGACGTGGCCATCACCATCCTCGACCAGTACCAGGGCACCGGGGCCGGCATGCTGCTGCACGCCTGCCTGCATTACACCGCGGCGCACAACAGGATCCGGCACTTCTACTACGACGTGTCCGGCGAGAACCTGCGCTTCATCAAGCACCTCGAGCACCTCGGCGCCGAGTTCAAGGGCCGCGTGCTCGGCATGACGCGGCTGCGCATGCCGGTCTACGGTCGCGCGCTCTCCGTGCCGCAGTACAGCGCGGCTGGCTTCAAGTTTTCCCAGGCGATGCGGCGGGTGACGGCGGGGCGGGCGGCTGCCGCATGAGCAGCGCCAGCAGCAGCAGCGCCGGGATGCCCAGCGCCGAGGTGTAGACGAAGAACAGCGGCCAGCCCACGGCGTCGACGACGAAGCCGGAGCCGCCCATCAGCAGCTTGCCGGGCAGCGCGTAGAACGACGAGAACAGCGCGTACTGCGTGGCGGTGTAGGCCGGATTGGTCAGCCCCGACAGGTAGGCGACCAGCGCGGTGCCGGCCACGCCCATGGCGATGTTGTCGGCGCCGATCACGAGGGCGAGCGGGATCACGCCCGGCTCGGCGGCGAACGCCAGCGTGACGAAGGCTAGGTTGGTGCCGATCACCAGCACGATGCCGGCGAACAGCGAGCGCATGCTGCCGTAGCGCGCGACCACGATGCCGCCGACCACCGCACCGAACAGCTGCGTGAAGATGCCGAAGCCCTTCACGACCGCGGCGATCTCCTTGAGCGAATAGCCCATCGACAGGTAGAACGGGTTGGCCATCACGCCCATGGTGAAGTCGGTCAGGCGGTAGCTGCCGGCGAACAGCAGGATCAGGACCGCCGTGCGCGTGCCGAAGCGCGCGAAGAAATCCACGAACGGGCAGACCACCGAGCCGACGAACCAGGCGCCGGCTTCGCGCAGGCCGGCGGGCAGGTGCGCGTTGCGCCCGACCCAGTCGACGACGCGCTGCTCGCGCTGCCGTGTTTCGCCCGACACCTGTGCCTGGGGTTCGTCGATGACCAGCACGGTCACGACGCCGACGCCCATCAGCGCCGCCATCGCCAGGTAGGCGGTGCCCCAGCTTGCATCGGCAGCGATCCACAGCGCGCCCGCGCCCGCAGCAGTAATTCCAATGCGGTAGCCGAGCTGGTAGGCGGCGGCCATCGCGCCGTACATCTCCCTCGGCACCGACTCGATGCGCCAGGCGTCGATGGCGATGTCCTGCGTGGCCGACGAGAACGCCACCAGCAGCGGCAGCCAGACGAAGGCGGACAGGCCCTCTTGCGGCGTGTGGAATGCCAGCAGGGCCAGGCCGGTGGCGATGCCGCCCTGTGCGAGCAGCATCCACGACCGGCGCCGGCCGAAGCGCGCCGTCAGCCACGGCAGGCGCACGCGGTCCACCACCGGCGCCCAGAAGAACTTCAGCGTGTAGGCGAGGCCGACCCACGACAGCATGCCGATCGTGGACAGGTCGACCTGCTCCTGCTTGAGCCAGGCCGATAGCGTCGAGAACACCAGCAGGAACGGCAGGCCGGCCGAGAAGGCGAGGAACAGCTGCGCCGCGACTTTCGGGTGCTGGTAGATGCGCCACCAGTTCCACCAGCCGGTCGCCTGGGTCACGGCGCGTAGTCCATGGTCAGCGGCGCGTGGTCGGAGAAGCGGCGCTGCTTGTAGATCGCGGCGCGCCGCAGGCGTTGCTTCAGCGAGGGCGTGATGATCTGGTAGTCGATGCGCCAGCCCACGTTCTTCGCCCACGCCTGGCCGCGGTTGCTCCACCAGGTGTAGGACTCGCCCTCGGCATCGGGGTGCAGCGCGCGCCAGGCGTCGACCCAGCCGGCCTCGCCGAGCACGCGGTCCATCCAGGCGCGCTCGTGCGGCAGGCAGCCGGAATTCTTCCGGTTGCTGCGCCAGTTCTTCAGGTCGATGTCGCGGTGCGCGATGTTCCAGTCGCCGCACAGGATGTAGTCGCGCCCCGCGGCCGACCACGCCTTCAGCCGGGGCAGGAACATGTCGAGGAAGCGGTCCTTCGAGGCCTGGCGCTGCGGGCCGGCCGAGCCGGAGGGCAGGTACAGCGAGACCACCGAGAGCTGGCCGAAGCGCGCCTCGAGATAGCGCCCCTCGGCATCGAACTCGGGCGCGCCCAGCGTCGTCAGCACGGCGTCGGGCTCACGGCGCGCGTAGATCGCGACGCCGGCGTAGCCCTTCTTCCCGGCGCTGTTGAAAAGCGGGTGCCAGCCCCTGGGGAAGAAGGCCCGCTCGCCGTCGAGGTCGGCCGGCTGCGCCTTGGTCTCCTGCAGGCAGGCCACGTCGGCTTTCTGCCGCGCGAGCCAGCCGAACAGCCCCTTGCGGGCGGCCGAGCGGATGCCGTTGCAGTTGAGCGTGATGATGCGCACCCGCGCTATCTTACTGGCCCCTGACCCCGGCCCTCGCCTTGGACGACTACAAGACCCGCTTCCTGCGCCTCGCTCTCACGCACGGCGTGCTGAAGTTCGGCGAGTTCAAGCTCAAGTCGGGCCGCATCAGCCCGTACTTCTTCAACCTCGGGTTGATCAGCAGCGGTGCTGCGCTGCGCGAACTCGGCCGCGCGTATGCGCTGGCGCTGCAACGGTCCGGCGTCGCCTTCGACATGCTGTTCGGCCCGGCCTACAAGGGCATCCCGCTGGCCGCGGCGGCCGCGATCGCGCTGGCCGATCCTTCAACCGGCGCAGGGCGAGACGTGCCGTTCTCCTACAACCGCAAAGAGGCCAAGGATCACGGCGAGGGCGGCACGCTGGTCGGCGCCAGACCGCAGGGCCGCGTGGTGATCGTCGACGACGTCCTCACCGCGGGCACGGCGATGCGCGAATCCATCCAGCTGCTGCGCGCCGCGGGCGCAACGCCGGTGGCGGCGGTGATCGCGCTCGACCGGCAGGAGCAGGGGCCCGGCGGCGCCTCGGCGGTGGCCGCGATGGAGCGTGAACACGGCCTGCGCATGATCGCGCTGGTCACCGTCCGGGAAATGCTGACCTTTATGGAAGCTGAACGGATGCCCGTTGCGACCGTGGCTGCAATCCGCAACTATCAGGCGCAATATGGGATTCCGGCGTAGGACGGAGGCGAGACGATCATGAGATTCCTGGTCCTGGCAGCGGTGGTGGCCGCGGCCCTGGCGGCGGCTCCGGCCGAGGCGCAGAAGTCCGGCGGCAAGAAGGTCCAGTGCTGGACCGACAAGAACGGCGCGCGCATGTGCGGCGACCGCATCCCGCCGGAGTACGCCGGCGAGAAGCGCGAGGTGATGAAGGACGGCCGCGTCATCGACACGATCAGCGCCACGAAATCCGAGGAAGAGCGCCAGGCCGAGCTGGCCAGGAAGAAAGAGGCCGAGGAGAAGACCAAGGCGGCCGAGTACGACCGCACGCTGCTGGAGATGTACCGCAGCCAGAACGACATCACCCAGATGCGCGACGAGCGCGTCGCCATGATCGACAGCCGCGTCCAGGCGCTCGAGAAAAACGCAGCCGACACCGACAAGGGCCTTGCCGGCCTGCGCGCGCGCGCCGATGCGGCGGCGGCCAAGAGCGAGCCGGTCGACGCCGATCTCGCCAAGCGCATCCGCCAGTTCGAGAAATCGCAGGCGGAGAACGCCAAGGCGCTCGAGCGCAACCGCAAGGAGCGCGACGCGCTGCAGGCGAAGTTCGACCGCGACTACATGCGCTACGCCCAGCTGCGCGGCCTGCCGCCGTCGCCGATGCCGCCGCCGAAGGTGGCGAAGGCCGAAGCCGCGCCGGCGAAACCCGATGCGAAGCCGGCGACGCCCGCCACGCCCGGCGATAAGCCCGCGACGCCCGCGACCCCGGCGACGCCGGAAAAGAAAGGCTAGCCGCGGATCAGCGTCCCGACGCCCTCGTCGGTGAACAGCTCCAGCAGCACCGCGTGCTGCACGCGGCCGTCGATGATGTGGGCTGACCTCACGCCGCTCTTCACCGCATCCAGCGCGGTGCCGATCTTCGGCAGCATGCCGCCGGTGATGACGCCCTTGGCGATCAGCTCGTCGACCTGCTGCCAGGTCATTCCCGTCAGCACCTTGCCGGAGGCATCGAGCACGCCGGCGGTGTTGGTCAGCAGGATGAGTTTCTCGGCCTTGAGCACGGTCGCGATCTTGCCGGCTACCAGGTCGGCGTTGATGTTGTAGGACTGGCCTTCGTCGTCGACGCCGATCGGCGCGATCACCGGGATGAAGCCGCCGTCCTCGAGGTGTTTGATGACCTCGGGACGCACCGCGGCGACCTCGCCGACGAAGCCGAGGTCCTTCTTGCCGTTGAGCTTGCGCGCGCGGATCAGGCCGTCGTCCTTGCCGGTCACGCCGATGGCGCGGCCACCGTGCT
>JBQTJQ010000068.1:0-7647 GCA_052386975.1 Gammaproteobacteria bacterium | reverse complement strand
TTCATGCACCGCGCCTCGGGCGTGGCGATACCCGAGGCGCCGCTCACGCACCACTGGCTCGATTCCACGCACATCACTTTCGGCGTGGTCACGCTCGGCGCGACGCGCGGCGGCGCCAAGCTCGAGGCGTCAGTGTTCAACGGCCGCGAGCCGGACCAGCACCGCTGGAACATCGAGACCGACACGCTCGACTCCTGGTCGGTGCGCGCGAGCTGGAACCCGACGCCGGCCTGGTCGTTGCAGGCCAGCCACGGCCGGCTGAAGGAACCCGAGCAGCTCGAGCCGGACGAGGACGTCACGCGCACGACGGCATCGGTCAGCAACACGCTCGACCTCGAAGGCGGCCACTGGAGCACCACGCTCGCCGTGGGCATCAACGAGCACGAAGGGCATTCGGCGCCCGGCTGGCTGCTCGAGAGCGTGCGCGTGCTGGCCCAACGCGTGACGCTGTTCGCGCGCCTCGAGTATTTGTCGAACGAGCACCTGGTCCAGTCCGGCCCGCTCGCCGGCGAGGAGTTCGAGATCGGCAAGCTCTCGGTCGGCGGCGGGTACACGATCGCCACCGCGGGCCCGTTCGCGCTCGACCTCGGCGCGCTGGTCAGCGGCTACGCGATTCCGGAAGGGCTCGAGGCCGAATACGGGTCCGGCCCGGTATCGGGGATGGTGTACCTGCGCGCGCGCATCGAGTAGGTTCCAGGTTCCGTGAACGACTCGCCCGGCAGGCACCCATACCCGATCGGCACTCCCGGCGTGCCCTGGGGCGCGCCGGAAAAGGCCGCGTGGCTGGCGCGCCAGCGCCGCCAGCGCAGCTACGCGGACGACGTGCTCTCCTTGCAGACAGAACTCGGCTCGCGCTTCGAGGTCGTGCGCTATGGGCGCCTCGATTGCGATCCCGAACGGTATCCGCTGGTCGCGTATCGCAGCCGGAACTGGCGCGACGAGCTGCCGATCGCGCTGGTGACGGGCGGCGTGCACGGCTACGAGACCAGCGGCGTGCACGGCGCGTTGCGCTTCCTCGCGCACGACGCCGCGCGCTACGAGGGCCGCGCCAACCTGCTGGTCGCGCCGTGCATCAGCCCGTGGGCCTACGAAATGATCCAGCGCTGGAACATGCACGCGGTCGACCCGAACCGCTCGTTCGTCAACGGCGCGGCGCAGGAGTCCGCGGCGCTGGTGAAACTGGTGGCGCCGATCCGGGAACGCGTGCGGGTGCACGCCGACCTGCACGAGACCACCGATTCGGACGAGAACGAGTTCCGCCCCGCGCTCGCCGCGCGCGACGGCGAGGCGTTCGAGCCCGGCATCGTGCCGGACGGGTTCTACGCGGTGGACGACGCCGAGCGGCCGCAGACGGAGATGCAGCAGGCGGTGATCGCGGCGGTGGCGCGCGTGACCCACATCGCCGAAGCCGATGAGAAGGGCGAGATCATCGGCTCGCCGATCGTCGCGCCCGGCGTCATCCAGTACGAGCTGCGAAGGCTCGGCCTCTGCGCGCGCGTGACCGAAGCGCCGTTCACGACTACCACGGAGGTCTATCCGAACAGCCCGCGCGTGACGCCCGAGCAGTGCAACCGGGCGCAGGCCGCCGCCGCCTGCGCGGCGATCGACTACGCGCTGGAGCGCAAAGGCTAGCGCCGCAGCGCGAAGATGGGCCGCGCCCCGCTGAGGCCCTTCAGTTCGTGTTCGCCACGCGGCTCGAAGGCCAGGCCCGAGCCGTCGAGCAGGTCGCGCGTCGTTCCCGAAACGAGCACTTCACCGGGCCCGGACAGGGAGGCGATCCGCGCTGCCGCATGCACGGCCACGCCGCGCGCGCGCCCGCCACCGATCTCGACCTCGCCGGTGTGGATGCCGACGCGCACGCGCACGCCCAGTTCCGTGACCGCCGGATCCATCAGCGCGGCGGCGTGAACCGCGCGCGCGGCGCCGTCGAAACAGGCCAGGAAGCCGTCGCCGGCGCAATCCATCTCGCGTCCGCGATGCCGGTCGATGGCCGCACGGATCCGCATGTTGTGCTCGTGGACGACCTTCGCCCAGGCATGGTCGCCGAGCCGCTGGGCCGCGGCGGTCGAGCCGACGATGTCGGTGAGCAGGATGGTCGTGAGCACGCGCTCACCGAGGTCTTCCGCCGGCACGCCATAGTTGTGGGCGCTGGCGAACTCGACCGAGCACCAAGCTTCGTCGCCGACCACCCAGGCGTCGTGCCCGGGCGGGATCTCGTAGGCCTCTCCGGCCCGGATCACCAGGGTGGTGCCGTCGTCCATATGCACCTCGAGCGATCCCGAGATCGTGTAGCCGACGTGACGGAACTGGCACGAATTCGTGCCGGCGACGGGCTTGACGTCCTTCGACCAGCGCCAGCCCGGCTGGAACACGAAGCGGCCGACGGACATTTCGTCGAGCGTGACGATGTCGCACCGGCCGGTCGGGAACTGGCGGACCTGATCGGGCGTCGCGAAATTCTTGCGTTGCAAGCGGGGCATGGCAGCGAGATGTTGCCCGAAATAGGGCATCCTTGCCGCCCCAACCAGGAGCCCCTGTGAACGAGACTTTCGCCGCGCGCATCGCGCAGATGAACGCCATGTACAAGCTGCCGGCGCACGAGCGGCCGACGATCCCGGCCGACGTGGCCGAGCGCCTGGCCAGGTTCAAGGCCACGCTGATGGACGAAGTGCACGAGATCGACGAGATCGTGGCGCAGGCCAAGGGCGGCGCGGCGCCGCTGGACCTCGCCGTGGCGATCGCGGACTTGCTCGGCGACGTGATCGTCTACTGCCGCTCGGAGGCCCTCAAGTACGGCATTCCGCTCGAAGCGGTGCTGCAGGTCATCATGGACAGCAACGCCAGCAAGCTCGGCGCCGACGGCAAGCCGATCTACGACGCCAACGGCAAGTTCCTCAAGGGCCCGAATTACTGGAAGCCGGAGCCGAGGATCCGGGCGCTGCTGGCCTGAGGTTTCGCCCACGCGAGCCCTGCTTGGGCGCCAAGTCGGCGAACCGCGTATAGTTGCGCGCTTTTTGACCAACCTCGTGCGCGGGTTCGCTCCACGAGTCCAAGGAGATTACCGTGGTAGGAAGGCCGCCCAAGGCAGACGCCAAGATGCCCCCGAGAATCTGGGTCGATGCAGACTGCTGCCCACCCTCGGCCATGCAGGCGCTGCTGCGTTTCGCCAGCGAGTCGCGCGTGGTGCTGACCCTGGTGGCGAGCCGCCCGCAGGACTGGCCCTACACGCCGTTCATCCGCAGCGTCGTGCTCCAGCCCGGTTTCGAGGTGCGCGGCCGGATTGAAGGCGTGATGTCGGCGGGCGACGTCGTTGTCACGACGGACAAGGCCCTTGCCGCCGCGGCGGGTCAGAAGAAGGCCACTGCCCTGAGTCCGCGCGAGGGACACGAACTCGCCGGCTTGCTCGCTCAGAGCCTGCCCAGGAACCGCGTGGTTACCCCCCAAGCGGCATAGCTCGGCGAGAGTGATCAAAAGAACATGCCAAAACCGAACTACCGTTTCGACAAGCGCCAGCGCGAGCTGGCCAAGCAGAAAAAGAAGGAAGAAAAGCGCCTGAAGAAGGAGGCGCGCAAGGCATCCGGGGAAACGGACACCGCGGCGCCGGCCGACGCCACCGACCCGGCTGCTCCGCAGCAGCCCTGAAAAAGAAAAAGCCGCGGCTTCCGCCGCGGCTTTCCCGATCCGGCGCTGGTTAGAGCGGCTGGATCTTCGTCGCCTGCATGCCCTTCGGGCCGCGGACGGCGATGTACTCGACCTTCTGGCCTTCCTTCAGCGACTTGAAGCCGTCGCCGGAGATTTCCTTGAAGTGCGCGAAGAGATCTTCGCCGCCGGCCGACGGCGTGATGAAGCCGAAGCCCTTCGCATCGTTGAACCACTTCACGGTACCGGCCTGTTTGTCTGACATTTGCAATTTCCTCTATTGGTTGAGTCCGCGCGCCGGAATGGCGCAGCGGTTCTGCAGCGGTCAAGGAAACTGAGCTTGGAGTCTTGTCGCGCGCCGAAGGCGGCGTAACAGCAACAACGAGAACTGTTCTTTGATTGATGCAGCGCGCGCACCCTACGCGAGTTTCGGGCCCGTGTCGAGTTACCCCCAGACGATGCTGGCGCTCTGGTAGTCCGCCCCTTGCGTGCCCGCCGCCGCCTCCTCTATACTGAACCACATGGTTCAGTATTCCCCGACACCCTTCAACGCCTCCTTCGCCGCCCTGGCCGACGCCACCCGCCGTGGCGTCCTCGACCGGCTGGCACGCGGCGACGCCTCCATCACCGACCTCGCCGACGAGTTCGAAATGACCCTCACGGGCATGAAGAAACACATCGGCGTGCTCGAGCTGGCCGGCCTCGTGACCACGGAAAAGGTCGGCCGCGTGCGCACGTGCAGCATCGGCCGGTGCCGTCTCGAGGAGGAAATGGAGTGGATCGCGCGTTACCGCCAGATGTGGGACGCGCGCTTCGAAGCGCTGGACAGTGTCATCGACGAACTCAAACGACAGGAGAAGGCCCGTGCTCGCAAGAAAGGAAAGTGAAGTTCAGCGCACGATGGTACAGAAGAAGTCGGAGCGCGAGGTCGTCGTCACGCGGACGTTCGACGCGCCCGCGCGGCTCGTGTTCGAGGCGTGGTCCAAGCCGGAATTGTTCAAGAAGTGGTGGGTGCCGCGCTCCATGGGCATGACACTTCGCTCGTGCGAGCTGGACGTGCGCACCGGCGGCAAATACCGCCTGGTGTTCGGCGACGATCCTGCGAACCCGATGGCGTTCTTCGGCAAGTACCTCGAGGTGGTGCCTGGCAAGCGCATCGTCTGGACGAACGAGGAAAGCGGTGACGCGGGATCGGTCACCACCGTGACGCTCGAAGAGCGCGACGGCAAGACGCTGCTCGTCATGAGCGAGCTGTATCCCACCAAGGAAGCGCTCGACGCGGCCGGCACCGGCGCGCAGGAAGTGATGCACGAGACGTTCGGGCAGCTCGACGAACTGCTCGCCGAGCTATCCGCGCGTTGACTCAGTTCGCGGCGAAGTTGTTATCGTGCTGGGCCGAATCAAGGCGCTACGGCTGACGGTTGGACCAGCTCGGCTCGCTCTGGAAAGGTTGGATGGTGGCCAAGGCCGGGATCGACGATTGCGCGCTCCGAGGCTGGATTAGGCGCGCCGAGGACTTTGCGAGCGTCGTCGTAGGATGGTGGCCGGGGACGCCGCGAAAGGGGGCTGGGTCATGAGATCAAAGTGCTTTGGTCTGGTGCTGGCCGCCACTCTGTTTGCCGGCATGTCTCACGCGGGCATCGCGATTACCCACGTCGACATCGTGGACGTCGCCAATGGAAGTCTGCAGCGCGACCTGACCGTGATAATTACCGACGGGCGCGTTGAGAGGATCGGTCCCAGCGCCACCCTTCAGGCTTCCGCGTCTGATCGGATCGTCGAGGGGCGAGGCAAGTACCTCGTGCCCGGTTTTTGGGACATGCATGTGCACACCGTGTCCCATGACCTGGACTTCCCGCTCGAAGTCGCAAACGGCATCACCGGCGTTCGGGATACCGGCGGATCGAACGAGGTCCCGCCGCCGGGCAACTGGGGCGTCGCCTTCGACGTGCTGCGTACCTGGCGCGCACAGATCCAGGCCGGCACGCTGATCGGACCGCGAATCGTCGCCGCGGGGGCCGCGCTGGACGGCCCCGACGCTTTCTGGCCGCAAACGATCTCAATCAAGTCACCTGCCGAGGCACGAAGCGTCGTTGGCTCGCTCAAGCGCGACGGTGTCGACTTCATCAAGGTCTACGTGTTGTTGCCAAAGAACGTGCTGCTGGCCATTGCGGAGGAAGCGAAGAAACAAGGACTTACGTTCGCCGGCCATACATCGCAGTTCGTGCCGGTTGCCGAGGCGGCCGCCGCCGGCCAGCGCAGCTTCGAGCACATCGATGCCTTTGAGCCCACGTATTACGATCCTGCGACGCTCAGGAGCTTCTTGCTTCGGCTGCGTGGACCGACTTCGCAGGAGGAGCGCGCCGACTTGATGTCGAAGGTCCAGGCGACGTACGACCTGCGCCGGCTTGAAGCCGCGGCACGGGCCCTGAAAGCCCATGGCGCACGGCTGGACCCGACGCTTGTCACCTGGCGATCGCTGGCGTGCACGCCCGACGGGCCGGCGGCACACGCCGAGCGCGCCGCCTATGTTCCCAGGCACGTGCGATCGATCTGGCAGGCGCGCATGCAAAGCCGGTGCAGCCCCCGCATCGATGCGCTGCACGCCAAGCGGTGGGAGCATCAGCTCGCGGCGCTGCGCCTGGTCCGCCGGTACGGCGTGGAGATCCTTGTTGGAGCCGACGCGTGGAATCCTTATGTCGTCCCTGGTTTCTCGTTGCATGACGAGATGGCAATGCTCGTCGATAACGGCATGACCACGGCCGAGGTCCTGCGGGCGGCAACGCTCGGAGCAGCGGAATTTCTCCAGATGGAGGATGCGCTCGGCACTGTGGCTCCGGGGAAACTGGCGGACTTGGTCTTGCTGGAGGCCAATCCCCTCGAGGACATTCGCAACACGCGGCGGGTCAACGCCGTGGTCCTGAATGGGCGTTTCCTCGATCGCAAGGAACTCGACCGGCTGCTCGAAACGGCGCGGTCAAGCGCAGGCCGCTGACTTTGAGATGGTGGCCAAGGCCGGGATCGAACCAGCGACACGCGGATTTTCAGTCCGCTGCTCTACCAACTGAGCTACTTGGCCACGTGAGGGGTGCCGGTCGGGGTTGGCCCGTCCGGGGGCGCGCATTCTAATCAAAAAGCCCCGGTGCCGGTAGCGCCATCATGAACCGTGGATCCGACCCGCCTGCTCGCGTTCTCCGGCACGTTTTTCCTCGTCGCCTTCAGCCCCGGCCTGTGCATGACGCTGTCGATGTCGCTCGGCATCGCCATCGGCGTGCGCCGCACTCTGTGGATGATGCTCGGCGAGCTGGCCGGCATCGCCCTGGTCAGCCTCGCGGCCATGGCCGGGGTCGCGGCCCTGCTGGTCGGCGCGCCGCAGGTGTTCGGCGCCTTCAAGCTGGCGGGCGCGGCCTACCTGCTGTGGATGGCCTGGGGCAGCTGGCACTCACCGGTCGGCGCCCTCGGCACGGCGCCGGCGATGACGCGCGCCGGGCTGTGCGCGCAGGGCTTCGTCACCGCCGTCTCGAACCCGAAGGCCTGGGCCTTTCAGGCCGCGCTGCTGCCGCCGTTCATCGACACGGCCGTCCCACTGGCCCCGCAGATGGCCGTGCTGCTGACGATCATCATCGCCATCGAGTTCGCCTGCCTGCTGGCCTACGCAGAAGGTGGGCGCAAACTCAGCGACCTGCTGATCCGCCGCGGTGAGGGCCGGCTGCTGAACCGCGTTTCCGCGGTGCTGATGGCGGGGGTCGCGGTGTGGCTCGTGTTCGGCTAGTCGCGCCTGAAGGCGCTCCTACGGTTTCGGCGGCACGTAACCGGTCTGCGCGAGTTCGCCGCCGAAGAAGTACTTCTCATTCTCGCCGGCCAGGAACTTGCGGGCCGCGGGCTCGGCCAGCGCGAGCTTGTACTCGTTTTTCAGCGGGGTCTGGTGCGCCACCCACTCGGTCCAGGCGTGCTTCGAGACGTTGTCGATGATGCGGTGGCCGAGCGGGCCGGGGTAAGGCGGGCGAT
>JBQTJQ010000067.1:0-5453 GCA_052386975.1 Gammaproteobacteria bacterium | reverse complement strand
GCTGATGGACGAGATCGTCGCGCTGCTGACGACGCTGGGCGTCGCGGCGGCGGGAACGGTCGAGCGCATGACCTACCGCCAGGCCTGGCTCGACCACGCCGGCGTCGATCCACACACGGCTGAAGTTGCGGAGCTGGTGCGCGCGCTCGGCGCGAAAGCCGATCCGCCGGCCGAGGCGCGCGAGTTCGATCGCGACGCCTGGCTCGACTTCGGCATGGGCTTCGTGGTCGGGCCGAAGCTCGGGACTGCCGCGCCGTGCTTCGTCTACGACTTCCCGGCCTCGCAGGCCGCCTTGGCGCGCGTGCGCCCGGGCAAGCCGCCGGTGGCCGAGCGCTTCGAGCTGTTCTGGAAGGGGCAGGAGCTGGCGAACGGTTTCCACGAGCTCGGCGATGCGGGCGAGCAGCGCGCGCGCTTCGAGGCTGACCGCGCGCGGCGCCAGGCGGAGGGTCGCGAGGCGCCGCCGTACGACGCCAACCTCATCGCGGCACTCGAGAACGGGCTGCCGGACTGCGCCGGCGTGGCGCTGGGCGTGGACCGGCTGCTGATGCTGCTGCTGGGACTGCCCGAGCTGGCGCGGACGATGCCGTTCGACTGGAACCGCGCGTAGGTCGGCATTCCCATGCCGACGTCGTCGTCGGCAAAGGATTGCCGACCTACGACTGAAAGATGTCCCAGGCGTAGCGCGCCAGCAGCGCCGACACGACCACGATGAACACCACGCGCACGAAACGGCTGCCGAGCTTCAGCTCGAGCCTGGTTCCGATGTACGAGCCGGCCAGGTTGGACAGCGCCATCGGAATGGCGACCGCGTACAGCACGTGCCCGTGGGTGGTGAAGTAGGCCAGCGAGGCGCCGTTGGTGATCACGTTGACCGCCTTGGCCGAGGCCGACGCCGCCAGGAACGAGAAGCCGAACAGGCCGACGAAGGCGATGCTCAGGAACGAGCCGGTGCCGGGGCCGATGAAGCCGTCGTAAAAACCCAAGGCCGCGCCGACGGCGAGCCCGACCCAGAACTGCTGCGGATGCGAGAGCTTGGGCGCGTGCAGGGCGCCGAGGTCCTTGCGGACCAGGGTGTACGCCAGCACGGCGACCAGCATCACCAGGATCAGCGGTCGCAGGAAGTCCGGCGGCACGATGGCGACGGTCTGCGCGCCGACGTAGCCGAACACCAGCGCCGCGGCGCAGGTCGGCAGCGTCGCGCGCCATTCCATCGGCACCTGGCGCGAGTACTGCCAGGTCGCGAACAGCGTGCCCCAGATGCTGGAGAACTTGTTGGTGCCGAGCAGCGTCGCCGCCGGCACCGTCGGCATCAGCACGAACAGCGCCGGGACCTGGACCAGGCCGCCGCCGCCGGCCACCGCGTCGATGAAGCCGGCGAGGAAGGCGAAGCCGCAGAGGAAGGTCAGCTCTTCCATGACGATAGTAGGGCGGCATTCCCATGCCGCCAATCATGTCGGCAAAGGATTGCCGACCTACGGATCACAGCGCCGTCGACGCGTGCGCCGCCAGGCGCGAGCGCTCACCGCGCGCGAGCGTGACGTGCCCGCCGTGCGGCCAGCCGCGGAAGCGGTCGACCACGTAGGTCAGGCCCGAGGTCGTCTCCGACAGGTACGGCGTGTCGATCTGCGCGAGGTTGCCCAGGCACACCATCTTGGTGCCCGGCCCGCAGCGCGTGATCAGCGCGCGCATCTGCTTGCTCGTGAGGTTCTGCGCCTCGTCGAGGATGATGTACCGATTCAGGAACGTCCGGCCGCGCATGAAGTTCAGCGAGCGGATCTTGATGCGCTTGGCCAAGAGCTCGTTGCTGGCGGCGCGTTCCCAGTCGCCGGCCTCGGTGGTCTGGGTCAGCACCTCGAGGTTGTCCATCAACGCGCCCATCCACGGCGTCATCTTTTCCTCCTCGGTGCCCGGCAGGAAGCCGATGTCCTCGCCCAGCGGCACCGTCACGCGCGTCATGATGATCTCGCGGTAGCGCGGCTCGTCCAGCGTCTGCGCCAGGCCGGCGGCGAGGGTCAGCAGCGTCTTGCCGGTGCCGGCGGCGCCCAGCAGCGTCACGCAGTCCACGTCCGGATCGAGCAGCAGGTTCAGCGCGAAGTTCTGCTCGCGGTTCTTGGCGTGGATGCCCCACACCGGATGCTTGCCGGAGCGGTAGTCGCGGATCACGCGCAGCTCGGCGCTGTTGCCCTCGAGGTTCTGCACCACCAGTTCGAGGCCGCGCTCGGCCTCGTCAGGCAGGAACAGGAACTGGTTCGGATACCAGTCCTTCACCAGCGGTCCCTTCAGGCGGTAGCAGGCTTCGCCGGTCTTCCTGTCCTGCCACGACTCCATTTTGTCGCCGTGGGTCTGCCAGAAATCGGCCGGCAGCGTGTCGTAACCGGTCGGCAGCAGCTCGAGGTCGTCGAGCACCTGGTCGTTGTAATAGTCCTCGGTGTGGACGCCGACGATGGCGGCCTTGATGCGCAGGTTGATGTCCTTCGACACCAGCGTGATCTTGCGGTCCGGGTGCTGGGTGCGCAGCGCCAGCGCGGTGAGCAGGATCGAGTTGTCCGGCTTGTTGCCGGGCATCACGTCCGGCAGCGAGGCGTCGGACGGCCTCGTCTGGAAGAACAGGCGGCCCGAGGCCGGCCTGCCGTCCTTGATGCCGGCCTGCGTGGAGGGCAGTTGCAGGCCCTGCTCGATCGCGGCGTGGTCCTTGTCGCGCATCAGGTCGTCGAGGAAGCGGCTGACCTGGCGGGCGTTGCGCGAGACTTCGGATGTGCCCTTCTTGGCGGCGTCGAGCTCCTCGAGCACCACCATCGGGATGAACAGGTCGTGCTCCTCGAAGCGGTACAGCGCGCTCGGGTCGTGCATCAGCACGTTGGTGTCGAGGACGAAAACCCGCTTCTTCGCCGCGGCGGCGCGGCTCATAGCGCCTTGACGGCGGCCAGCACTTCGGCGGCGTGTTCCTTGACCTTCACGCCGCGCCATTCGCGCTTCAGCACGCCGTCCTTGTCGAACAGGAACGTGCTGCGGTCCACACCCATGTACTTGCGGCCGTAGAGGCTCTTCTCGCGGATGACGTCGAAGGCCTTGCACAGTTTCTCGTCGCCGTCGGACAGCAGCGGGAAAGGCAACTTGTACTTGGCCGCGAAGTTGTCGTGGCTGCGCACGCTGTCGCGCGACACGCCGAAGACCAGCGCGCCCTCTTTCTCGAACTTCCTGTTGAGGTCGCGGAAGTCGATGCCCTCCTGCGTGCAGCCCGGCGTGTTGTCCTTCGGGTAGAAGTACACCACCAGCACCTTGCCCTTGAACGAGGCGAGGTCGATCTCGGCGCCTCCTGTGGCCGGGAGCGTCATCTTCGGAATCTTGCTGCCAATTTTCATGTCTTGATGGGGTCCAGCATGCCATCCGCGTTGAGGTCGTCGCACAGGTCCATGAACTGGTCGCGCAGCGCCTGCGGGTGCTGGCTCACCGGGACGTGCAGCACCATCTGCACGCTGACCATGCCGGCGCCGGTGTAGGACGACTGGTATTTCTGCGTGACGATCTCGGCCACGTCCACGTCCTGCGCGTGGAAGAACTCGAGCAGGTGCAGCAGCAGGTCCTGCTGCTGCGGCGCGACCACGTCCACCGCGTAGGCGCGGAACTCGGGGTTCTGCGGGCGCGGCCCGCAGCGCGTGAACTGCACCTTCAGTTCGAGCTTCTGGGCGATGCCGGGCAGGGCGGTCTCGAGCCGGCCCAGTGCGCTCCAGTTGCCCGACACCACGAGGCTCGCGGCCAGGCGGTCGCCGATCGGCGCGAAGCGGCAGTCCTCGACGTCGCAGCCGCGCTCGCGGATCGCCTTGAACAGGTCCAGCGCGAGCTGCGGCCGCGCGGCGGCGAGCACCGAGATGGACAGGTGATTCTCGATCTGGGGCATGGGCGGATGGTTCGGAAGGGGCGCAAGTTTAACGTATACTGCGCGCCCGCTACGCTCCACGCATCCCCATGATTTCCGGCAGTATTGTCGCCCTCGTCACGCCGATGCTCGAAGGCGGCGAAGTCGATTTCGACGCGCTGCGCCGGCTGGTCGACTGGCACATCGCCGAAGGCACCGACGCCATCGTCGCCGTGGGCACCACCGGCGAGTCGGCTACGCTCGACGTCACCGAGCACGTTGAGGTCATCCGCCGCGTGGTCGAGTACGCGCGCGGGCACGTGCCGGTGATCGCCGGGACCGGCGCCAACTCCACGACCGAAGCCATCGAATTGACCAGGGCCGGCAAGGCCGCGGGCGCGCAGGCCTGCCTGATGGTGACGCCGTACTACAACAAGCCGCCGCAAGAGGGCCTGTACCGGCATTACAGGAAGGTCGCCGAGACCGTCGACATCCCGATCATCCTGTACAACGTTCCCGGCCGCACCGGCTGCGACCTGCAACCGGCCACGGTGAAGCGGCTGGCGCAGGTGCCGCACGTCGCCGGCCTCAAGGAAGCGCATGGCACGGTCGCGCGCATCAAGGAACTGCTGGCGCTGGGCCTGCCGAAGGACTTCGTGCTGCTGTCGGGCGACGATGCCACCGCCTGCGAGTCGATCCTGCTCGGCTGCAAGGGCGACATCTCCGTCACCGCCAATGTCGCGCCGCGCCTGATGCACGAAATGTGCAAGGCGGCGCTGGCCGGCAACCGCAAGCTCGCAACCGAGCTGGACCTCAAGCTGCAAGGGCTGCACAAGCAGCTGTTCGTGGAGCCCAACCCCATCCCCGTGAAGTGGGCCTTGTCCGAGATGAAACGCATCGGCGCGGGCATCCGCCTGCCGCTGGTGCCGCTGGATAAGGCACACTTCGAAACCGTGCGCGGCGCGATGCGCGCCGCCGGAGCCTTGTGATGAAACAACTGAAGCTGTTGACCCTGATCCCCGTGCTGGCCCTGGCCGGCTGCGCCAGCGTGTCGCAATGCAGCGGCACGCAGGCCTACCGGGACGCGACCTCCGTGCCGGTCGTGCAGTCCACGGAAAGCCTCAAGCTGAAGGACTCGCCGTCGGCGCTGAAGATCCCGCCCGCGCCGGCCACCGCCGTGCCTTACGGCGAGGTCTACGTCGACGAAGACGGTGACGAGCGGGTGCGCTGCCTCGACATCCCCCCGGTGATGCCGGCGCCGCTGCCGGAAGCGCCGAAGCCGGCGGAGAAGGCACCCTGATCTCGTCACCCCGGCGCAAGCTGGGGTCCAGTTTTTCCGGAGAGGTGTCCGAGCGGTTTAAGGAGCACGCCTGGAAAGCGTGTATACGGTCCAAAGCCGTATCGAGGGTTCGAATCCCTCCCTCTCCGCCAATCAAATGAGGGTCTGTTCCGGACAGATCGGTAACGTTTTATTCCGGAGACATAGGTAACACTCTAGCCTCGAAGGGGTTGTGCGCGCTTTCGACGCGCCCGGCCTGGTGATCGAAGAATCCCAGGTCGTAGGTCATGAAGCTGACCTGCCAGAGGCGATCCTCCA
>JBQTJQ010000066.1:0-5278 GCA_052386975.1 Gammaproteobacteria bacterium | reverse complement strand
CCCTGCTTGCCCTTGATCATGTCGGCGAGCGACTTGAGCGGGCGCTTGTTGGTGCCGGTGATCGCGCGGCCGCGGCGGCCGTTGTCGATCAGCGCGTCCACCGATTCCTGCAGCATGCGCTTCTCGTTGCGCACGATGATGTCGGGCGCGGACAGCTCGAGCAGGCGCTTGAGGCGGTTGTTGCGGTTGATGACGCGGCGGTACAGGTCGTTGAGGTCCGACGTCGCGAAGCGGCCGCCGTCGAGCGGCACCAGCGGGCGCAGGTCCGGCGGCAGCACCGGCAGGTTGGTCAGGATCATCCACTCCGGCTTGTTGCCGGACGACAGGAAGTACTCGATCAGCTTGAGGCGCTTGCCGAGCTTCTTGATCTTGGTGTCGGAGCCGGTCTTGCCGATCTCCTCG
The DNA here is from genome assembly GCA_052386975.1 of Gammaproteobacteria bacterium. GTDB lineage: Bacteria > Pseudomonadota > Gammaproteobacteria > Nevskiales > Nevskiaceae > JACPFV01. Next base: position 4,876 of record JBQTJQ010000066.1, on the reverse strand, counting down.
CGGATCTTGAGCGTTTCCTTGGGCAGGTCGATCGCCTTGAGCAGGTCGCGCACGGCCTCGGCACCCATGCGGGCGTCGAAGTCATCGCCGTACTTCTCGACCGCGGCGAGGTAGTCCTCTTCTGTGAGCAGCGTGCCCTTCTCGAGCGGCGTCAGGCCCGGGTCCACCACGATGTGGGCTTCGAAGTACAGCACGCGCTCGATGGCGCGCAGCGGCATGTCCAGCAGCAGGCCAATGCGGCTCGGCAGCGACTTCAGGAACCAGATGTGGGCAACCGGCGAAGCCAGCTCGATGTGCGCCATGCGCTCGCGGCGCACCTTGGCGACGGTCACTTCGACGCCGCACTTCTCGCACACCACGCCGCGGTGCTTCAGGCGCTTGTACTTGCCGCACAGGCACTCGTAGTCCTTGATCGGGCCGAACAGCTTGGCGCAGAACAGGCCGTCACGCTCCGGCTTGAAGGTGCGGTAGTTGATGGTCTCCGGCTTCTTGACCTCGCCGAACGACCACGACTTGATCGTCTCGGGCGAAGCCAGCCCGATGCGGATCGCGTCGAAATCCTCGACTTCGTCCTGGCTGCGCAGCAGGTTGAACAGTTCTTTCACGGGTTCTGCTCCAACTCAATGTTCAGGCCGATGGACCGGATTTCCTTCAACAGCACGTTGAAGGACTCGGGCATGCCGGCATTCATGCGGTGGTCGCCGTCGACGATCGCCTTGTACATGCGCGTGCGGCCGGTGGTGTCGTCCGATTTCACGGTCAACATCTCCTGCAGCGTGTACGCCGCGCCGTAGGCCTCGAGCGCCCAGACTTCCATTTCGCCAAATCGTTGCCCGCCGAACTGGGCTTTGCCGCCCAAAGGCTGCTGGGTGACGAGCGAGTACGGGCCGGTCGAGCGCGCGTGCATCTTGTCGTCGACCAGGTGGTTCAGCTTCAGCATGTACAGGTAGCCGACCGTGACCGGGCGGGCGAAGTGATCGCCGGTGCGGCCGTCGGTCAGGATCGCCTGGCCCGTTTCCGGCAGGCCGGCGAGCTTCAGCAGCGACTTGATCTCCTCTTCCGCGGCGCCGTCGAACACCGGCGTCGACACCGGCAGGCCGCCCGTGAGGTTCTTCGCCAGCGCCAGCACCTCGGCGTCGGTCAGCGAGTCGATGTCCTCCTCGACCGTGCTCTTGCCGGTGGCGTAGGCCTTCTCGATGAACTTGCGGATATCGGCGGTCGCCTTCTGCTGCTGCAGCATCTCGTCGATCCTGCGGCCGATGCCCTTGCAGGCCCAGCCCAGATGGACTTCCAGCAGCTGGCCGATGTTCATGCGCGACGGCACGCCCAGCGGGTTCAGCACGATGTCGACCGGGGTGCCGTCTTCCATGTGCGGCATGTCCTCGACCGGCACGATCTGCGAGATCACGCCCTTGTTGCCGTGGCGGCCGGCCATCTTGTCGCCCGGCTGCACGCGGCGCTTCACCGCGAGGTACACCTTGACCATCTTCAGAACACCCGGGGCGAGTTCGTCGCCGGCCGTGATCTTGCGCTTCTTGGTCTCGAACTTGCGGTCGAACTCGGCGCGCTGGTGGCGCAGCTGCTTGTGCGCGGCCTCCAGCTGCTGCTGGCTCTCCTCGTTGTGCAGGCGGATCTCGAACCACTTCTCGCGCGGCAGCTCGTCGAGGTACTCGTTGGTGATGCGGTCGCCCTTGTGCAGCTTGTTCGGGCCGCCGTCGGCGACCTTGCCGTGCAGGGCCTTGCGCACGCGCTCGAAGATGTCGTCCTCGAAGATGCGCAGCTGGTCGCCGAAGTCCTTCTTGACCGCGGCCAGCTCGTACTCCTCGATCGACAGGGCGCGCTTGTCCTTCTTGATGCCCTCGCGCGTGAACACGCGCACGTCGATGACGGTGCCGTCCATGCCGGGCGGCACGCGCAGCGAGGTGTCCTTAACGTCGGACGCCTTCTCGCCGAAGATCGCGCGCAGCAGCTTCTCTTCCGGCGTCAGCTGGGTCTCGCCCTTGGGCGTGACCTTGCCGACCAGGATGTCGCCCTGCTTGACCTCGGCGCCGATGAACACGATGCCGGCCTCGTCGAGCTTGCGCAGCGCGGCCTCGTTCACGTTCGGGATGTCCGCCGTGATCTCCTCGGGGCCGAGCTTGGTCTCGCGCGCGACGCAGGTCAGCTCTTCGATGTGGATCGTGGTGAAGCGGTCTTCCTCGACGACGCGCTCGCTGATCAGGATCGAGTCTTCGAAGTTGTAGCCGTTCCACGGCATGAACGCGACCAGCATGTTCTGGCCCAGCGCCAGCTCGCCGATGTCGGTCGACGGGCCGTCGGCCAGCACGTCGCCGCGCGCGACGATGTCGCCCACGTTGACCAGCGGCTTCTGGTTGATGCAGGTGTTCTGGTTGGAGCGCGTGTACTTGATCATGTTGTAGATGTCGACGCCCGCCTCGCCGGCGACGGTTTCCTCGTCGCTGACGCGGACCACGATGCGCGAGGCATCGACCTTGTCGACCAGGCCGCCGCGGCGCGCCGTGATGGCGACGCCGGAGTCGATCGCCACGCGGCGCTCGATGCCGGTGCCGACCAGCGGCTTCTCGTTGCGCAGCGTCGGCACCGACTGGCGCTGCATGTTGGCGCCCATCAACGCGCGGTTGGCGTCGTCGTGCTCGAGGAACGGCACCAGCGCGGCGGCGACCGACACGATCTGGCGCGGCGACACGTCCATGTACTGGACCTTGTCGGGCGTCATCATCGTGAACTCGTTCTGGAAGCGGACCGAGATCAGCTCCTGCTTGAACTTGCCCTTGGCGTCGAGCTCCGAGTTGGCCTGCGCGATGACGTAACGGCCCTCTTCAATCGCCGACAGGAACTCGATGTCGTCGGTCACGCGGCCGTCGTCGACCTTGCGGTACGGCGTCTCGAGGAAGCCGTAGTCGTTGGTGCGGGCGTAGCAGGCCAGCGAGTTGATCAGGCCGATGTTCGGGCCTTCCGGCGTCTCGATCGGGCACACCCGGCCGTAGTGGGTCGGGTGCACGTCGCGGACTTCGAAGCCCGCGCGCTCGCGCGTCAGGCCGCCGGGTCCGAGCGCCGACACGCGGCGCTTGTGGGTGACCTCGGACAGCGGATTGTTCTGGTCCATGAACTGCGACAGCTGCGAGGACCCGAAGAACTCCTTGATCGCCGCGCCGACCGGCTTGGCGTTGATCAGGTCCTGCGGGAACAGGTTCTCGGCCTCGGCCAGCGCCAGCCGCTCGCGCACCGCGCGCTCGACGCGCACCAGGCCGGTGCGGAACACGTTCTCGGTCATCTCGCCGACCGAGCGCACGCGCCGGTTGCCGAGGTGGTCGATGTCGTCGGTGACGTCCTCACCGTTGCGGATGGCGATGATCTGGCGCACCACGTCGACGATGTCGGAGGCGTCGCCGAGCTGCTTGCGCAGTTCCTTCGCGCTCTCGGCGTTGGCCATGGCGGGCGAGGCAAAATACTTGCCGTCGTAGAGCACCGCGGCGCCGGTCATCGACTCCTTGCGCAGGCGGCGGTTGAACTTCATGCGGCCGACCGCCGACAGGTCGTACTTCTCGCCCGAGAAGAACAGCCCGTTGAACAGGGTCTCGGCGGCGTCCTTGGTCGGCGGCTCGCCGGGGCGCATCATGCGGTAGATCTCGACCAGCGCCTCGAGGCGCGTGCGGGTCGGGTCGATCTGCAGCGTGGTCGAGACGTACGGCCCCTTGTCCAGGTCGTTGACGTACAGGACCTTGAATTCCTTGACGCCGGCCTTGCGGAACGCGGCCAGCAGCGTGTCGGTCAGCTCGCTGTTCGCCGGCGCGATCACTTCGCCGGTGTCCTTGTTGACGAGGTCGCGGGCCAGCGCCTTGCCGACCAGGTAGGTGTCAGGCACGTGCAGTGCCTTGAGGCCGCTCTCGGCGATCAGCTTGATCTGGCGCGCGGTGATGCGCTTGCCGGCCTCGACCAGCACCTTGCCCTTGTGGACGATGTCGAACTGCGCGGTCTCGCCCTTGAGGCGGTCGGCGATCAGCTCGCGCTCGGCGCCGTCATCCTTGAGTCGGTAGGTGTCCTGCTCGTGGAACAGCTCCAGCATCAGCTCGTTGTTGTAGCCGAGCGCGCGCAGCAGGATGGTGGCCGGCAGCTTGCGGCGCCGGTCGATGCGGACGAACAGGTTGTCCTTGGGGTCGAACTCGAAATCGAGCCAGGAACCGCGATAGGGAATGATTCGCGCGGAGTACAGCAACTTGCCGGAACTGTGCGTCTTTCCCTTATCGTGGTCGAAGAACACGCCCGGCGAGCGGTGCAGCTGGCTCACCACGACGCGCTCGGTGCCGTTGACGATGAAGGTGCCGTGCTCGGTCATCAGCGGCAGCTCGCCGAGGTAGACCTCCTGCTCGCGGATTTCCTTGACCTTCTTTTCCTTCGACTCACGGTCGTAGATGACCAGCTTGGTCTTGACCTTGAGCGGGGCGGCGTAGGTCATGCCGCGCACGCGGCACTCCTTCTCGTCGAACACCGGCTCGTCGAGCCGGTAGCTGACGTACTCGAGCGCCGCATTGCCCGAATAGCTCTGCATCGGGAACACCGACTTGAACGCGGCGTGCAGGCCGTGCTCGGCGCGCTTGTCCGGCGCCTTCTCCGCCTGCAGGAACTGCAGGTAGGAATCGATCTGCGTCGCCAGCAGGTACGGGACTTCCAGCGTCTCGACCTGCTTGCGGAAGTCCTTGCGGATGCGCTTCTTCTCGGTGAACGAGTAGGACATGGTGTTCTCGGTAATTCCGTCGGTAATCTGGTTACAGCGAATTCGTGTCATCCCGAGCGCAGCGAAGGATCTTGCCTCGCTGCGCCCGGTCTGACGTCTACTGCAAGATCCTTCGCCCGC
>JBQTJQ010000065.1:0-13935 GCA_052386975.1 Gammaproteobacteria bacterium | reverse complement strand
TGTGGGTGCCGCCGGTCGACAGCAGCTCGACGCCGAGCCCTTTGAGCCCGCGGGCGAAATCGACGAGACCGGTTTTATCGGAGACCGAGAGCAGCGCGCGCTTCATGCTCCCGGCCATTGCGGCGCGTTCAGGCACGCGCGCCGGGCTGTTCTTTGATCTTGTGGTGGCGCAGCTTCTTGCGCAGCGTGGCGCGGTTCAGGCCCAGCACCGAGGCGGCGCGCGACTGGTTGCCGTCGCAGTACTTCAGCGTGGCCCGCAGCAGCGGCGCCTCGACCTGGTCGAGGACCATGCCGTACAGGTCCTTCGGCGCGTGGCCGTTGAGCGCCTTGAAGAAGCCATCGAGGCTGTGGGCGACGTAATGGCTCAGCGGCCTGGTGTTGTCTGTGGTTTTTTGCGCGGACATGATCCCTTCCCCAACCCCGTCGCGACGGGGCGGCAATCATACCCTCATCGCCGCGAAAAAAAACAGGACGCGATCCGCATTCGCAAACCGCGCAAGCGGTGTCAAGTCTTGCGCGTCACAAAAACCTGTGCAGGTCAGCCGCGTTTGCGTCCGTGAAGCCGGGTCCAGCCCTCGTGGCGTGCCGGCGCGCGCCACTCGCACCACGGCGCGAATGCGTCCGCCACCTCGGCGGCCTGGTGGTCGAGGATTCCGGCCAGCACGATGTCGCCGCCCGGCGCCAGCGCGGCGCACAGCCGCGGCGCCAGCTCGACCAGCGGCCGCGCCAGGATGTTGGCCAGCACCACCTCGTGCACCGCGCCGTCGAACTCGGCGCCGGCGGTCACGCGCAGCCGGCCCGCGACGCCGTTGGCCAGCGCGTTCTCGCGGGTCGCCAGCAGCGCCTGCGGATCGATGTCCACGCCGGTGGCGCGCGCGGCGCCCAGCTTCAGCGCCGCGATCGCGAGCAGGCCCGAGCCGCAACCGAAGTCGAGCACGCTGCGCCCGGCCGGCGGCGTCGCGGCCAGCCATTCCAGGCACAGCGCGGTGCTCGGATGCGTGCCGGTGCCGAAAGCCAGTCCCGGATCGAGCGCCACGATCACCGCGCCCGGGTCGCGGACGTCGCCGACCTTGGCGCGCGGACTGACCCACAGCTGGCGGCCGAAGCGCAGCGGCTGCCAGTCGCGCAGCCAGATGCGCACCCAGTCCTGCTCGGCGAGCTCGGCCGTGGTGATGATCGCGGCGGCGCCGTCGGGCAGCGTGTCGCGCAGCGCCGCGATCACCGGCGCGAAATCGCACTCCTGCGGGAACAGGCCGATGGTGCGCGTGCGCGGCCACAGCGGCGTCGCACCGGGCGCGGGCTCGAGCACGGGGTCGTCGGCGGCGTCGACCTGGGTCACCGACTGCGCGCCGTGGGCGAGCAGGATCTCTTCCGCGAATTCCGGATGGAGGGTCAGCACGACCAGCTGCGGGAGGGCCATGCTACGGCCGATCATGCGCCGGGCTGGGCTTGGCGAGCGAAAGTGAAAGCGCAGCGAGACGGAGCCCCGAGCGAAGCGTGGGGTGCCGCGCGTCGCGAGCGGAGACTGGGCGGAGCGAGCAGCGCGGCATCGAGCGAGCCATGAAGCGAGACAGGCCCAGCCCGGCGCCTATTCCCACTCAGCCAGCATCTCTTCCAGGTAGTGGATGTGGTGCCTGCCGGCGCGGAACACCTTGTCCTGCATGATGCGGCGCTGCAGCGGGATGTTGGTGCGGATGCCGTCGACGATCATCTCCGACAGCGCCACCTGCATGCGCTCGATCGCGGCCTCGCGGCTCGGCGCGTGCACGATCAGCTTGGCCACCATCGAGTCGTAGTTCGGCGGCACGGTGTAGCCGGCGTACAGGTGCGAGTCGATGCGCACGCCCAGGCCGCCGGGCGTGTGGTACTTGTTCACGGTGCCGGGACTCGGGGTGAAGCGGCGCGGGTCCTCGGCGTTGATGCGGCACTCGATGGCGTGGCCGCGCGGCCGCAGCTGGTCCTGCTGCAGGGCCAGGTGCTCGCCGGCGGCGATGCGGATCTGCTCCTTGATCAGGTCCACCGCGGTGACCTGCTCGGTCACCGGGTGCTCGACCTGGATGCGCGTGTTCATCTCGATGAAGTAGAACTTGCCCTGGTCGTAGAGGAACTCCATGGTGCCGGCGCTGCGGTAGCCGATGCGCCTGCAGGCCTCGACGCAGATCGTGCCGATCTCGTCGCGCTGGGCCTGGGTGATGTGCGGGGCGGGGGACTCCTCGACGACTTTCTGGTTGCGCCGCTGCATCGAGCAGTCGCGCTCGCCCAGGTGCAGGACGTGGCCATGGCTGTCGGCCAGCACCTGCACCTCGACGTGGCGCGGCGTCTCCAGGTACTTCTCGAGGAACACGCTGCCGTCCTTGAACGCGGCGGCGGCCTCGACCCGCGCCAGCTGGATCTTCTGGATCAGCTCGGGTTCCTGGCGCACCACGTGCATGCCGCGTCCGCCGCCGCCCGAGGCGGCCTTGATCAGCACCGGATAGCCGACCCGCGCGGCGATGGCGTGGCACTCGGCCTCGTCGTCCGGCAGCACGCCGTCGGAGCCCGGCACGCACGGCATGCCGGCCTTGATCATCGCGGCCTTGGCGGTGGTCTTGCCGCCCATCAGGCGGATGGTCTCGGGCCGCGGGCCGATGAAGGTGAAGCCGCTCTTCTCGACACTTTCGGCGAAATCGGCGTTCTCGGAGAGAAAACCGTAGCCCGGGTGCACGGCGTCGACCTGGGCGACCTCGGCCGCGCTGATGATCGCGGCCATGTTGAGGTAGCTCTGGCCGGCGGGCGGCGGGCCGATGCACACGGCTTCGTCGGCCAGCAGCACGTGCTTGAGCTCGCGGTCGGCGGTCGAGTGGACCGCGACCGTCTTGATGCCGAGCTCGCGGCAGGTGCGCAGGATGCGCAGCGCGATCTCGCCGCGGTTGGCAATCAGGATCTTGTTGAACATGACGGCGTTACGCCGGCTCGATGATGAACAGGGTCTGGTCGAACTGCACCGGCTGGCCGTTCTCGGACAGGATCTGCGTGACCACGCCCGAGCTGTCGGCCTCGATCTGGTTCAGCATCTTCATCGCTTCGATGATGCACAGGGTCTGGCCCTGCTTGACCGTCTGGCCGACTTCGACGAAGGGCTTGGCCCCCGGTGACGCCGCGCGGTAGAACGTGCCGACCATCGGCGACTTGACCGCATGGCCGCGCGGGGACGGGGCGGCCGGGGCGGCGATGGCCGCTGGCGCCGCGGCGGGCGCTGCGGCCGGTGCGGCCGGCAGGGCCGGCGGCGGCGCGTAATGCATGAACGGCGCGGCCGCGCCGGTCGGATGGCGCGCGATGCGCACCGATTCCTCGCCCTCCTTGACCTCGAGTTCGGCGATGCCCGACTGCTCGAGCAGGTCGATCAGCGTCTTGATCTTGCGCAGGTCCATGAGGCGGTCCTCTCTAGTGAGTCGCGGCGAGCTGGGCGTGCGCCGCCTGCAATGCCAGGCGGTAGCCCTGGGGGCCAAGGCCGACGATCACGCCGCGCGCGATGTCGGAAAAATACGAGTGGCGGCGGAAGGCTTCCCGCGCGTAGGTGTTCGACAGGTGGATCTCGATGAAGGGAATGCCGACCGCGAGCAAGGCGTCGCGCAGGGCGACGCTGGTGTGGGTGTAGCCGCCCGGGTTCAGCAGGATGAAGGCGACGTTGTCGGCCTTGGCCTTGTGCACGCGGTCCACCAGTTCGCCCTCGTGGTTGCTCTGGTAGGTGGCGAGGCGGTGGCCGAGGCGATCGGCTTCGGAGGCGAGATCGAGCTCGATCTGCGCGAGCGTTTTCTGCCCGTAATGCTTGGGCTCACGGCTGCCGAGCAGGTTCAGATTCGGGCCGTTGATCAGCAAAAGGTCGCTCACGCGGGCTCTGGGCAACCAAGGGTGGGCCGCAGAGTGTGCCAGAGCCGACTTTTTATGTATAGATCGCCGCTGATCGCGGCACGTTAGCGGGAGATTGGCAGGTGCTTATCGAGCCATTCGGTGATCTCTTCGCGCGACAGATCGCCGGAGCTGCGGCCGAGAATGCGGCCGTCCGGCGAGATCAGCACCGAGAACGGGAACGCGCCGAGCTGGTCGCCGAGCGCATCCATGGCCCGGGCGATGTCGGCCTGTCCCACCATCACCGGGTAGTTCATGTTCATGCGCGCGGCGAAGATCCGCACCGGCTCGACCTCGTCCATGGCGATGCCGACGACCTGCAGGCCGCGCGCGCCGTGCTGCTTCTGCGCTTCCACCAGCAGCGGAATCTCCTTCACGCACGGCGGGCACCAGGTGGCCCAGAAATTCAGCAGCAGCAGCTTGCCGTTCCACTCCGACAGGCGGTGCGGCTGGCCATCGAGGTCGCGGAACTCCAGGTCGGGCCGCGCCGAGGCCGCTTCAGCGGCGAGGTGCAGCTGCCAGGCGCGATAGCCGGCAAAGCCCGCCGCCGCGGCCACCGCGCACGTCAGGACCAGCCCGAGAATCTCGCGTCGGGTCAATTCCCGGCCTCGATGGTGCGGGTCTGCGGCGGGTAGCACAGGCCGGCGTCGGCGCAGCCCTGGTAACCCACCGTCACGCTGACCGGGCCCTTGGCTTCCTTGCCGAACGACAACGTGACGACCAGCTTGTCGCGGTAGATCTGGGTCACGCCGAAGTGCTCGTCCTCGTGCGGCAGCGAGGCCGGGAGCGCCGGCTTGCCGAGCTTCAACGACGGCGATTTCGCGGTGAACTTCAGCTTGTCGCGGTACAGGTAGTACTCGCGCGCGATGCGCCAGGACACTTCGAGCGTGCCGTCGTCCTTCCACACCAGCGGCTGCAGCTCGAAGGCCTGGTCCACCGGCAGGAAGTCGGGTTTCTTGCGGCCCAGCGGGTCGCCGCCGGCTGAGGCCACGGAGCACAGGGCCAACGTCATGCCAGCGAAAGCTGGCATCCAGTGTTTTTTCATGTCAGTGCGAGGACTCGATCACCCAATCCAGGTACGGCGTGTGCCCGCGGTCCACGGTGAAGGCGATGACCTCGGGTAGCTCGTACGGATGGTGCTTCAGCACGGCCTGCTTGAGCGCCTCGAACCGATCTTTGGTGGTCTTTACCAGGAGCAGCGCCTCGCCTTCCTGGTGCACCTCGCCCTTCCAGCGGTACACCGAGGTCAGGCTCGGCACCAGGTTCACGCAGGCCGCCACGCGCTCCTCGACCAGCGCCTGCGCGATGCCCTGGGCCTTGTCCGGTGGGCAGGTCACCAGCACGACCAGCACGTCCTTGGCCATGGTGGAAGGATACTATGCGCGCCTATGAAATCCGTCCCCGCGACGCCCTTCGTGCTCGACCCGCCGCCGCCGAACCGCGACGCCCTGCGCGCCGCGATTTCGGCCGCCTGGCTGGCCGACGAGACGGCCGTGGTGCAACGCCTGCTGGCCGACGCGCAGATTCCCGAGGAGCGCTCGGCGGCGATCCAGGCGACCGCGGCCGGCTGGGTCCAGAGGGTGCGCGCGCTGCGCGACAAGGAGTCGCCGCTGGACGCCTTCATGCGCGAGTACGACCTGTCGAGCGAGGAAGGCGTGCTGCTGATGTGCCTGGCCGAGGCGCTGCTGCGCATCCCTGACGCCGCCACCGCCGAGAAGCTCATCGCCGACAAGCTGGCCGACGCCGACTGGGACGCGCACCTCGGCAAGAGCGATTCCCTGTTCGTCAACGCCTCGACCTGGGGCCTGATGCTCACCGGCCGCATCGTGCGGCTGTCACCGTCCACCACCGGCAATTTCCAGAAGGCGCTCGCCAGGCTGGTCGGCAAGTCGAGCGATCCGGTGATCCGCCTCGCGGTGCGCCAGGCCATGCGGCTCATGGGCCACCAGTTCGTCATGGGCCGGACCATCGACGAGGCGATGGGCAACGCCCGCTCCAAGGACCAGAAGCGCTACCTGCACTCGTACGACATGCTCGGCGAAGCGGCGCTGACCGCGGACGATGCGAAGCGTTACCTCGCCGCGTACCACATGGCGATCAAGGCCATCGGCATATGGAAGCACGTGCCGCACGGCGCGCCGGTGATGCAGCGACCGGGCATCTCGGTGAAGCTCTCGGCGCTGCACCCGCGCTACGAGTTCGCCAAGTCCGAGCGGGTGCGCGCCGAGCTGACGCCCGTGCTGATCGAGCTGGTGCGCGCCGCGCGGCGCGAGAACATCGGCCTGACCGTCGATGCCGAGGAAGCCGACCGGCTCGAGCTGTCGCTCGACCTGTTCGAGGCGGCCTACCGCGACGAGGCGCTGTCGGGCTACGACGGCTTCGGCCTGGCGGTGCAGGCGTTCCAGAAGCGCGCCGTGCCCGTGCTCGAGTGGCTCGAGGCGCTCGGCCGCGCCGTCGGCCGCCGCATCCCGGTGCGGCTGGTCAAGGGCGCGTACTGGGACACCGAGGTCAAGCGCTCGCAGGAGCAAGGCCTGCCGGGCTACCCGGTGTTCACGCGCAAGGTCAGCACCGACGTGTCGTACCTGGCCTGCGCGCGCCGGCTGCTGGTGGCGCGGGACGTGTTCTACCCGCAGTTCGCCACGCACAACGCGCACACGGCCGCCGCCATCCGCGACCACGCCGGCGACGCGGAGGGCTACGAGTTCCAGCGCCTGCACGGCATGGGCGAGGCGCTTTACGAGGTGATCGGCGAGGATCCCTCGATGTCACTCGGGACAGGCCTGCCGATTCCGTGCCGGGTCTACTCGCCGGTCGGCTCGCACGAAGACCTGCTGCCGTACCTGGTGCGCCGCCTGCTCGAGAACGGCGCCAACACCTCGTTCGTCAACCGCATCTTCGACGAGGCGGTGCCGCCCGAGCAGCTGGTGGCCGATCCGATCGCCGCGACCCAGGGCCTGGCGCCGATCCCGAACCCGGGCATCGCCATGCCCGCCGACCTGTACGGCGCGTCGCGCAAGAATTCGGCGGGCCTGAACCTCGCCGATGAGCCGGGGATGAAAGCGTTCGCGGAGCAGCTGCGGAAAGCCTCCGTAGGAGCGCCTTCAGGCGCGACGAGTGTCGCGCACTCGCTGGTCGCGGCTGAAGCCGCTCCTACAAGGGACGCAAAGGCGCGCGGCCGGCCGATCAAGGATCCGGCCGACCACCGTCGCACGGTCGGCGAGTGGCTGCCGCTGCCGGCGGGGCAGGTGCCGGCGGTGATCGAAGCGGCGTTGAAGGCGTTCCCGCGCTGGAGCGCCGCGCCGGCCAAGACCCGCGCGCTCGCGCTGGCGAAGGCGGCCGACGCGCTCGAGGCGCGCCGTGCCGAGTTCGTGCACCTGCTGATCCGCGAGGCCGGCAAGACCATTCCCGACTCGATCTCCGAAGTGCGCGAGGCGGTGGATTTCCTGCGCTACTACGCGGCGCAGGCGCGCGCGCTGCTCGCGGCGCCCGAGACCCTGCCGGGCCCGACCGGCGAATACAACGAGCTGCAGCTGCACGGCCGCGGCGTGTTCGTCTGCATCAGCCCGTGGAATTTCCCGCTGGCGATCTTCGCCGGCCAGGTGGCGGCGGCGCTGGTGGCCGGCAACACCGTGATCGCCAAGCCGGCCGAGCAGACCAACCTGGTCGCGGTGCGCATGGTGCAGCTGCTGCGCGAGGCCGGCATTGCCGACGACGTGCTCCAGTGCGTGCTGGGCGAGGGCGACGTCGGCGCCGCGCTGACCGCCGATCCGAGCATCGCCGGCGTGGCCTTCACCGGCTCGGTCGAGGTGGCGCGCCTGATCAACCGCGCGCTGGCCGCGCGCGACGGCCCGATCGCCACGCTGATCGCCGAGACCGGCGGGCAGAACGCCATGATCGTGGATTCCTCGGCGCTGCCCGAGCAGGTGGTCAAGGACACGATTGCTTCCGCGTTCAACGCCGCCGGCCAGCGCTGTTCGGCGCTGCGCGTGCTGTTCCTGCAGGAGGAGATCGCCGACAAGGTCATCGGCATGCTCAAGGGCGCGATGGCCGAGCTGGTCATCGGCGATCCCGGGCTGCTGTCCACCGACGTCGGCCCGGTGATCGATGCCGAGGCGCAGCAGCGCCTCGAGAAGCACGCCAGCGCGATCAAGAAGACCGGCACCCTGATCGACCAGCGGCCGCTGCCCGAGGCGGCGAAGCACGGGACCTATTTTGCGCCGTGCGCGGTCGAGATCGGCGCGCTGTCGGAGCTGAAATCCGAGAATTTCGGCGCGATGCTGCACGTGGTGCGCTACGCCGCCAGGGACCTCGAGAAAGTGGTCGAGCAGATCAACCACAGCGGGTTCGGACTCACGCTCGGCGTACACAGCCGCATCGAGTCCACCTGGCGGCGCGTGCAGGCGGTGGCGCGCGTCGGCAACACCTACATCAACCGCAACATGATCGGCGCGGTGGTCGGCGTGCAGCCGTTCGGCGGGGAAGGGCTTTCCGGCACCGGCCCGAAGGCCGGCGGGCCGCATTACCTGCTGCGCTTCGTCACCGAGCGCACGCTCACGATCAACACCGCCGCGGTGGGCGGCAACGCGAGGCTGCTCGCGGCGTCGTGATTACGGCGGCATGGGAATGCCGCCCTACGTGGGTCGGCATTCCTTTGCCGACGTCAATGCCGGATATCCGGCGCGCTGATGGCCCCGTGCGGCCGGCGGCCCATCAGGAAGGTGAATTCCTTGCCGCTCATGTGCACCAGGTCGGTGTGGTCGCCGGCCTCGAAGTAGACGTCGGCGCACGAGGCGAGGCAGTCGTCCCACACCACGTCGAGGCCGTAGGCCTGGCCGACCGCCGGCACGGCGCCCTTGCTGCAGTCCGAGAACAGGTCCTGCACTTCGCGCTCGGTCGCCAGCACCAGCCGGCGGCCGAGCTGCTTCTCGAGGCTTTGCAGTTCGACGCGCCGCGACGCCGGCACCACCGCCATCAGGTATCCCTTGTCATCCTCGAGCAACACCGGCTTGGCGAGCTGATCGGCGGGAATGCGGGCAGCATCGGCCGCGCTGCGGCTGTTGGGGGTGTAGGGGTGGTGCAGCAGGTTGTAGTCCACGCCGGCTTCATCGAGGTAATCGCGGACCGTGATGGCGATGCCCATGTTCGGTGCTCCGGCTCGTGGACCCGCGAAAACTATAGTCCTCGCGAGGCGGGTGACCCAAGAAATCCGCGGCGCCGCAAGTCCCAAGGAAAGCCAAGGGCTTACCGGTAGAATCTGCGGCCCTCTTTCGGCTCCGGCGCTCCCGCGCTGATTGTCATGCGAATTTTTCCCGGCCCCGCGCTGCGCGCGGAAGCCCTTGCCAACCTGCGCCTGGCGCTGCCGCTGGTGGCCGCGCAGCTGCTGTTCATCAGCATGGGCACGGTCGACACCATCGTCGCCGGACGGCTCGGCGCCGCGCCGCTGGCCGCGGTCGCGGTCGGCACCAATCTCTGGTTCATGATCTTCGTGCTGTTCTGGGGCCTGTTCATGGCGGTGTCGCCGATCGTGGCCCAGCGCCTCGGCGCGGGCCGGCCGGCCGCCGAGTCGGGTCGGTTCCTGCGCGGCGCGCTGACGCTGGCGGCGCTGCTCGGCGTGGCCTGGGCCGTGCTGCTGCTCGCCGTCATGGGCCCGGTGCTCGACGCGCTGGAGCTCGAGCCGGTGACGCGCGCCTATGCCGAGGATTACCTGCACGCGATCGCGCCCGGCGCGGTGCCGTTCGCGCTGTTCTTCGCGCTGCGCAACGCCGCCGAGGGCTACGGCCAGACGCGGGCGACGCTGTGGGCCGGCCTCGCCGGATTCCTGGTCAACGCGGTGCTGGCCTACGGCCTGGCCAACGGCGCCTGGGGCCTGCCGGCGCTGGGCCCGCGCGGCTGCGGCGTCGCCACCGCCATCGCCGGCGCGGCCATGGTCGCGGCGTTCGCGCTGATGTACCGCTGGCACCCTAGGCTGCGCGAGCTCGAGCTCTACGGCCGTGGCCATTGGCGGCCGGGCCCGGCGACGGCGGAAGTGCTGCGCCTGGGCGCGCCGATCGCGCTGATCATCACCGCCGAGGCCTGGCTGTTCCTGATCGGCGCGCTGCTGATGGCCCGTTTCGGCACCGCCGCGGTCGCGGCGCACCAGATCGCCATCAACTTCGCCTCGATCACCTTCATGGTGCCGATGTCGATCGGCATGGCGACGACGGTGCGGGTCGGCACCGCCGCGGGCGCGGGCGATGCGGCGGCGGTGCGCCTGCGCGGCCTGGCCGGCATCGGCATGGGCGCGTGCTTCGCCGTGGTGTCGGCCTCGCTGATGGCGCTGCTGCCGCAAGCGATCATTGCGGCCTACACCGACGATGCCGCGGTCTCGGCGCTGGCGGTCGGCTTCCTGTATTACGCGGCGGTGTTCCAGTTCGCCGACTGCATCCAGGCCACGGCCAACGGCGCGCTGCGCGGCATCAAGGACACGCGGCTGCCGATGGTGATCACGGTGTCGGCCTACTGGCTGGTCGGCCTGCCGCTGGCGGTGGCGCTGGCCTTCAGCGCGGGCGTCGGCCCGGCCGGCGTCTGGCTCGGCTTCATCGCCGGCCTGGCCGTGGCGGCGGCCGGCTTGTGGAGCCGTTTCCTGCACCGCACACAAGGCGCGGTAGCGCGGTTCCGGTGACCCCGTAGAATGCGGCCCTTCATGCACACGCGAACCTCGCTGCTGCGCGGCATGGGCTGGTTCGTGCTGGTCAACGCCCTGCTGTTCAAGCTCGTCACGTCGTGGTTCTGGAATGGCGTGATCGAGCCGGCAGCGGATGCCACGGCCGGCGCCTACCGCCTGCTCAACGGCATCGTCCACTGGCCGTTGCTGGCGCTGCTCATGGTCGGCCTGCCGCTGGCGCTGGCGGTCGCGCTGGCGCCGCGTCGCGCCATGCCGTGGGGACCCTGGACCGTCGCGGCGCTGGCCGGCGGCGTCGCGACCTGCCTGATGATCGCCGACGCCGTGGTGTTCGCGCAGTACCGCATGCACCTGGGCCCTTACGTCTGGGGCCTGGTGGCCGGCGGGTCCGGCGAGGAGACCTTCCTGGTCTACTCCGGCACGCTGCCCTGGCTGCTGGCCGGCGCCGCGCTCGCGATCGTCGCGGCGCAGGGCGCGCTGTTCGCGCTGTGCCTGCGCCTCGGCGAGGGCTGGCGCGCGGCGGCGCGGCCGCTGTGGCTGGCGTGGGCCGTTCTCTTCACCGGGTCCAACGTCTGGTACGCCTGGGCCGACGCGACGTACCGGGCCAACATCACGCAGGAGAGCGGCAATTTCCCGTTCTACCGACCGCTCACCGCCAAGCGCCTGTTGATCAGGCTGGGCGTGACCGATCTCGCCGCGGCCGGGCAGCGGCCGGCGCTGCCGAGCCTCAACAATCGCGAGCTGGCCTACCCCAGCCAGCCATTGCAATGCTCCGCCGAGCGGCCGCCGAACGTGCTGCTGGTGGTGGTCGACGCCTGGCGCAGCGACCACCTCGATCCGCAATTCACGCCGCAGATCGCCAGGCTGGTGCCCGAGTCGCTGCGCTTCGAGCACCACGTCAGCGGCGGCAACGTCACGCGCTTCGGCATCTTCTCGATCTTCTACGGCCTGTCCGGCAACTACTGGTGGCCGGTGCTCGGCCACCAGACGCCGCCGGTGCTGATGACCGAGCTGCGCCGCCAGGGCTACGAGCTGAAGGTGCTCGGCAGCGCGCCGCTGGTGTCGCCGGAATTCGACCGCACCATCTTCAGCGGCATCGCCGGCCTGCGCCTGAAGACGCCCGGCGACCTGCCCGCGGACCGCGACCGGCGCGTCACCGCCGACATGGTCGAGTTCCTGTACGACCCGGCGCGCGCGGCGCGGCCGTTCTTCGGCTTCCTGTGGCTGAACTCGGTGCACTCCTACAACTTCCCGGCCGACTACCCGCTGCCGTTCGAGCCGTCATGGGAAGAGGTCAACCACCTCGCGCTCGGCCCCTGGTTCGACAAGCGCCCGTACCTGAACCGCTACCGCAACGCGCTGCACTTCGTCGATTCCGAGGTCGGCAAGGTGATCGACGCGCTGGACCGCAGCGGGCTGGCCGACGACACGCTGCTGATCGTCACCAGCGACCACGGCGAGGAATTCAACGACACCGGCAAGAACTACTGGGGGCACAACGGCAACTTCAGCCCCTACCAGGTGCACGTGCCGCTGCTGGTGCGCGGGCGCGGCTGGGCGCGCGGCGGCGCGGTGCGGTACATGACCACGCATAACGACATCGCGCCGACCATCCTGACCGACGCGCTGGGCTGCACCACGCCGGCCTCCGCGTACAGCCTCGGCCTGCCGCTGCGCGAGACTGCGTGGCGGCGCGACTTCGTCGCGGTGGTGGACTACGACGACACCGGCGTGTACGAGCCCGACCGCGTCACCCTGTTCTCGCCGTTCGGCGGCTTTCCGGTGTACAGCCACGACTACGACCGGCTCGACCAGCCGCCGCGCATGGACCGCGTGCGCGCCGTGACCGAGGACATGCTGCGCTTCCGGCGCGCGCCGGGCGGGTCGTCCCGGCCTGAACTCAGTCCTTGATCGCCTCCGCAAACGGGGCATGATGGGCGCCCCCGACCGAGTGGAGAGTTGACCATGACACTGTCGCTGAACGACACCGCGCCCGATTTCGAGGCCGAGACGACCGCCGGCAAGATCCGCTTCCACGAGTGGCTCGGCAATTCCTGGGGCGTGCTGTTCTCGCACCCGAAGGACTTCACGCCGGTGTGCACCACCGAGCTCGGCTACATGGCGAAGATCAAGCCCGAGTTCGACCGTCGCGACGTGAAGATCATCGGCCTGTCGGTGGACGCGGTCGGCGACCACGCGCGCTGGGCCAGGGACATCGAGGAGACCCAGGGCACGGCGCCCAACTACCCGATGATCGGCGATCCCGAGCTCCACATCGCCAAGCTCTACGGCATGCTGCCGGCCGCCGTCTCCGGCGACGCCTCCAAGCGCACCGCCGCCGATAATCAAACGGTCCGCAACGTGTTCGTGATCGGCCGCGACAAGAAGGTCAAGCTGGTGCTGATCTATCCGATGAGCGCCGGCCGCAACTTCGACGAAGTGCTGCGCGTGATCGACGCGATGCAGCTCAACGAGAAGCAGAAGCTGGCCACGCCGGTGAACTGGAAGCCGGGCGACCCGGCCATCATCCCGACCGCGATCAAGGACGACGAGGCCAAGGCGCTGTTCCCGCAGGGCTTCAAGACGCTCAAGCCGTACCTGCGGATCGTGCAGCCCAAGTAGGTCGGCAATCCATTGCCGACGGCGGCATGGGATGCCGCCCTACATGACGAATGCCATGACCGACTCGCCGAACCGCCGCAGCAAGACCATCACCGCCGGCATCGCCCGCTCGCCGAACCGCGCCATGCTGCGCGCGGTCGGCTTCACTGACCGCGACTTCGACAAGCCGCTGGTCGGCATCGCCAGCGGCGCCTCGACCATGAATCCCTGCAACGCCGGGCTCGCGCCGCTGGCGGCGCGCGCCGAGGCCGCGGTGCGGCAAGCCGGCGCGATGCCGCAGACCTTCGGCTTCCCGACCGTCACCGACGGCATCTCGATGGGCACCGAGGGCATGAAGTACTCGCTGGTGTCGCGCGAGGTGATCTGCGACGCCATCGAGACCGCGGCGCAGTCGCAGTTCATGGACGGCGTGCTGTGCCTGGGCGGCTGCGACAAGAACATGCCGGGCTCGCTGATGGCGCTGCTGCGCATCAACGTGCCCGGGATTTTCTGTTACGGCGGCACCATCAAGCCGGGTTACTGGAAAGGGCAGGCGTTGACCATCGTCTCGCCGTTCGAGGCGGTGGGTGCCTTTACCGCCGGCAAGATGAAGCAGGAGGACTTCGACGGCATCGAGCGCAACGCCTGCCCGGGCTTCGGCGCCTGCGGCGGCATGTACACCGCCAACACCATGTCGTCGGCCATCGAGGCGATGGGCCTGTCGCTGCCCTACGACGCCAGCTACCCCGCCGTGACCGCGGCCAAGGAGCGCGAGACGTTCCTGG
>JBQTJQ010000064.1:0-6297 GCA_052386975.1 Gammaproteobacteria bacterium | reverse complement strand
TCATGGCCCTGCGCCAGGGCGTGGGCCGCCTGATCCGCGACCCGGCCG
The DNA here is from genome assembly GCA_052386975.1 of Gammaproteobacteria bacterium. Taxonomy (GTDB): domain Bacteria; phylum Pseudomonadota; class Gammaproteobacteria; order Nevskiales; family Nevskiaceae; genus JACPFV01. Next base: position 6,249 of record JBQTJQ010000064.1, on the reverse strand, counting down.
ACCGCGGCCTGCTGGTGCTGTGCGATCCGCGGCTGCGCACGCGCGGCTACGGGCGCGCGGTGCTGGACAGCCTGCCGGCCATGCCGGAGGTGTCGTCGCTCGACGAAGCCCGCGCCTGGCTCGACCGCATCCGGGCCGCGGCGTGAAAACACTCCTTGCCGTGGACACGGCGACCGAGGCCTGCTCGGTGGCCTTGTGCATCGACGGCGCGACCCGGGAATTATTCGAGCCGATGCAGCGCGAGCACACCCGGCGCGTGCTGCCGATGGTGCAGCAGCTGCTGGCCGAGGGCGGCCGCACGCTGGCGCAGGTCGACGGCATCGCCTGCGGCATCGGCCCGGGCAGCTTCGCCGGCCTGCGCATCGGCGTGGGCGTGGTGAAAGGCCTGGCGCTGGCGCGCGACCTGCCGGTGGTTGGCGTGTCGTCGCTGGCGATGCTGGCGCAACGCGCGATCCGGCTCGAAGGCGCCCGGCAGGTGGCGGCGGTGATCGACGCCCGCATGAGCGAGGTCTATTTCGGTGCCTACCGGCGCGCTGCCGACGGGCGCGTCGAGGCGATGCTGGCCGACCAGGTCGGCGCGGCCGCAACGGTGCCGCGCCTGCCACCCGGGAGCTGGCGCGCGGTCGGCACCGGCTGGGGCCGATATGAGGCCGAACTGCGGGCCGCAACCGGGCTGGAAGAAACCGGCACGGACGCCACCGCGCTGCCGCACGCGGAGGACGCGCTGGTGCTGGCGCTGCCCGAATTCGCCGCCGGCCGGACGCTCTCGGCCGACGCCCTGGCGCCGGCCTACCTGCGCGACCGGGTGGCCCTGACGCTGGAGGAACAGGCGGCGCTTCGGCGCTAGAATGGTCACCGGGTTGACCGCAAGGAGGCAGGTCATGGCGAACACCTCGAGAATCCTGTGCTTGTCAGTGGCGCTGCTGCTCGGCGCCTGCGCCACGGTGCCGGCTCCGTCGGCGACCACCGGTGAGACGCCGAAGGCCGCGACGGTTGCCACATGCCCGCAAGAGTCCGGCGCCACCATCAAGCTGCCCGAAGGCTGCGTCGGCATGGCGGGGCGCGCTTACACGCGCAGCCAGGTCGAGCAGACCGGAGAGATGTCGCTCGGGAGGGCGCTCTACCTGATGGGCGCGATCTGAGCCTTCAGACCGCACCGGCCTTTCTGAGGAGTTTTGCGACCGCCTCCGCCACGACGCGGTAGCCTTGGGCGTTGGCGTGGATCTGGTCCGACTTGAGGTCGCGGTCGCCCAGCACGTCCGGGAATACCTCGTCCTCGAGCGGCAAGCGGTACTGCTGCGCCAACTCGGCATACATCGGCTCGCTCGACATCACCAGCAGCTTGGGCTCGGGAACGCCGAGCAGCACCAGCGGCAGGCCGCGGCCGCGGATCTCGTCGATCATCGCCGCGAGGTTGGCGCGCATCTCGCCGCGGCCGACCTGGCGCAGCATGTCGTTGCCGCCCAGGCACAGGATCACCAGCGCGGGCTGGTGCTCGTCGAGGGTCTCGGCCAGGCGCTCGCGGCCGCCGCCGGTGGTGTCGCCGGGCACGCCGGCGTTGATCACCGGGCGCCCGATGATCTGCTGCAACTGGGCCGGGTAGCTCTGGCCGGGATTGGCCCCGGTGCCCCAGGTGAGGCTGTCACCGAAGGCCAGCACTTTGGCATCGGGCGCCAGCCGGGCGATGCGCGGCGCGTCCTGGCCGCCGCAAGCGGCCAGCAGCGTGAAGCAGGCCAGCGCGAGGGCTGACGTACACTGCGCCAGCCTCGTTATCCGTCGTGGAGTCGTTCGCATGGTCTACACCCTGGAGGGCCGGGTCCCGAAGCTCCCGGGAGCGGATTATTTCATCGCCGAGAGCGCCGTGGTGATCGGGTCGGTCACGCTGCACGCCAACGCCTCGGTCTGGTTCAACTGCGTGGTGCGCGGCGACACCGACGACATCATCATCGGCGAGAACACCAACATCCAGGACGGCTCGGTGCTGCACACCGACCCCGGCATCAAGCTGCGCATCGGCCGCGACGTGACCGTCGGCCACATGGTCGTGCTCCACGGCTGCGAGATCGGCGACAACAGCCTGATCGGCATCAAGTCGGTGGTCCTGAACGGCGCCAAGGTCGGCCGGAACTGCATCATCGGCGCCAACTCGCTGATCACCGAGGGCAGGGAGATTCCCGACGGCTCGCTGGTGATGGGCTCGCCCGGCAAGGTGGTGCGGCCGCTGACGCCGCAGGAGATCGCGGCGCTGACGGTCCACGCGCAGCACTACGTGCAGAACGCGGCGCGCTACCGCAGGCACCTCAAGCCGATGTAGGAGCGCCTTCAGGCGCGATCATTTCGCCGGCGCGTCGTAGCGCAGCACCTTGCCGCTGCCGGGCTGGATCAGCGACCAGCCGCGCGCCGGCAGCTCGATGCGCACCGCCGCGCAGGTCGGCATCTCGTCGAACGGGCAGTCCTTGGCGAGGTCCCTGGCGAAGTTGCTGATGCCCGGGTTGTGGCCGAACACCACCACGTCGTCGTACTCGGGCGACAGGCTGCGCACGATGTGCAGCAGGGTCCACGCCGAGGCCTCGTAGATGTGCGGATTCAGCAGGATCTCGTCGAGGTGCATGTTGAGCTCCTCGGCGAACAGCCGGGCGGTGGCGATGGCGCGCGTCGCCGGGCTCGACACCAGCAGGTCCGGCTTGACGTCGGCCTTGCGCAGGCGCGCGGCGATGACCGGCGCTTCCCTGCGACCGCGCGGGTTCAGCGGTCGCTCGAAATCCGACAGCTCGGGGTAGTCGCGCGAGGACTTGGCGTGGCGCACCAGCGTCAGGATCCTCACGGTGCCAGCGCTGCCGTCAGGTAGATGTCGAAGCGGGCCTGGGTGCCGCTGAGGGCGAGCGAGGGTGCGCGGCCGGCCAGCGGCGGGGCCGCGCGCGGGCGCTTCACCACGATGCGGCGGCACGCGTTCGCCGCGGCCAGCAGCGCGTCGGCGTCGGCATCGCCGCCGGTCAGTTCGCGCAGCAACTGCATCTCCTTCCTGGCGAGGGCCGCCTTGCCGCGCTCCGGATACATCGGGTCGAGGTAGACCACGTCGAACTCCGCAGTCGGGCCCATGAGCTTACGCGCATCGGCACAGACGATCCCGGTGCGTGCGGCGGCCTCGGCCGTCGCCGGGTCCGCCAGCGCGCGCCCGCGCGCGTCGGCCAGCAAGGCGGCGATGGTGGCGTTGCGCTCGGCCAGCGTGACGCGGGCGCCGAGAGCCGCCAGCGTGAAGGCGTCGCGGCCGAGCCCGGCGGTGGCGTCGAGCACGGTGAGATCGCGGTCCTTGTGCAGGCCGATGGCCCGCGCCAGCAGCTGGCGCCTGCCGCCCTGGACGCGGCGGCGGACCTCGGGCGAGGTCCAGTCGGCGCAGATCGCGCCGTAACCGGGGTGGTGCAGGGCGACGAGCTCGAGGCGCCCGTCGCGACGCCTCAGCTCGAACGAAAAGGGGACAGAACTATTTTCTGCCTCAAAAATAGTTCTGTCCCCATTTCTCAGAGCTTGGAGGAATCGAAGAACCCGAACATGCGCTGCGCCAGCATCAGGTCGCCTTCGAGCTGGAGCTTGCCGGTCATGAACGCGGTCATGCCGTTGAGCTCGCCCTTCATCAGCGAGATCAGGTCGTCGTCGTCCATGGTGATCGCCACGTCGGGCGACGCCGAGGCGCCGTCCCTGGTGGCGCAGGTGCCGTTCTTGATGACGATGTGCATCGGCGTGGAGATGTTGAACTGCACGGTGCAGTCGGTGTCGCCCGCGGCGTCCGGCTGAAAGGCGGTCGGCAATCTCTTCAGCAGGTCAACGGCGGCAGCCATGGCGACGCTCCGGTACCGGCAACGGGGAACTGGAATCGTACTCGCCGGCCCAGCGCGAGGCAACGAACATCACGGTCCAATCCGGGCCGCCGCGCCCTCGGAAATCAGGATGACCGTGCGGCTCGAGGCGTAGACGCGACCGGCGGCGCGGAGCGCCTCGATCTCGGCCGCGTCACGCTCCGGCTGGAGCACGCGGAAGTCGTGGCCTTCACGCCACGACGCCTCGAGCCGCCTGAAGGCGCGGAACGCCGTGCCCTTCGGCCGGCCGAGCGCGCGATCGAGCTCACGCAGCGTGCGCCAGGCCGTCGGCACGCCGCTACCGGTCCGGCGCGTCGCCGAGCAGGAAGTGGCCGCGCCCCAGGGCGACCTCGCGCGCGCGGCCGGGGTGACCCGGCTCATCCTGCCAACAGCGGATCTGGACTTGCGCCACGCGCCGGCCCTGGCGCGCGACCTCGCAGGCGGCGTGCGCGTCGGCCGCGCTGGCCGAGCGCAGGTAGTCGATCGAGAAATCGATGGCCTTGGGCACCTTGCGCTCGTCGAGCAGCAGCAGCAGGTGCAGCAACGCCGCGTTCTCCATGAAGCCGGCCACGGCGCCGCCGTGCAGCGCGGGCAGCGCCGGGTTGCCGATCAGCGACTGCCGGAACGGCAGGCGGAAGCGTGGCGTGCCGTTGTCGAGCGCGATTCGCACGTCGAGGAAAACGGCGTAGGGCACGCGGGCCCGCAGCAGCGAGAAATCGCCCTGTTCGCGGGCCGCGCGGCGCGCGCTGGTGAGGTCCGGCACGGGGCCGGTCGTTTCGGGACTCACCTGGGTCCTGGCGCGCCGCGCATGAAGGTCGACTGGCTGACCGCGACCGGCGCCTGCTCGTCGTCCTGCCAGGCCGAGGCGCGCACGAAGGTGATCGAGCGCGTCACGCGATAGCAGGATGCGTGCACGCGCAGGTCCTTGCCCTGCGCGGCGGGGCGCAGGAAGTCCATGCGCAGGTCCAGCGTGGCGATGATCTCGAAGCGTCCGGCGCCGGCCAGCGCCGCCAGGCCGCTGACCGTATCGACGAGGGTGGTGACGACGCCGGTGTGGTAGACGCCGCGCCCGGTGTCGCCGAGCCACTCGGGACGCCACGGCATGCGGGCGCGCGCGCCGGTGTCGTCCAGCGCCTCGACCACGATGCCGCATTCGCGCGCGTGGGGGATCGCCTGCAGGAAATTGGCGCCCAGCGCCTCGAGGAATCCCTTTTGGCTCATGCGGCCGGACATTACACTAAGTCCATGACGCCGCTCGAACGCACGCTGCGCGCCGCGCTGGCCGGGACCAGCGAAGCGGCGCCGCGGCCGCTGGCCTCGATCGAGCTGCCGATGAACCTCGACAAGCTGATCCCGCCGCTGGTGTTCAAGAGCCTGCGGCCCGCGTCCGTGCTGGTGCCGGTGATGAAGCGCCGCGACGGCTTGCGCGTGCTGCTGACGCGCCGCAGCGAATCCTTGCGCTCGCACAAGGGCCAGGTCAGCTTCCCCGGCGGCGGGCGCGAGGAGCATGACGAGACCGCCGCGGCCGCGGCCAAGCGCGAAGCCTTCGAGGAGGCCGGCATCCCGCCCGCGGCGGTGGAGGTGATCGGCTATCTCGACGACTACCCGACGGTGACGCGCTACCTGGTCACGCCGGTGGTCGGCATGGTGGAGGACGTGGCCGAGGTGAAGCCCTGCGCGCGCGAGGTGGCCGAGATTTTCGAAGTGCCGCTGGAGTTCGTGATCGCGCCGGCCAACTTCGAGCGCAAGGTGTTTTCGCGCGACGGCGTCAACCTGCCGTTCTTCGAGCTGAACTACGGCGAGCACCGCATCTGGGGCGCCACGGCCGGCATGCTGTGGAACCTGTCGCAGAAGGTGGTGGCGAATGAAACGAAGGAAGCCTGAGCCCCTGGGCCGCGCCGCCCGCGTGCAGCGCTCCGCGGCGCGCACCGGCTTCGACTGGTCGAAGGGCGATCCCGCGCTGTGGCGCAAGCTGCACGAGGAGATCAAGGAGCTGAAGGCCGTGGCGCGCCACCGCGCCAAGGCTCGCGAAGAGCTCGGCGACCTGCTGTTCGCGGTGGTCAACGTCTCGCGCCACCTGAAGGTCGACGCCGGCCGCGCGCTCGCTGCCGCGATCCGCAAGTTCGAGCGGCGCTACGCCTTCGTCATCCGGCACGCGCGCTCATTGCCGCGCAAGGGCGATCCGCGTCGCCTCATGGCGATGGAGCGCCTCTGGCAGGAAGCCAAGCGCCGCGAGCGCTGACTTGCTGCTTGTTCGGGCCCGGGGGGGCCTCAATTTTAGCCAGCCCGCTACCGCCCGGGGCTCTGGGTTCGGCGGCGTTTTACTTTCGTGCCCGGCCCCCCCCGGCCCCGGGCCGATCGCTCAGCCGCCATCCGACCGTCGCAGGTGAGCTGA
>JBQTJQ010000063.1:0-20907 GCA_052386975.1 Gammaproteobacteria bacterium | reverse complement strand
CTGGCTGCGCTGGTCCGCAGCGGGCAGGTGAGCGCATCCGAAGTGCTCGAAGCCGCGATTGCGCGCGCCGAGGCGGTCAACGGCAAGCTCAACGCCATCATCATCCCGATGCATGAGATCGCCCGGGCGCGGGCGAAGGAAAAGCTTTCCGGACCCTTCGCGGGCGTGCCGTTCCTGACCAAGGACCTGTTCCAGGAATACGCCGGCGTGCGCACCGCCTACGGCTGCAAGGCGCTGAAGGCGGCGAACTACACCGCGGCCGAGCATTCGGAGATCGTGCAGCGCTGGCTCAAGGCCGGCACGGTGATCTTCGGGCGCACCAACACGCCTGAGTTCGGCTCCAAGGGCATCACCGAGCCCGACGCCTGGGGTCCGACACGCAATCCCTGGAATCTCGCTCGTATTCCGGGCGGGTCGAGCGGCGGCTCCGCGGCGGCGGTTGCCGCCGGGATCGTGCCGATGGCGGGCGGCAACGACGGCGGCGGCTCGATCCGCCTGCCCGCCGGCCACTGTGGATTGTTCGGGCTCAAGCCCGGCCGCGGCCGCACGCCGTGGGGTCCGGCCTGGGGCGAAGTCATGCACGGCGCGGCGATGAACCACGTGCTGACGCGCTCGGTGCGCGACAGCGCGGCGATGCTCGATGCAACGCACGGCCCCGAGGTCGGCTCGATGTACCGCATCGAGCCGCCCGAGCGCCCGTATCTCGACGAGCTCGCGCGCGAGCCCGGCAAGCTCAAGATCGGCTTCACCCAGGCCTCGCCGATCGGCACGGACGTGCACCCGGAAGCGGTGATCGCGGTGCGCAACGCGGCCAGGCTGCTCGAGTCGCTCGGCCACCACGTCGAGGAAGCGCAGCCCAACGTCAACGGCATGCAGCTGGCGCAGGACTTCGTGTTGATGTGGTTCGCGACTTGCGCGGCCACGGTCGACGCCGTCAGGCAGCAGACCGGCTGCGGCAACGACGGCTTCGAGCTCGACACGCTGGCGATGGCGGCGTTCGGCCGCGCCAGCCGCGCCAGCGACTACGTCGCGAGCTACATGCGCTGGAACGAGTACACGCGCAAGCTCGGCGAGTTCCACCAGAAGTACGACCTGTTCATGACGCCGACCATGGCGATGCCGCCGGCGCGCGTCGGCGAGATCGCGACGCCGCCGTGGCAGCGGGTCGCGCTGAAGGTCTTGATGGCGTTGCGGCTCACCGGCCTGGTGCTGAGGTCGGGGATGATCGAGCAGATGGTGCGCGAGAACCTCAAGTGGGTGCCGTTCACCCAGATCGGCAACCTCACCGGCGCGCCGGGAATGTCGGTGCCGCTGCACTGGACCGCCGACGGCCTGCCGCTGGGCACGCACTTCATCGCCGCGCACGGCCGCGAGGACCTGCTGTTCCGCCTCGCCGCGCAACTCGAGCGGGCGCAGCCGTGGGCGCGGCGCCGCCCGTTGCTCTGAGGAGTAAGATTGGGGGCGGAGTCACACATGCCTGAACTGGATCGCGCGCTGCTGTGTTGCCTGCTGGCGACGGCGTGCGCGGGCGCTCAGGCCGCGGCGCCGGTCGCAAACGACGATGCCTATACGACGGCGATCAACCAGGCGCTGACGGTTGCCGCGCCCGGCGTGCTGGCCACCGACACCGACGCCGACGCGGGCGACACGCTGGCCGCGTCCAAGACCAGCGATCCGCTGAACGGCACGCTGACGCTGAACGCCGATGGCTCTTTCACCTACACGCCCGATCCCGGTTACTACGGCACCGACAGCTTCGGCTACGAAGCCAGTGACGGGACCGACCTGGATGCCGCGGTCGTCACCGTCACCGTCCCGTACGGCACCGGCGGCTACGGCGGAGGCGGCGGCGGGGGTGGGGGCTACGGCAGCGGCGGATCGCTGGCGCCCGCGATGCTGCTGCTGTTCGCGCTCGCGGCGCTGGGCCGGCCGATTCGGCTCCGGCCTGCCCTGACGTAGACGCTGTCGGCCACCCACAGCAGCGGCCGCAACCACCGGCTCGCGCGGCGCAGCACCTCGGATAGCGCGACCACGACCCGCATCGGCGGCGTCATGAAGCGGCGATCCGGATACTGCAGGCCGATGCCGAAGTAGCAATCCACGTCGAACTGCGCCGGCCCGATCCCCGCCGCGAACAGCCGCCGCAGCGCGGGCAGGGTCCAGTAGCGGACCTCGAAGTCCCGGCCTTCCCTGAAACCGCGACGCAGCTGGTGGAAGAGGCAGCGCAGGCCGAAGCGCGTCGGCATCTGCACGGTGGACGTGCCGCCGTGCTTGAGCACGCGGCCGATCTCGGCGACCGCCTGCGCGGCATCGGCGCGACCGAAGTGCTGCAGCACGCTGTACGAGAACACCCGATCCACGCTCGACGGCAATAGCGGCAGGAAGCGCGCGTCGCCGGCGATGAAATCGGCCTCGACGCCGAGCTGGCGGGCCACGCGGCGCGCGGCCATGACGGCGCCGAGCGAGGGGTCGATGCCCACGACGCGGTAGCCCTTGCGGGCGGCCGCGACACACCAGCGGCCCCAGCTGCAGCCCACGTCGAGCAGCAACTGGCCGTCGCCGCGCGGCAAGGGCAGTTGCGGGATCGGGTACTCGCTCAGTCGCCCGACCTGTTCCCGGTAGGCGAGGCCGTTGGTCGCGGCGATCAGGCAGGACACGACTGCGTCAACGGAACCAGATTGCGCCGCGAGTCGGCGGGCCTCGTCTTTCTGTGATTCGGAGATTCCCAGCGAATCGAGGTACAGGCCGTCGGCATCACGCGCGCCACGGGCCTGACGGAGCGAGGCGTGGGCAAGGCCGATGGTCTGCGGGGCTTCTTCGAGCAACAACACCGGGACACCGTCCACAACGGGGAACGCGCAACCCGCGGCGCACACCAGTTGCGCGTCCCGCGCTGCCAACGGCTGATGATGGCGCGGGCAGGCGAGGAGCTTGAACAGCGGCTCGCGAATCACCAGGCGCCCGGGCGGATCAGCCGCGCGGCTTGAAGCCGTCGAAGCGCCGCGCCATCTCGCCATAGAACGAGCGGTCGCCGGCATCGGCCGCCGGCGGCGTGACGATCTCCAGCGTCACGATCTGGTCGCCGGATGGCGTGCCCGGCAGGCCGCGAGCCTTGAGGCGCAGCTTGCGCCCGCTCTGCGAGCCTTCCGGCACGCTGAGCTCGACGGTCCCGCCGAGCGTGCGCACCGGCACGCGCGCGCCCAGCGCGGCTTCCCACGGCGCGACCGGCAGATTCGCGTGCACGTCGCGGCCCTCGAGCCGGAATTCCGGATGCGGCGCGAATTGCACTTCGAGCAGCAGGTCGCCGCCGCCGGGTGCTTGCTCCGCGAGCCGGATGGTCTGGCCGCCGGTGACGCCCTTGGGAATCTTCACGCTGAGGTTGCGGCCTGAGCCGAGCGTCAGCGTGCGCTGCGAGCCGTGGAACGAGTCCTCCAGCTGGATCGTCAGCGACGCGCGCTGGTCCTGCGCCCCGCGCGGCGAAAATCCGCCGCCCTGGAAATCCTCGAAGCCGCCGCCGCCGAACAGCGTCGAGAAGAAATCGGAGAAATCGCCACCGCCGCCACCGAAGCCGCCACCGCGCGTGTAGGTCTGCCAGCCGGGCGGGGGCGTGAAGCGCTGCCCGGCCTTCCAGTTGGCGCCGAGCTGGTCGTAGGCCCGGCGCTTCTTCGGGTCCGACAGGACCTCGTTGGCCTCGTTGGCTTCCTTGAACTTGTCTTCGGCGCCGCGCGCCTTGTTCTTGTCGGGGTGGTACTGGCGCGCGAGCTTGCGATAGGCGCGCTTGATGTCGTCCGCCGATGCGTCGCGGCCGACACCGAGGATCTTGTAGTAGTCCTTGTATTCCATCGAGCGTGTCATCCCGAGGAGCGCAGGTGCGCGGGAATTCTTCGCGGATTGCCGGTGGCAATCCGCGCCCGCGCACAGGGATCTTGCCGATTAAAGCAGGATCCCTCGCTGCGCTCGGGATGACAGCTTAGCTGTTGACGCTGATCTTGCGCGGCTTGGCGGCCTCGCGCTTCGGGATCACGATCTCGAGCACACCATGCTTGCCGCTGGCCTTCACGTTCTCGGCGTCGACCGACTCCGGCAGCGTGAAGCGGCGCAGGAAGCGGCCGGTGAGGCGCTCGGTGCGGCGCGACTCGACGCCGTTCTGCTCGACCGCCCGCTCGCGCGAGCCCGACAGCGTCAGCACGCCCTTCTCGAGCGTGATCTCGATCGCGTTCGGGTCCACGCCCGGCACGTCGGCGCGCAGGACGTAGCGGTCCGCGTGCTCCTCGATGTCCACGGCCGGCGCCCACTCGGCGGTCGCCGAGGTGGATTCGTCGCCCGCGCCGTTGCGCTCGAGCATCCGGTTGCACTCGTGGATGAAGGCCCGGTGCAGGGACCAGGGCTCGTACCGCGTCAGGTGAAAAGTCATGTCACAGGCCTCCTTGTTGGCAGGTCGTTGGCTGCCGTACGCCCTAGATGGGGATGTGGCCTCGGCGTTCAAGGGGGGCGGGATACAATCGCAACCCGATGATCGCCAACCCTCCCGCCAACTGGCGCCCCGATTCCTGGCAGGCCCGGCCCGCCGACCAGCAGCCCGGCTACCCGGACCGCCGGGCGCTGGCCGATGCGCTCGACCAGCTGGCGCACCTGCCGCCGCTGGTGACCTCCTTCGAGGTCAACGCGCTCAAGCAGCACCTGGCCGAGGCGCAGGAGGGCCGGCGCTTCGTGCTGCAGGGCGGCGACTGCGCGGAGAGCTTCGACGACTGCCGGCCCGAGCTGATCACCAACCGGCTCAAGGTGCTGCTGCAGATGTCGCGGGTGCTGGTGCACGGGTTGAAAAAACCCGTCGTGCGCGTCGGCCGCTTCGCCGGGCAGTACGCCAAGCCGCGCTCGATCGACACCGAGACCCGCGACGGCATGACCCTGCCGGCCTACCGCGGCGACCTGGTCAACGGCGCCGAGTTCACGCGCGAGGCGCGCACGCCGTCGCCGGCGCGCCTGATCGAAGGGCACTCGCGCTCGGCGATGACGGTGAACTTCGTGCGCGGCCTGATGGACGGCGGCTTTGCCGACCTGCACCACCCGGAGTACTGGGACCTGTCGTGGGTGCACCACGCGCCGCTGGCGGAGCAGTATCAGAAGATCGTCGACTCGATCGGCGGCTCGGTGCGCTTCATGGAGACGCTGGCCGGCACGCCGATCGGCGACTTCACGCGCGTGGAGTTCTACACCTCGCACGAGGCCCTGCTGCTGTATTACGAGCAGGCCCACACGCGCCAGGTGCCGCGCAGCGACGGCTGGTACAACCTGTCGACGCATTTCCCGTGGATCGGCATGCGCACCGCCGCGCTCGACGGCGCGCACGTCGAGTATTGCCGCGGCATCCGCAACCCCGTTGCCGTGAAGGTCGGCCCGGCGATGACGGCGGACTGGCTGCTGCGCCTGTGCGAAGTGCTGAACCCGGCCGGCGAGCCGGGGCGCCTGAGCTTCATCCACCGCATGGGCGCGCGCGACATCGCCGCCAAGCTGCCGCCGCTGGTCGAGGCGGTGCAGGCCTCCGGGCATCGCGTGCTGTGGCTGTGCGATCCGATGCACGGCAACACCCAGTCCACCCGCTCGGGCGTCAAGACGCGACGCTTCGACGACATCCTCGCCGAGCTCGAGCAGGCTTTCGCGATCCACGAGAAGTGCGGCACGCACCTCGGCGGCGTGCACCTGGAGCTGACCGGCGAGGACGTGACCGAGTGCCTCGGCGGCGCGCGCGACTTGTCGGAAGAAGACCTGCAGCGGGCCTATCGCTCGAACGTGGATCCGCGGCTCAACTACGAGCAGTCGCTCGAGCTGGCGATGAAGATCACCAGCCGCACCTGAAGAAAAAAAGGGGACAGAACTATTTCTTTCGGGGACGGCCAGGCCCGCGTCGGATTATCAGGCGGCCGAAGGTACGTTCGACCACGCGCTCGAATTCCTCCACGCCCGTGGGTTGCCCGCGGTGAACCGCGTTGCGGATCTCTGTGCCCCTGTCTTCCGATACTCCCTGTTGCAGGAAGTCCCGGTAGGCCTGCCAGCGTTCGGAAGGCGTCGCCCCCAATGCCAGGAACCAGGGATCGACGTCCAGCCATGGCGCGGTCTCGCACCCCGTCCGGTAGCGGCAACTGGACCATCGATACTTCTCGGGATCGGCCACCAAGGCGGCCCTCACCGGGTTGAGTTCAATGTAGCGATGGCACTCCTGCCAGTAGGCATCCCGTGAAACGACGCTCGAGTAGTACCGGCCTTCCCATAGGCCGCCGGTAAGGTTCTCGCGCCGGTTGATGCGCGCAGTGTGCCTGCCAGCCAGGCGCTTCATCAGCCGCGCCATGCCGTCGATCGATTCAGGCTCGAGCAGCAAGTGCACGTGGTTGGGCATCAGGCAGTAGGCCTGGACCCTTACGCGGAACATCGGTGTGAGCTCTTTGAGCGAATCGAGATAACTCGAGTAGTCGCCCGGCCCCTGAAAGACAACGCGACGATTGTGTCCACGATGGACGACGTGGTGCGGAAAGCCCGGGAGCACGACTCTGGGTGAGCGCGGCATTTTGGGAACCCCTCGGTTCTTGTTGTGTGGGGTAGCCCGAATCCTATGCCGGTCTGGCAAAACGGCGCCAATTCTCCAAAAAATAGTTCTGTCCCCTTTTTTGGGGGGTTAGTGCGCGTGCGCCTCGGCGGGTCGCCCCGACTGGCCCGTGTCGTAGAGATCGGCGAGGAACGCGCGCCCGCCGCGGCGCAGCAGTGAAGCGAGGTACAGCAGCGTCAGCGCCACGAGGCTGAACTGCTCGAGCAGGCTTGGCGCCTCGTGCGCGACCACGACGTCGCGCGCGATCTCCGGCGGCAGGGCGTTGACCGCGATGCCGAGGCCAATCGCGCCGGCGGCGGTGACGACGCAGAAGATCCACGCCATGCGCGCGCCATGCAGTTGGCGCAGCACGCCGAAGGTCGAAACGTTGGTCGCCGGGCCGGTCAGGAGGAACGCGATCGCCGCGCCCGGCGACACGCCCGCGGCGAGGAACACCGCGATCAGCGGCGTCGCGCCGGCGGCGCAGACGAACACCGGCATGCCGATCAGCGCGAACACGACGACTTCCACGACGTCCGGCCACTGCGACCACAGCATCTGCATCAGCAGCGGCTCGGCCACCGCCGCCACCACCAGTCCGAGGATGATCCACGAGGCGGTGCCGTCCACCAGTTCGACCAAGCCGGCGTGCGCCGCCCTGCGCCAGCGCGATGCTTCAAAGGTGTCAGACACCTTTGCTCCGTGCTCACAGTGATGCGGGTCGGCAGAAGCAAAGGTGTCTGACACCTTTGAAGAAACGACATAGCCGACGAACGCCGCCAGCAGCGCCGCGGCGCCGACGCGCACCAGCGTCATCTCGACGCCGAGCAGCGGCAGCGACACGAACAGCGCGGTGAGCCCGATCTCGGGCGCGGCGATCAGGAAGGCCAGCGCCGCGGCCGGCGCGACACCGCGCCGCGACAGTGAGTGATACAGCGGCAGCGCGCTGCAGCTGCACAAGGGCAGCGGCAGGCCGATCGCGGTGCCGCGCAGCGCCTGCGACAGGCGCCCGCCGGTGGACAGCCAGCGCAGCAGCCCGTCGGGCAGCTCGCCGAACAGGAAGCCGCCGATCACGTAGGCGAGCAGCAGCGCCGGCGCGCTTTCCAGCGCCAGCTCCATGAACCGCGCGAACACGGCCGACGGCGCCGCCGCGGAGGCGTGGATCAGGCTGATCACGACCAGCGCGACCAGCGCGAGCAGGTTGCCCAGGCCCTCGAACGGCGCCACCGAGGCGTGCGGCCGCTGCTCGACGTGGGCATGCATGGGATCCTCGGCGCCGTGCAGGTGGGGCCGGCCGAAGATCACGTGCAGCAACGTGCCGGCGACCAGGCTCTGGAACCAGGCCCAGGCCTGGGCCCCGAGCATTTCGCTGACCGGCACGCCGTAGCGATACCCGACGATCGTGCCAACGCCCATCGCCAGCAGCGCGAGCGCGGGCGGTCCAGCCCCGAAGTTCGGGGCCAACAGCCACCACACCGCCATGCCCACCGGCAGGCTGTGCACCACGACCGCCGCCGGCAGCGCCCAGTTCTCGCCGGGGGCGGGGGCGAGCGCAACGCCGTCGGCCAGTGCATGGAACACCAGGCCGCCGATCGCCAGCAGCAGCGCGCCGATGTGGGCCTGGCGCTCGGCCTGGCGGAACAGCCGCTCCAGCAACGTCGGGCCGAACAGCCCGGCCAGCAGGAAGGCGAGGCTCCACGGCCCGCCTTCCATGAACGTGCCCGGCACCACCTCGAGCACGACCAGGCCGGCGATGCTGACCAGCACGAAGCCGTCGAGGAAGGCCAGCGTCCGCGCGCTGCGGCGCGCGGCGGCATACAGGACCGGGCCCGCGGCGAGGGCCAGCAGCGTGGCGAGGAGGAATACCGGGGTCATGGCGCGGGGAGTTTACCTGCGACGCAGGCGCGGGCGGGCAACAAAAAGCCCCGGGTCGCGAACGATCCGGGGCTTCGGGACTGGTGGACGGTGCAGGGCTCGAACCTGCGACCCCCGCCGTGTGAAAGCGATGCTCTACCGCTGAGCTAACCGTCCGGAAATCTGTTTTACGGGGCGGCGGGGGACGCGAATGGTATGGGCTGGCGGGGGTAGCGTCAATTTGGAAGACTCACCACATGGACCTGTTCCTCGCCGCCGCCCTGGGTGCCGCGCTCGCCGCGTTCCTGATCGTGCGCTACCGCGCGCTGCACCTGTCCGTGACGGGCGACCTGCCCGGAGGCCTGCCGCAGAAGGTGCACACGGAAACGACGCCGCGCATCGGCGGCCTCGCGGTCGTGTGCGGCCTGCTCGCGGCCAGCATCGCCGGCACGTTCACCGGCGTCACCGCGCCGTTCCTGTGGATCATGGTCGCCGCGCTGTTGCCGGCCTTCCTCGGCGGCTTCGCCGAGGACCTGACGCGCCGGATCCCGCCGTGGGCGCGCCTGTTGACGACGCTGGTGTCGGCGGCGATCGCGTTCGTGTGGCTCGACGCCAACCTGTACCGCTCGGACGTGGCCTGGCTCGACGCCGCCTTCTCGCGCTGGCCGCTGTCGCTGGCCGGCACGCTGCTCGCCGTCGCCGGCCTCGCGCACGCGATGAACATCATCGACGGCTACCACGGCCTGTCGGCCGGCATCGGCGTGCTGGCCTTGCTTGGGCTGGCTTACGTGGCGCAAGGCGTCGGCGACGCACAGCTCGCGTCGGTCGGCTATGCGGCGGCCGGCGCGTACGCCGGATTCCTGCTGCTCAACTGGCCGCTCGGGAAGATCTTCCTCGGCGACGGCGGCGCCTACCTGCTCGGCACCACGCTGGCGATCCTGTCGGCGCAGCTGGTCGGCGGGCACACGGAAGTCTCGCCGTGGTTCCCGCTGGTGCTGGTGGTCTACCCGGTGTGGGAGACGCTGTTCTCGATGCTGCGCCGCGCGGCGTTCCAGCACGCGCCGGTCGGTGCGCCGGATGCGCTCCACCTTCATTCCCTGGTCTACCGGCTGCTCGGCGGACGCAACGCCGCGACGGCGCTGCCGTTCTGGGCGGTGCAGGGCGCGATGGTGGCGGTCGCGGTGGCGCACCACGACTCGACGTCGTTCCTGCTGGCGCAGGCCTACGGCTTCGTGGCGCTGTACTGCGTGCTGTATGC
The DNA here is from genome assembly GCA_052386975.1 of Gammaproteobacteria bacterium. Lineage (GTDB taxonomy): Bacteria > Pseudomonadota > Gammaproteobacteria > Nevskiales > Nevskiaceae > JACPFV01. The sequence goes on along the minus strand of JBQTJQ010000063.1, from coordinate 11,215 downwards.
CCTGGTCGCCAGGCTCGGACGGCGCGCCCCGACGGCGGCTACGGGCTGACCGGGGGCTCCTGCTCGATGCGCCGGCGATCGCCGGCGCCCTCGATCTGATCGTCGAAAGTCAGGCTGGCGGCGAACACCGGGTCGAGGAACGGCGAGGTCTGCACGCGCTGCGGCAGCGACTGCGGCGACTCGACGAAGCCCACGTCGCCCGGCCGCAGCACCAGCTTGCCGGCGTCGTTGGCCACCGTGACCTGGCCCTTGTCGTCGCGCACGTAGAGCCCAGGCTTGGCGCCGGCGCAGGCCTTGCGGCAGCGCACCGCGGCGTAGGCCGAGCCCTTGACGGTCACCGTGGCGAGGTCGGTGTGCAGTTCGTAGACGTCCTGCGCGTTCTTGCTGATGCGGCCGGTGATGGTGCGCAGGCCGCCGTCCACCAGCGTGTACACGGCGCGGCCCGGGCCCGGCGCGCCCTTCTTGGGCAGGTCGAACGCGTCCACGCGCAGCACGGCGGCGCCGGGCACCGCGAACAGCGAATCGTCGTCGAACTGCAGCTGCACCTTGCTCTGGGCGCGCACCGTCAGTGTGTCGCCCGCCTGCACCGGCAGCGCCTCGACCACGTTCAGCGTCTGCTGGCCGCGCTCGACCGCCGCCTTGCCCTCGACGGCAACCACGGCGCCGCTGGCGGTGGCCAAGGTGGGCAGGGCGAGGACCACGACGGATGCGAGCACGGCGGCGACGGGTTTCATGGGGTCGAATCTACTCCAGTCGGGACGGCAAGTCTGCATTGCGGCCGGCGGTCGGTTCCGCCGAGCAGCCCAGCGCCACCGCCGCCAGGCACACCAGCGTCGCCGAGACCGCGGGCACGCGCAGCGAGAAGTCGGTCAGGCCATTGAGCGCGGCAACTACCACGGCCATGCCGCCGGCAAAGCCGAGCGCGCAGGCCATGGGGTCGTTGCGGCGCCTCACCACGCGCAGGCCGTGGACCAGCACCAGCCCGGCCAGCGCCGCCAGCAGGGCGTAACCGGCCACGCCGGCCTCGATCAGGAATTCGAGGTGGTCGTTGTGGGCGTGGTTGTAGTACTGCTTGATGCGGTCGGTGCGCGCGGGCGAGTAGGCCGCCGCGAAGGTGCCGAGCCCGGAGCCGGTCAGCGCGTACGGGCGCACCAGCGGCGCCATCTCGGGCAGCACCTCGGCCCGCCCTTCCGTTTCGACGCTGGTTTCCTCGATGCGCTGCGCCAGCTTCTCCAGTCCGTAGCGGTCGCTGACGATCCACAGGTCGATGACGAAGATGCTGGTGAACAACACCAGGCTCGTCGCGAAGAAACGCCGGTGGCGCAGCAGGACGTACGTGCCGCCGCACACGGCCAGCGCGGTGAAGAACGCGCCGTTGCCCATGCGCGAGCGCGTCAGCACCAGCGCGATGACGATCACGGCGAGCGCGACGCGCACGCGGAAGCGCGGGGAGAGCGCCAGCTCGGCGAGGCCGTCGAGCGCACCGCGCCAGCCGACCCAGGGTTTCGGCCGCAGGTCCGCCAGCACCAGCGCCACGCCGGCGGCGAGCGCCAGGCCGAGGTAGGCGGCGAAGTGGTTCTTGTTGACGAAGGTGCCGGTGGCGTAGCCGAGGCCGTGGGTCTTGGGCTCGAGGAAGGCGCCGAGCTCCCAGCCGGACAGCGTCATGACGATGGCGTACAGCGCCTGGCCCAGGCCCGACAGCAGCAGCGCCAGCAGCAGCCAGCGCTGGCGCGGGCGCTGGCGCGCCGTGGTCGCCAGCACCAGCCAGAACAGCGCGAGCAGGGCCAGGCTCAGCAGCCAGTGCTCGAAGGTGGTGCCGGGCAGCAGGCTGGTGGTGTTCAGGGCCGCGTCCGGCGCCAGCGCGTCCATGGCCGCGTGCGCCTCGGCCGCGCGCGGCGACAGCAGCGACAACAGTGGCGCTGGCAGCGGCGCCATCTGCAGTGCGATCCACGCGACCCAGGCCAGCCACAGCGCCAATGCGGCGCGCGCCGCGCCGGTCAGCTCGGGCAGCGGCAGCCGGCCTGACGCCGCGAGCGCGAGCCGCGCCAGCGCCAGCGCGGCGGCGGCCACGCCGAGGAAGGCCATCGCCGCTGCCGGGCGGCTGCCCCACGGCATCGGCAGCCAGACCAGCAACGCCGCCAGGGCGAGGAAGATCCAGCCGTCGCCGGCCAGCGCCGCGCGAACGGGCCCGGTCATGGCAGGCGGCACCAGGACTCCTCGCCGAGCTCGGCGGCGTGGCTGGCGCAGAACACGCGCTTGTGGCCGTCGCGCCCCAGCGCGTGGAGGAACGCGTCGCGATTGTGGTCCAGCTCCCAGCGCAGGCTCTGTCGCCACAACTCGCGCAGCTCCGCGTCGCCGAAGCGCCACCAGCCCAGCCCCATGTAGGCCACGCCCTGGCGCACCGCGGGCGACGCCGGCGCCAGTTCCAGCGCGCGCCGCGTGGCCAGCGCCAGCCGCTGGTCGAACATGCGGTTGCGCCCGAGCGCCTGCGCGTACTCGGCCCACAGCAGCGCGTCGGCCGGCGCGAGCCGCAGTGCGCCGACGTAGGCCGCGTCAGCCGCCGCGAAGTCGCCGGACTCGCCGTGGATCCAGCCCTGCAGCGCGCGGTATGGGGCCGACCAGGGCGCCAGCGCGGCGGCGTGCGCGGCGGCGCGTGTGGCGCGCTCGTCGGGCAGCAAGTCGAGGCGCTGTTCGGCGAAACGGTGGTAGGTCGCGCCGGCGAGCGCGAGGAGGTTGAGCAGCAGCAGCAGCAGCAGCGCCGCGCCGGCGAGCGCCGGCTTAGGCGTCACGTGCCGCCGGGGCGCGCGCCATGGCCGTAGCCATACCCGTAGCCGTACCCATAGCCGTAAGCGTGCGCGCCGTAGCCGTGCACGCCGCGCGGGTCCACCTGGTTCAGGACGTGCCCCAGCAGCGGCGCCTGCGCCGCGCGCAGCTGCTTGACCGCGCCCTGGACGGCGCGCATGCCGGTCTGGGTGGCGTGGATCACCAGCACCACCGCGTCCATCTGGTTCGCCAGCACGAAGGTGTCGCTGCCGGCGTGGCACGGCGCCGAGTCGAACACGATGCGGTCGAAGCGCCCCGCCAGCTCGGCGATGAGCTTGTGCAACGCGGCCGAGGCGATGACCTCCGCCGGGTTGGGCGGGATCGCGGCCACCGGCAGCACGTGGACGCCGCTGGCGGCATGGCGGAACAGCGCCTGCTCCAGCTTGACCTCGTGCGTCAGCACTTCGACCAGCCCCGGCGCGCCGGCATCGATGCCGAACACCTTCTTCAGCACCGGCGCGCGCAGGTCGGTCTCGACCAGCAGCACCTTCTCCATCTGGCCCAGCGTCACCGCGAAGCCGGCGGCCACCGAGGTCTTGCCCCCGCCGGCGAGCGCCGACGTGAACAGGATCCGCTTCATGCGCTTGTCCACGTCGGACAGGTACAGCGAGGCGCGGACGCTGCGCACGCCCTCCGAGAATGGCGCGCGCGGCTCGTCCAGGCACAGCACCGGCACGGCGGCGCGATCCGCGAACGGCGCCTTCGGCAGCAGGCTCAGCACCGGCAGCTGCGTGGCCTGCTCGAGCTGCTCGAGCGAGCGCACGGTCTCGCTCAGCACGTGACGCAGCGCGATCAGCCCGAGCCCGAGCAGCAGGCCGCCCAATGTCCAGTTCAGCACCATGCGCTGGCGATTCGGCTTGAACGGCGCGGCCGGCACCACGGCCGGGTCGACGATGCGCGCGTTGAAGTGGTCGTAGCGCGTCGCGGTATCGGTTTCCTTGTAGCGTTTCAGGAACACGTCGTACAGCTCGCGGCTGGCCTGCACGTCGCGTTCGAGCGCGGTCAGCTCGTAGTCGCGCTCGTCGAGCTTGCGGATCTGGCTGCGGCCGGACTCGACCACGTTCAGTAGCGCGCGCTCGGTCTCGGTCGCGATCTCGTACTCGGCCTTGACGCCGTTGGCGGCGAGGCGCAGCGCCTCGTGGTACGCGCGCCGCGCGGCCTCGAGCCGCGCCTGCGCCGTGGCCATCTGCGGATGCTTCTCGCCGTAGCGTTCCTGCAGCTGCTTCACCGCCTGTTCGGCCTGCACCAGGTTCTCGGTGGCGCGCTGAACCGGGTCGTCGAGCAGCAGCGAGCTGATTTCCTGGAGCTTCTGCGGGTCGTCGCCGGCCTGCTGGATCTTCCAGTACGAGCTGGCCAGCTGGGCCTTCTTGTTCTGCGCCTCGCGCAGCCGCCGTGCGTTGTCGGTGATCTCCTCCTCGTACAGCCCGCGCGAGCCGCCGACGTTCACCAGTTGGTGCTTGTCGCGATAGGCCTGCAGCGCGCGCTCGGAGGTTTCCAGCTTGACGCGCAGGTCGGCGAGGCGCTGCGTCAGCCAGCGCGTGGCGCGCTCGGTGGCCTCGAAGCGCGAGTCGAGGCCGCTCTCGACGTAGGTCTCGCCCACGGCATTGGCCAGGGCCGCGGCCTCGGTCGGGCTCGGCGACTCCACCGACACGCGCACCAGCTGTGTGCGCGGCAGCAGCTCGACTTTCATCTGCGCCAGCACCTTGCCGACGGCGGCTTCGCGCAACCGCACGGCGGGGACCATCTCGGGCGCCGCCTCGTCATCTCCCAGGAACGGCAGCCACTGCAGGCCGAGCAGGCGCCGCAGCAGCGACTTCGGCGGCGCGGGCTGCGGCTCGGTCGGCGCGAGGCCGAGGCGGTCCACCACGCGCCCGATCAGTTCGCGCGAGCGCAGCAGCTCCATCTGCGTGCCGTAGTACTCGTAGCTGCTGAAGCCCGGGTCGTAGACGTCCTGCACCGGCGCGACGCGCTCGGCCTGGCTCTCGATCATCACCACCAGCGTGGCGCGGTAGATCGGCGTCGCCGAGAACGCGGCGACCGTGCCCAGCACGGCGAACAGCGCCGACAACGCCAGCAGTTGCCAGCGGTAGTGGTTGACGAGCCGCAGCATGTCCATCAGCTGAAGCCCGCCGGCTTCGGGCACGGCGCCCGCCGGCAGTTGCTGGTTCATGCGCGCAGCATACGCCGGCTCAGAACAGGCCCTCCTCGACCACCAGCGTGTCGCCCGGCAGGACCGGGTCGTCCATCCGCGCGCGCCGGCGCGCGCTGGTCGGGGCGTCCTCCGGCAGCCGGTAGATGCCGCGCTCCGAGGCCAGGCGGGTCAGGCCGCCGGCCAGCGCCAGCGCCTTTTCCACGGTGAGCCCGGCGGTGTAAGGGTAGGCGCCCGCGCGGTTGACCTGGCCGGTGACGTAGAACGGCCGGTACTGGATGACGGTGACGCGCACGTCCGGGTTGACCAGGTAGCCGTTGGCCAGCCCGGCGGCGAGCTCGCGGGACAGTTCGGCGGCGGTCTTTTTCTGGGCCGGGACGCTGCCCAGCAGCGGGTAACTGAGGTGCCCGGTGGCGTCGATGTCCGCGTCCAGCGAGAGGTCGGCCTCGCCGAACACGCTGACGCGCACGCGGTCGCCGATGCCGAGGCGATAGGCCGACAGGTCGGGCGCCGGCGCGACCGGGGTTGGCTTGTTGGGGGCCTGGCAGGCGGCGAGCATGGCGAGGGCCAGGGCCGCGAGCGCGCGAACGCTAGTACTCCAGCCGGACTCCGGCGTAGAGGCTGAAACGATCGAACTCGTCGTTGGGAACATTCGAGGTGCGCGTGAAGGAATCCGCCGACATGACTGCCGAGAGGGACCGGGTCAGCATGTAGTCCAGGCCCAGGCGCACATTATAGAGAGTGTCCTTCCGGCCGAGGCCGACGAACTCCGTGTTGGCGTGCGTGGCGCTGAGGTTGCTGCCGAGGCGCACGCCCCAGTACTGCTTCCAGCGCAGCGTCGTCGCGCGCGTGATGTTGACGTTGGTGTCGGAGCGGTAGCTCTCCTGCGAGTTGCGGGCCGCCTCAAGCTCGAGCAGCGAGCGCGCGCGCGGCGCCCACTTCAGCGTGGCTTCCCAGTCGAGGCCCTCGTCGCCGGCCGCGACCTGGTCGAAGTCGCGCCGGTACGTGCCGATGCGCAGGTCGCCGGAGGTCTTGCCGGTGGCGAGCCAGCGCAGGCCGGTGCGCACGCGGTACTCGTTGCCCGAGCGGCCGTCGACGGCGCCGAAGGGCTCGTCGAACTGCACGTCGATGCGCTTGAAGTCGAACAACACCGCGGTCTTGGCGGTGACGTTGTAGAACACCGTGTACTGGAACGTGGTGGCGTCGAAATCGAGGAAGCGCGTGTCGGCTTCGTTGGTCTGGTAGGTCTTGCGCACGATCGACAGGCCGGTCTCGGTGTTCAGCGTGGCCTCCGGCGCGCCGTAGTGGTACAGCAGGCCGGCCTGCAGGGCGTGCCACAGGTCGAGCTCGCGGTCGCGGACCGTGGCGTCCTCGGTGCGGTTGGTGCCGAACGGGTCGTGCGAGCGCTCGAAGCCGCCGCGCAGGTCGAGGCGGCCGCGGCGCGTGGCGAGCCACGAGGTACTGGCGCCGGCGCGCACGTCCTCGTAGCCGTCAGGGCCCTCGGTATCCCACTCGGCAAACTCGCCCTCGAGCATCGCCAGGATGTCCAGGCGGCCCTTGGTGGCCTTGTAACTCGCGCGCGGCGTTACCAGCACGCCCATCGCGGACTCCTGCGGCTCGGTGCCGGTGTTGTAGTAGAAGTTGTCGATGAACGCGCCGGTGGCGCGCAGCTCCGCCGACGAGCGCGCGGAGTCGAAGCCTTCCTGCGCGCCCGCGCCTGTCGCAAGCGCCACGCACACGGCGGCGCACCCGGCTCCCCAACGCACCATGTCCATCCGATTACGGCCCAACGTGCGTGCATTTCAGCACAAGCCGGGCGGGTTGTCCCCCGGACTGCCCCGACTGGGCTAGGCTTGCCCGGATGGCGCACCAACCTGAACGGGCCTGAAAAATGTGCGGCGTTGCCGGCATTTACGCCTACCACTACGCGGCCAATCCGGTCGATCGCGATGAGCTGGCTCGCATCCGCGACCGCATGGCCAGCCGGGGTCCCGATGGCGCGGCCGACTGGCTGGACGCGGGCGGCCGCGTCGGCCTGGGCCACCGGCGCCTCGCGGTCATCGACCTGAGCCCGGCGGCGGCGGGGCCCATGGCCAGCCACGACGGCGCCCTGGTGGTCAGTTTCAACGGCGAGATCTACAACTACCGCGAACTGCGCGCGCGGCTGGAAGGCGAGGGCGCGCGCTTCCGAACGCAGTCCGACACCGAAGTACTGCTCGAGCTGTACCGCAGCCGCGGCACCGGCATGTTTGCCGAGCTGCGCGGCATGTACGCCTTCGTGCTGTGGGACGCCGCGAAGCAGGCGCTGCTGCTCGCCCGCGATCCCTACGGCATCAAGCCGCTGTACTACGCCGACGACGGCTGGACCCTGCGCGCCGCCTCGCAGGTCAAGGCGCTGCTGGCCGGCCGCGTGGACCGGTCCCGGGATCCCGCCGGGGTCACCGGCTTCTACCTGTGGGGCCACGTGCCCGAGCCGTTCACGCTGTACCGCGGCATCCGCGCCCTGCCGGCCGGGCACTTCCTGTGGGTGGATCGGCTCGGCGCCGGCGCGCCGCAGCCGCACGCCTCGATCGCCGCCGCGCTGGCCGACGCCGCGCCGGCGCGCGGCGACGCGGCGAGCGCCGTGCGCGAGGCGCTGCTGGAGTCCGTTCGCTACCACCTCGTCGCCGACGTGCCGGTCGGCGTGTTCCTGTCGGCCGGCGTGGATTCAGGCACCTTGCTGGCGCTCATGCGCGAGTCCGGTTACCCGGACGTCCACGCGATCACGCTGGCCTTCGACGAGTTCAGCGGCACGGAGCTGGATGAAGCGCCCCTGGCCGCGCGGGTGGCGGCGCACTACGGCGCACGGCATACCGTGCGGCGCGTGTCGTTCGAGGAGTTCGCCGCCGACCTGCCGCGCATCCTCGAGGCCATGGACCAGCCCACCATCGACGGCATCAACAGCTGGTTCGTCGCCAAGGCGGCGCGCGAGCAGGGGCTCAAGGTCGCGCTGTCCGGGCTGGGCGGCGACGAGCTGTTCGGCGGCTACCCCTCGTTCCGCACCATCCCGGGCTGGGTGCGCTGGATGGCCGTGCCCTCGCGCATCCCCGGCCTGCGCGCCGCGTCCGAGTGGCTGCTGCGGCCGCTGGCGCCGCGGACCGCGCCCAAGCTCCCCGGCATCGTCCGCTACGGCGGCAGCTATGCCGGCGCCTACTTCCTCAAGCGCGGGCTGTTCCTGCCGTCCGAGCTGCGCGGGGTGCTGTCGCGCGAGGTGCTCGAGGAGGGCCTGCGGCGGCTGGAACGGGCGCGACCCGTGCAGGCAGCGCTGGCGCCGGATCCCGGCAACCCCCATGCGCGCGTGGCGGCACTGGAATCGCAGCTGTACATGCGCAACCAGTTGCTGCGCGACACCGACTGGGCCGCCATGGCGCACTCGGTCGAAGTCCGCACGCCGCTGGTGGACTACGCGCTGCTGCGCAGCCTCGCGCCGTGGATCCGCAGCGGGGCGGTAAGCGGCAAGGCGGTGCTGGCCGCGGTGGCGCAACCGCCGCTGCCCGGAGCACTGCTGGCACGGTCCAAAACCGGTTTCACCACGCCGATCGACCGCTGGCTGCGGCGCGTCGTGCGCCGCGAGGCCACGCCGGCGCCGTGGGCGCGGACGTGGGCCGGCGAAGTGCTGCGCGGATTCGGCGCGACCGCGTGAACGTTCTCGCACTGGTGACTGACGCCTTCGGCGGCGACGGCGGCATCGCGCGTTTCAACCGCGACCTGCTCGGCGCGATCGCGCGCATGCCGGAGGTCGGGCGCGTGGACGTGCTGTGCCGGCACGCGCCACGGCGGGTGGAAGCGCCGCCGGCCAAGGTAGTACAGGCCACGGCCGGTGGCGGGCGCGCGGGCTTCGCGCTGCACGCACTGGCGCGCGCCGCGACCCGCCGCTACCACCTGGTGCTGTGCGGCCACCTGCACCTGGCGCCGGTGGCGGCGGTGATCGCGCGGTTGCGGCGCATCCCGCTGTGGGTGCAGTTGTACGGCATCGAGGCCTGGCAGCGGCCCGGCTTCCTGCGGGCGCGCGCGATGCAGCACGCAACACTGGTCACGGTGATCAGCCGCCATACCCGCGCCCGGTTCCTCGAATGGAGTGAGCTGGAGGCGGATCGCGTGCGCGTGCTGCCATGCACGGTCGACGCCCGCTTTACGCCTGGATCCCGGCCGTCGGACCTGGCCAAGCGCCTGGGCGTCGAGAACCGGCGCGTCGCGCTGACGGTATCGCGGATCGACCGTGGCGATCGCTACAAGGGCCACGAGACCGTGCTGCGGTCGCTCGCCGCCGTCGCCTCGCGCTTGGCCGACCTGGACTACGTCATCGCCGGCGACGGTGACGATCGTCCGCGGCTGGAACAGGTCGCGAAAGACCTGGGGCTGGGCGACCGCGTGCACTTCGCCGGTCACGTGGGTGATAGTGAGTTGATCGACTACTACCGGCTCGCGGACGTGTTTGTCATGCCCAGCGCCAAGGAAGGCTTCGGCATCGTGTTCCTGGAAGCGGCCGCGACCGGCCTGCCGGTGATCGGCGGCAACCGGGACGGCAGCGCCGATCCGCTGGCCGACGGCGCGATCGGCACGCTGGTCGCGCCCGAGGATGAAGGAGCGCTGGCGGCGGCGATCGAAGCCGCGCTGCGATCGCCGCGGCCGGATGCGCGGCGGGCAGAGCGGTTCGCCGCTGCGGAATTCCGACGCCACGTACAGAGTCTTCTAGGCCGCCTTGACGAACGCCGAGGACTCGCGTGAGCGCCGAGCGGCCCCTGCACGAGCAATATTTCGGTCACGACCACGTGACGGTCATCGAGCCCTCGCGTGGCTGGCGCTCGCTGGACTTCCAAGAGTTGTGGGCCTATCGCGAGCTGTTGTGGGTGCTGACCGAGCGCGACGTCCGTGTGCGCTACGCGCAGACCAGCCTTGGCATGGCTTGGGCGGTCCTGCAACCGCTGCTGTTGATGGTCGTCTTCACGATTTTCTTCGGCCGGCTCGCGAAGGTGCCGTCTGACGGCCTCCCGTACCCGCTGTTCGCTTACAGCGCGCTGTTACCGTGGGTGTTCTTCAGTTCGGCCCTGACGAGTTCGGCCAATTCCGTGGCCGCGTCCGCCCAGTTGATAAGCAAGGTCTACTTTCCGCGGCTGATTATTCCGCTCGCGTCTGTCGGTTCGTGGCTGGTGGATTTTCTGGTGGCGCTGACGATCCTACTTGGCCTGATGGCGTACTACCGTCTCGGCTGGACGTTAAACCTCCTCTGGCTCCCCGCGCTGCTCGCCGTGCTTGTGTTTGCCGCGCTCGGCATCGGTACGTTCCTGGCCGCGCTGACCGCGTCATACCGCGACGTGCGGCACGTGGTTCCGTTCGTCCTGCAGGTATGGATGTTCGCCACGCCGATCGTTTATCCGGCGAGCCTGGTGCCGACGGACTGGCGCTGGCTGCTGAACCTGAACCCGATGACCGGCCTAATCGAGGCGTTCCGCGCGGCCTTCGTCGGCCGGCCGGTAGACGTCGCGTCGCTAGGGGTTTCGGTCGCCGTCGCGATCATGCTGTTCGTCGTCGGCGTGGCGTACTTCGAGCGCGTCCAGCGCCGCTTCGCCGACATCGTTTGACCATGAGCAGCCCCGCGATCAGGGTCGAGGGACTCGCGAAAAAATACGCGATCGGAGCGGGCGCGGCCCACCTGGACACATTCCGAGAAGCGCTGGCGCGCGCCCTGTCAGCGCCTTTCCACAAGCCGGATCCGACGCCGCCCGCTGAATTCTGGGCGCTGCGCGACGTGCACTTCGAAGTCCAGCGCGGCGAAGCCGTTGGTGTCGTCGGGCGGAACGGCGCGGGCAAGAGCACGCTGCTGAAGGTACTGAGTCGCATCACCGAGCCGACTCGGGGGCGGGCCATGCTCCACGGGCGGTTGGCGTGCCTGCTCGACGTCGGCACCGGCTTCCATCCGGACCTGACGGGGCGCGAGAACGTATTCCTTAACGGCGCAATCCTCGGCATGTCGCGGCGCGATATCCAACGCAAGTTTGACGCGATCGTCGCCTTCGCCGAAGTCGCGCCATTCCTCGAGACGCCGGTGAAGCGGTACTCGAGCGGCATGTACTTGCGGCTGGCCTTCGCCGTGGCTGCGCACCTGGAGCCGGACATTCTTGTGATCGACGAGATACTGGCCGCGGGTGATGCGGCGTTCCAGAAGAGGTGTCTCGACCGCATCGCCGGCGTGGCACGGAGCGG